>NZ_VISU01000019.1:0-131580 GCF_007827625.1 Micromonospora sp. CNZ297 | reverse complement strand
GGCAGTCTACGGTGGACGATCGTGTACTCTGACGCCTGATCCGCATCTGCGGTCCTAGCTGCGCAAACACGGTCAACGGAAGTGCGGCTGGAGTACTAGACCAGCGGCACTGTGCGGCACGGCCGCGATCGCTACTGAGCTGACCGCGTCCGCGGCCCGCGAATCAGGTGACCAGGCCGGTGCGGTACGCGTACACCACCGCCTGCACCCGGTCCCGCAGGTCCAGCTTCGTGAGGATCCGCGACACGTACGTCTTCACCGTCTCCTGGCTGATCACCAGCCGCGCCGCGATCTCGCTGTTCGACAGCCCGTCGGCGATCAGCCGCAGCACCTCCAGCTCACGCGGCGTCAGCCCGACATCCGCAGGCGTGCCCTCGGCCGGGCGGATCCGCGCGGCGTACCGGCCGACGAGCTGCCGCGTCACCTCGGGCGCCAGCAGCGCGGCGCCGGAGGCGACGGTGCGGATGCCGTGCAGCAGCTGCGCCGGTGGGGCGTCCTTGAGCAGGAACCCGCTCGCGCCGGCGCGCAGCGCCTCGTAGACGTACTCGTCGAGGTTGAACGTCGTCACCACCAGCACCTTGACCGGGTGGGCGACGCCCGCGCCGGCCAGCAGGCGGGTCGCCTCGATGCCGTCGAGCACCGGCATGCGGACGTCCATCACCACCACGTCGGGCCGCAGGCGGCCGGCGAGGTCGACCGCGGCGCGGCCGTCCCCGCACTCACCCACCGCCTCCATGTTCGGCTGCGCGCCGATGATGGTGGCGAATCCGGTACGGATCAGGGCCTGGTCGTCGCAGACGAGCACCCGGATCGGCGCGGTCACGACGCGCTCCCGGTGGGGATGCGCGCCCGGACGACGAAGCCGTCGCCCGCCCGGCGCCCGGCGTCGAACTCGCCGCCGAGCAGCGTGACACGCTCGCGCAGCCCGGCCAGGCCGCGTCCGCTTCCGCCCGGACCCGCGGCGCGTGTGCCGGGACCGTCCGTGCTGATCTCCACAGTGATCTCCCGGTCGCCATGGTGTACGTGGACGGCGGTGGGACGGCCGTGGGCGTACTTGAGCGCGTTCGTCAGCGCCTCCTGCACCACCCGGTACGCGGCCACCTCCGCGCCGCCGGTCACCTCCGCCGGGCTGCCCTCCTGCGTGAACTCCACCGGCTGCCCGGCCTGGCGGGTCTGCTCCACCAGGGCGTGCAGCTCGCCGACGGGCGGGGTGCGTGCCTCCGTACCGTGGTCGGGGTTGAGCACGTCGAGCAGCACCCGCAGGTCGCCGATGGCGCGGCGGCCGGTGTCGGTGACGGCGGTCAGGGCGGCGTCGAGGCGGTCGGGCGCGGCGGTCAGGTAGCGGGCCGCCTCGGCCTGCACCACCATCGCCGTCACGTGGTGGGTCACCACGTCGTGCAGTTCACCGGCGATGCGGGCGCGTTCGGCGGCGCGGGCGGTCTCGGCGACGTGGCGGCGGCGCTCGGCCTCGGCGGCGCGGCTCTGCCGCAGCCATGACCCGGTGCCCCAGGCGAGCGCCAGCAGCAGGTAGAACGTGGTGAAGCCGACCACGCCTTCGGTCGATCCCTGCCGGTCCAGGGCGACGGCCAGTCCGACGTACGCGAGGGAGCCGGCGAGCACCGTCGTACGGCGGCCCCGGTCCAGGTGGGCGCCCGCGCTCACCAGCGCGACGGCGAGCGCGGCGCCCGCGAAGGTGTGGTACGCGCGTACCTGGTCGAGCGCGAAGCCGAGGGACACCAGGGCGAGGGACAGCGCCGGCCGGCTGCGGCGCAGCGCCAGCGGAAGGCACTCCAGCGCGATCACCACCACGGTCAGCGCGTCGAACGGCCGGGCGGGCAGGTCGCCGAGCTGCGTTCCGATGCCACGCAGCGGTGGGGTCACTGATGCGAGCGCGATCACCAGCGCGAGCGGGAGATCCCGGACCGTGACGGGCCAGTGCCGCCACGAGTCCGGGAACATCCGTCGGGTGATCATCAGGAGACCGTAACGCTCTCCGCCGGGGCCTCGACCGCGCGGCGGCGGCGCCGCACGACGTGGCCTCGGCGGTGGGCCAGCCAGAGGAAGATCACAGTCAGCGCCGCCCCGGCCGCCACCGTGTAGAGGCTGCCCTCCGGCCCGAAGTCGCCGCCGCTGAGCAGCGTCGAACCCGACGTGGTGGCGTCCAGCAGCCCCGCCGACTCGCCGTTGCCGGAGACGACGACGCCGAAGACGCCGCCGGCGGCGAAGTTCCAGCCGAAGTGCAGGCCGATCGGCACCCACAGGTTGCGGGTCGCGGCGTAGCAGGCCGCCAGCATGAACCCGGCCTCGATCGCGATGGCGGTGGCGCCCCACAGGCTGGCGTCCGGGTTCAGCAGGTGCATCAGGCCGAACAGTACGCCGGTCAGCAGCAGCGAGAGCCACGTACCGAGCCGCTCCTCGGCCAGGCGGAACAGCAGGCCACGGAACATCAGCTCCTCGGTCACCGCCGCGGCGGCCATGAACCCGACCATGCCCACCGCGCCGGACACCGAGCCGAGGCCGTGTACGTGGTAGCCGCCCATGAGGGCGATGTTGACGATGACCGCCGCGAACATGGCGAACCCGATCAGCACCCCGCGGTTGAGCCGGGCGGCAGCGCCGTGCCGGGCCAGCTCCGTGACCTCGCGACCTTCGGTACGGCGCACCACCCACCCGTACACCAGAATCGCGGCCGCGGCGGTCGCGACGCCGAGGATCAGGCTGAGCCCGGCGTTGTCCTGTGCCGCGACGACCGCCCGGCTGCCGACGAGACCGACCGCGACGACGGCCAAGAACTGCTTCACCACACGCATGACGATTCCTTCGGAAGGTCCGCGGCCGGGGCGCCGCGGTTCACCTGGAACGCTATGGATTCGCAGGCAGGGAATCGTCACCGTGCGGTGGACACTTACGGGTAGCTCGCACGGGGGACGAGCGCGGCGTTGGGCGTGTCGGAGCGTGCCCTGAGCAGAACGGCTGGCCTCGGGACGGTCGCAGCGGGCAGGCTGCCGGCATGGCGACGGGCTTCGGCGGTGAGGTGGCGACCTACTACGCACGGCATCGGCGCGGCTATCCGCCCGAGGTGCTCGACGCCCTGGCGGCAGCCTTCCAGCTCGGTGCCGACGACACGGTGGTCGACCTCGGCTGCGGCACCGGTCAGTTGAGCATTCCGCTCGCCGACCGGGTGGGCGCGGTCATCGGCATGGATCCCGAGCCGGACATGCTGGCGATCGCCCGGCGAACCGCAGTGGACCGGGGGACCGCCAACGCCACCTGGGTGCTCGGCAGCGATGGTGACGTGCCCGCGCTGTCCCGGCTTCTGGGCGGGCGGACGGTCGGTGCGCTGACCGTCGCCGTCGCCATTCACTTCATGGACCGCGACGCCCTGTTCGCGGCGGCCCGGCCGTTGTTGCGCCCAGGAGGTGGCATCGCCGTCGTCACCAACGGCGAACCGCTGTGGATGCAGGACACCGAATGGTCGGCCGCACTGTGCGGCTGCCTGGAACGGATGCTCGGCCACCCGGTGACCGGAAGATGCCAGACCGACGAGGCCGGGCGTCGGCGCAACCGGGAGGCGCTCGTGGGTGCCGGTTATCGGTACGAGGAGACATCGGTGCGGTACGACGCGCCGCTCACCGTCGACGACATGGTCGGCGGCGTCTTCTCCGCCATGTCCGCCGAACACCTGCCGTCCTCGCGGCAGCGCGCTGCGTTCGCCACCGACGTGCGCGACGCCCTCGGCGGAGCGGACGTGGTGACCGAGCGGGTCATTGTCCGGTTGCAGCACGGGATCGCCGGCCCGGGCGTGGGTTCAGGCTGACCAGCGACAGCTACGTCACCAAGCGGTAGTTGGGGATGCCTTTGGTGCGTTCTTCGAGCGGTGCGGCAGTGGAGAGGGCCGTCACCCCGGCGGGAACCGGAGCCCGGGAGACGTGGATGCCCTCCAGACAGGTGTCGCACCAGAACGAGACGTAGCCGTACCCGGTGCCCGGGGGCCCGGTGAACACCATCCGCAGGGTCCGGTGACCGCAGTTCGGGCACCGGTGGTCGGACTCGGCGGGCAGGGCGCGGTAGACGACCTCGTACGCGTCGAGCCACTCGTCGAATGAAGCCACCAGCTAGTCCTCCGGTCTGACCGGGTGGTTTCCCCACCACTGGTCCTCGTGAGCATAGGCACGATCCTCGAACGCGATCGCCTCGTCACGGTTTCGGGGATACGGACGTCCTGCGCGGAGTTCCTCGACGTGGAACCGCTCATGCGCGAGCGTACGGGCGAGGTCCTCCTCGCTGTGGAAGGCGTTCCGGCAGAGCATGACCGACTGGTCAGCCCTGGTCACTCCGTGAATCCCCGACCTTCCCTTGTCGATCACGAACCGGATGTCGGAGACCTCGATGCCGTACTTCGCCGCGATCTGCTGCACCGACTCCATGGTCATCGGCATGCGGGGTCCGCGTCCCTTGCCGCGTACCCGGTTCAGGTCTCCCGCTTCGGGCTCGGCCGTTCGCAAGCGGCGCAGCGCGTCCCGGAGCTTTCCGATCAGGTCGCCGAGTCGGCGCATCTCCGGCATCAGCCGCCGCAGACTCGCCAGCAACCCCCGCAGCAACCGCCCGATCCGCGCCGCCCACGACGCCACGGTCGTCGTCACCTGCTCGATCACCAGCGGCGTCGCCAGCCCTGCCGTGGCGACCAGTTCGGCCGCGTACACGATCAGCCGGGACACGCAGGCGGCGATGGCGTCGCGGACCAGCAGCCGCACGGCCGCGACCAGGCCGGCGGCACCCTCGGTGATCGCTGCCATCACCTCGGCGCCCTGCGCCAGCCCGGTGACGGCCTGCTGCTGCTCGGCTGCCCAGCGGCGGTAGCCGGTGGCGGCGGCGCCGGTCCAGCCGGTGACCTCGGTGCGTACGGCGTGGGCCAGCTCGGCGGCGTCGTCGCGCAGCGACGCGGCGACGTTGCGCCAGGTCTGGGCGTGCGCGGTGATCTCGGCGGGGTCGCCGGCGAGCCAGTCGAGGGCCTCGCTGAGCGGCTTGACGTGCTCGATGAGCCAGGCGATGCCGTACTGGAGGAGGATCCCGGCGGGGTCGGACACGAGGGCGAGCGCGTCGAGGCCGGCGCTGACGACGCCCAGGCTGCTGTCGATCCAGCTGCCGGTGCGGACGCCCTGGGCGATGAGTTCGATGTCCTCGCAGATCCACACGCCGGCCCAGGGACTCGGTCCGGAGTCCGCCGCGGCGGCGACCAGCGGGTTCGTGGTCACCGCCGCTGCCGTACCCGGTCGAGCAGGTCGGCGGCGTGCGTGTCGGAGGCGCGGTAGCGCTCGGCACTGACGCGCACCTTCTCGGCGGTGTCACGGACGGAGGTGGCGGCGGTGCCGATGCCGTCGGTGAGCGTCCGTTGGAGGCCGTCGAGCAGGACCGGCATGATCGCGCAGAGCTGCCCGTACGCGTCGGCGCTCAGCCGGACGTGCTGGCCGGCCTGCCGGGCGGTGTCGATGCCGTCGGCGCAGCGGACGAGGTGGGCGGCGTGCGCGGTCAGGTCGTCCGGGTCGACCTGGAGACCGTCACCGGGCGGCATCCGGCGTGCCCGGGTCGGGGGCGAGCCGCCGCTGGTGGGATTCGATGATCGCCCGCGCGGCCGGGTCCTCCGCGCCGAGTGTCTCGGTGGTGGCCTCGGTGAGCCGTCGCAGCAGGTCGGTGCGGGCGTCCCCTGTGACGGCGAGAATCTGGCGGGCGGTGTGTGCGGCGGAGTGCTGCCGGACGCGCTCGTCGAGTCGCAGGCCGGTGAGCAGCCCGGACGCGTCGACGGTGACCTCGACCAGCCCGTCGGCGCTGCGGGCGGTGCCGGTCAGCGCCTGTGTGCGGGCGGAGAGGTCACGGGCGCGTGCCGCCCGGTCGGTCAGCGACGACTCCCACTCGTCGAGCCGTCGTGCCGCCGCGTCCAGCGCGGCCTCGTCCGCCCACATGACGACCCTCCCCAGAGGACAACGGTGCCCGACACGGTAGCAACCGGTAGCGCTTCGTGTGGGCCCCGTGACGGCACGGCGATGAGCGCGCTCCCCTGTGGAGGGACATCTCCGCGTGCCGGGCGTTGCTAGGGTCTGGTTGACCGTGACGGGGAGGCAACGGGATGACGCAGGACGCCGCGGCCGACGACTACGCGCTGCGCGTCTCCGGCTACCGCGAGGAGCTGGCGGCCCTGCGCGCCGGCGCGCACCCCGCCGGTGGCGTGACCACCGACGGCCACACCACCGGCGGGGTGACCGCCGAGGCGCACGGCCGGGCCGCCGACGGCCAGGTCGAGGTGACGGCGGAGGACGGGAGGCTGCGCGCCGTCGAGCTGGCGGCGCCGTTGATGCGGCTGTCCGAGGACGAGTTGGGCCGCCTGGTCGAGCAGGCGGTGAACGACGCGCTGACCGCGTCCCGCAGCAGCCTGGCGAGCAGCGAGCCGGCACCCGACCTGCCCGCGCTGGCCGGAAGCCTCGGGGCCGTCCTCGCCGAGAGCGAGTCGGCGATGCGCCGTCTCCACGGCGCGATCGCCGACGCTGTCGCCAAGGCCGGTCCGGCCACCGGGCTCGGCGGGGATCTCCCGGCGAACGGGCCGGCGGACCTCCTGCACCAGGTCATGGACGTGCTGGGCGCCGCGACCGGCGGCACGCCGCCCGAGGACGGCGGGGACGAGCGGTGGAGCGGGTCCGATGACGCCGGGACCGTGCGCGCGGAGGTCGACGGCACGGCCCGGCTGACCCGCCTGGAGGTCACCCGCCCGCCCCGCCGGCTCACCTCGGCGGAGCTCGGCGAGTCGGTGGTGCTCGCGGTCAACCGCGCGTTGGAGCAGATCCCCCCGGCGGCGGCGCCGCAGGGGATCGGCTCGGCCGCGCTCGACGCGCGGCTGCGCGACCTTCAGGAGGCGAGCGTCCGCCAGATGTCCGCGCTCACCGGCGCGCTGACCGGCGTGATGCAGACCATCCGGGAACCGGGACGATGACCGACGGAGAGGAGCGCTGATGGCTCGCGAGATCGAGATCGATCCCGAATCGATCATCGGGGCGGGTGACGACATCGTCGCCTCCGCGCAGCGTCTGCGCGCCGCGCTGTCCGCGTTCGACGCCGAGCTGGCGGCCTTCGGCACCCCGTGGGGCAACGACGACCTCGGCTCGCTCATCGGGATGGTGTACGAGACGATCCGCGACCTGGCGCTGGAGAGCTACGACGCGAACCTCGTCGAGATCGAGGACATCGGGAAGCTGAGCCGGGTGATGGGCCTCAACTACCAGGAGACCGAACGCATGATCACCGAGAGTCTCGGCCGCTTCCGTGAGGTGCTCGGCTGACATGGGAATGACCCTGCCCGGAGAGCTGGTGTCACTGCTCGGCATGCTCGGCTACACCTGGCCCGAGGCCGACGAGACGAAGCTGCTGGAGATGGGCCAGGCGTGGCTGGCCTTCCCGGACCGGCTCCGTGCTCCGGTGGCCGACGCCGACCGGTCGGCGCAGCAGATGTGGACCCAGAACCGCGACGACGCCATCGAACGTTTCCAGACGAGCTGGCAGGCCGCCGACTCGGCGAAGACCAACCTGGACGACGGGGCCTCCGCGGCGGCGCTCATCGGAACCGGGCTCATGGTGTGCGCCGGGATCGTCCTGGCGTTGAAGATCAACGTGATCGTGCAGCTGACGCTCCTGGCCATCCAGATCGCGCAGGCGGTCGCCACGGCGGTGGTCACCTTCGGTGCCTCACTGCTGGAGATCCCGATCTTCAAGCTCATCACCGGTGTCCTCATCGACCAGTTGCTGAACATGGCCACCGAAGCGGTGCTCGGTGGGTAAGCGGGGAAAGGCCGGTCTCTTCACGCCGGTCGAGAAGTGGCTCCGGGCCCGGATGCGGCACCGCCGCTACGCGCACATCTTCCGCGGTCACGTGAACACCAACGCCAATCCGCCCCGGGGTACCGGCTTCCACCACCGGTTCATGGGGGAGAACCCGCCGGGTGCCCGGGTCCGCGTCGACGCGGACGGCCGCGAGATGATCCTCGAACGGCACGCCGACGGCACGTACCGCGCCCGCGTCGACGTGCAGGACGACGGCGGGGTCTGGCGCCAGAAGCGCGGTTCGAGCACCTTCTTCCCGGACAACTGGACGCCGCAGCGGGTCGACGAGACGATCGAGGGCGCGTTCCGGTCCGGCGGCCCGCACCCGGACGACCCGAACAAATGGCAGGGGAGGGCCAACGGGCTGCTCGTCGAGGGCTTCTACAATCCCGGTGGCACGACGTGGTACTCGGCTTGGCCGGTGGGGGGACGCTAGCTGTGGGTGACATCCAGTTCGGGCGCAATCAGAACGACGCGCCCACCATGACCAGCGGTGACGCGCATTTCCGCCCGTTCGCCTCCCAGCTCGTCAGCGACATCCAGACCTACGCCCCGGACTGCCTCGAGCTGCTGCAGTGCATCGACGACGTGATGTCCGGGCGCTCGGACTACGAGGAGTACGAGGGCAACTCCGCGGTGGTGCGCTGCACGCCGACCGGCGTCAGCGTGGACAGCCTCGGACCGGTGCCGTCGGGGGCGTCGTACACGGTCGACGAGGCCCGCACGGTCATCCTCGCCTACTTCGACTTCCTCGCGCCCTCGCCGGAGGAGAAGAAGCGTCACCTCGCCACCTGGGAGCGGGAGCACGGCGGCCCTTTCCCCGGGCGGCACCTGCTGCGTCTGGCCGGCTGACGCCGCTCAGCGGGCCAGCCGGGCGATCGCCGCCACGGACCGGTCCACGTCGGCCTCCGTCGTGGTCGCGTTCGACACCGAGATCCGCATCAGCCGCCGTCCCCGCCACGTCGTCCCGCCCGCCCAGCACGTCCCGTCGGCCTGCACGGCGGCCACAACCCGGTCGGTGCGCGCGTCGTCGCCGAACCCGACCAGCACCTGGTTGAGCACGACGTCGTTCACCACCTCGAACCCGGCCGCGGTCAGCCCGTCGGCGAACCGCCGGGCCAGCGCACAACACCGCTCGACCAGCGCGGCGACGCCGTCGCGGCCCAGCTCCCGCAGGCCCGCCCAGACCGCGAACCCACGGGCGCGGCGCGAGGACTCCGCGGTCAGGTCCGCGCCCGCGGGCGCACCGCCGGAACCCACGAGGTACGCGGCCGCGTACGACATGGCCGCCGCGTGCACGTCGGGCCGGGCGCAGAACGCGAACGCCGTGTCGTACGGCAGGTTCAGCCACTTGTGGCCGTCGCAGGCCCACGAGTCGGCCGTCTCCAGCCCGTCCACCAGGTGCCGGGTGGCCGGACTGGCGGCCGCCCACAGCCCGAACGCGCCGTCCACGTGCGCCCACCCGCCGTGCCGGTGGACGAGGTCGCAGGCGCGGCGCAGGTCGTCGCACGCACCGGTGTTCACGTTGCCAGCCTGAAGGCACACGATGCTCGGGCCGGGACCGGCGTCGCGCAGCGCCGCCGCCAGCGCGTCCGGGTCGATCGCGCCCTGCGGGCCGGTGGACACCGGGTGCAGCGCGTCGGTGCCGAGGCCGAGCAGGCGCAGCGACCTGTCGATGGTGGCGTGCCGTTCGGCGCCCGCGAACACGCGGACCGCCGGCGCGCCGGGCAGGCCGCGTCGTTCCACGTCCCAGCCGGCGTCGGCGAGCACCTGGTGGCGGGCGGCGGCGAGCCCTGCGGTGTTGGCGGCCTGGCCGCCGGTGACGAAACCGGTCGACGCGGTCGCCGGGATGCCGAGCAACTCCTTGAGCCAGGTCCCGGCGGCCGTCTCGGCGGCCACCGCGGCGGGGGAGGTGACCGCGTTGAACGCGATCTGGTCCCATCCGGCGGCCAGCATGTCGGCGGCGGTCGCGGCCGGGGAGGCGCCGCCGACGACGAAGCCGAAGTAGCGCGGCCCGGCGGTGGCCACGAGTCCCGGTTCGGCGGCGGCCACCAGCTCCGCGAGGACCCGCTCGGGCGGCGTGGGCGCGTCCGGCAGCGGGCCGGCGAACGCCTCGTTCAGCACGGCCTGGTCCACGGGTACGCCGACCGGCCGCTCCGGCAGCGACAGCCGGTAGTCGGCCGCGTGGTCGGCGGCGCGCCGGAACAGGTGCCTCAGCTCGTCCATCGCCGCACCCTAGCCGAGGGCGCGTTCCATCCGAGCCGCCGTCATGAACGGTCCTGACCGCCGGTCATCCCGAGTGCGGCGTCGAGCCGGTCCAGGTGCACGGCGACCGGCCCGACGGTGAGCAGGCCACTGCCTGCCCCTGCCAGCTCGCCTGCCGCCAGGGCGAGCGCGGACCGGGCCCGCAGCATCGCGTCCCGGTCGCCCAGCGCTACGGCGGCCCGCGCGGTCAGGCACCACAGCGCCTCCATGAGCAGGTCACGCGGCGGCGCCGGGGTGCGCCGCAACGCCCTCGTGGCCTCGTCCCGGCGGCCGTCGGCGAGCAGGAGCAGCGGGCGGGCCCAGGGCGCGTATGGGCCCCAGTCCGTGTCCGCCGGGAAGACGGCCGGCAGGTCGTGCCACACCCGCAGGCAGAGCAGCGCCAGCGGCGCCAGCCCGCGTTCCACGCCGGGCATGCCGCAGCCGGCCAGTCCGGTCGCCCACGACCGGTACGCCGCCTCCGCGTCCGGGTACGCGGCTCCGGTGGCGGCTGTCCGCATGGCCCGGTAGCCGCCGGTGAACACGCCGACGAGCGGACTCTCGTGCCGGGCGGCGAGCCGGTCCGCCGCCTCGGCGTGCGCGTCGGCGGTGGTGAAGTCGGCGAGCGCGCTCCGCGCCTGCACCCGGATCAGATGTCCGAGGATCTCCACTGTGGCCAGGCCGTGCCGCGCCGCGAGCGCGACCAGTTCGGTGCCGATCCCGTCCCGCTCGGCGGCCAGCCCCGCGCGGTGGAACGTCTGCATGTACACGCCGTTGAGGGCCTGGGCCAGCAGCGCCGGGTCGGCCACCCGCCGGGCGATCGCCTCCGCCTCCCGCGCGGCCTCGGCGGGGCGCGGCGACGCCGTACCGCGGGACTCGATGGCGACGGTGGCCAGCAGCCGGGCGCGGGTCGCCTCCGGCGCGTCCGGGCCCAGCCCGGCGAGGGCCCGCTCCGCCGCCGCGACGACCCGGGCCGCCTGCGCCGGGTCGTCCGAGCGGGTCCAGATCGCGGGTACGTCGTACCCGCCGATGACCCGCGCGGTGAACTCCGGGTCGCCCAGCTGCTCGGCCGCGGTGATGGCCGCCTCGCGCTGGTCCCGGGCGGCCTCCAGTCCACCCGGCCCGGTCACCGCGAGGCTGCGCAGCAGCCCGACCGTGGACTCCAGCCGGGCCCGCGCGCCGGGGACCACACTGCGCTCGTACGCCGCCGCGGTCTCCGCCCAGACCCGCGCCGGGCCGGTCGGTTCGGGTTCGGCCTGGCGCAGCAGGTCGGTCTCCAGCCGCCGCAGCCGCGGTCCCGGGTCCAGGCCGAGCTGGTCGCGCAGCAGTTCCCGGGCGCGGCGCAGCACGGCGAGCGCGTCGGCCTGCCGCCCGGCCCGGTAGAGCGCCGACGCCAGCAGCGCCCACCCGTCCTCCCGCCACGGGTGCGCGGCGACGTGGGCGTCGAGATCGGGTACGGCGTCGGCGGCCCGGTCCAGCGCCAGCAGCGCCTCGGCCCGCCGCTCGACGGCTGTCAGCCGGATCTGGTCCAGCCGGGACCGCTCGGCGTGCGCCCACGGCTGGTCGAAGTCGGCGTACGCGGGTCCGCGCCACCAGCCCAGCGCCTCGTCGAGCCGGTCGAGCGCGGCCCGGGGCAGCGCGTCAGCCGCTGCGGTGACGGTGTCCTCGAACCGCCAGGCGTCGACGGTGTCCGGGTCGGCGCGCAGCGCGTACCCCGGTCCGTCGGTGACCAGCAGCCGGGCCGGCTCGCGTGGCGGACGGTGCGGTTCCAGGCGGCGGCGCAGCGCCGCGACGAACGTGCGGACCGCGCCCACCCCGCCGGGCGGCGGGTCGTCCCACAGGTCGTCGACGATCTGCCCGACCGGCACGGTCCGGCCCCGGGCGGCGACCAGCCGCGCCAGCACGGCCCGGTGCCGGGGCCCCTTCAGGTCGACCGGCGCACCCGCGTCGTCCCAGGCCGTGACCGGACCCAGCACACCGAAACCGACAGGCACCGACCCCTCCTCGACCCGGGTCACCGTATCGCGCTCATCGGTTGCTCATCCGGCGCCGCCACGCTGGACCGGTACGACGAGACGAAAGAGGGATCGAGATGAGCACCACCATCGCGGGATTCGACTACCAGCGCGTTCCGGTCGCCGAGGACGTGGCGCTGAACGTGGCGGTGGGGGGCTCCGGCAGCCCGGTCGTGCTGCTGCACGGCTTCCCGCAGACCCACCTGATGTGGCGGCACGTCGCCGCCGACCTGGCAGGCGAGCACACGGTGATCTGCCCGGACCTGCGCGGCTACGGCGCCAGCGACAAGCCGGCCGCGCACACCGAGGACACGTACAGCAAGCGGACCATGGCCGCCGACGTGGTCGCGGTGGCCCGCGCGCTCGGGCACGAGCGGTTCGCGCTCGCCGGGCACGACCGGGGCGCCCTGGTCGCGGTCCGGGCCGGCCTGGACCACCCGGACGCGGTCACCCACCTGGCGTCGCTTGATGTGCTGCCCACCCTCGACATGTGGGACGTGCTGCACGGCGCCTCCGCCTCGGTGGCGTTCCACCTCTACCTGATGGCCCAGCCGCCCGGCCTGCCCGAGACGATGATCGCGGCGAGCGCCGACGCGTTCTTCGGGCACTTCCTCGACGCCTGGGCCGGTGACCCGGCGGCCATGCCCGCCGACGTGCGCGCCGAGTACCTGCGCGCCTCCCGGGAGGCGGTCGACTCGATCGTCGCCGACTACCGGGCGTCGGCCGGGATCGACGTGGCGCACGACCGGGCGGACCGGGACGCCGGGCGCCGGCTGACCATGCCTACCACCGTCATCCAGCAGGACTGGGGCGCCGCGCTGGGCTACGACGCGGCGGCGGTGTGGCGGGCCTGGGCCCCGGACCTGGAGCACCGCACCACCACGGCCGGGCACTTCATGGCCGAGGAGGCACCGGGCGAGATCGCCGGGGCGCTGCGCGCGCTGGTCAAGCGGTAGGTACGGCGGTCCGGGCGCGCGTGGCGCCCGGACCGTCCGCCCCCGTCCGCTCAGCCGGCCCGTCTCCGGACGTGCCACAGGCCGAGCGCCGCCAGCAGAGCCGCCGCGCCGAGGTGGAGCGCCAGCTCGATCCACTGGAACGCCCAGAACCGGCGGTTCGGCTGGTAGGCCAGGTCCACGTGCAGGTCGAGCGCGCCGAGGCAGACCGCCGTGTCACCGAACGTGCCGGTGGCGCCGGTACGCGGCGGATCGCGGAAACAGGTGCCGAACGCCTCGTCGGAGAGCTGCCGCCCGTCGGCGGTCCGCAGCGGGCTGATGTCGGTGACCCAGGCGCCCGGCACGTCCAGCCCGCCGACCACAGGGGAGCCGGTGATGCTGCCCAGGTTGCGGGCCCGGTTGACGGTGTCGGCGGTCATCGGCACGGTGATGCGCTCCGGCGGCAGGTAGTGCGGGCGCAGCAGGTTCGGCACCGCGAGCTGCACCACGACCACGGCCAGGAACACCACTGCCATCGCCGGCAGGGTGCGGCGCAGCAGCAGCCCGGCGACCACGCCGAGGACGAGGCCGAACACCGCGTACCCGACCGGCGCGACGCCGCGCGCGCCGAACAGCACGGTGCTGAACCGGTCGCCGGCGACCCGGTCCACGGGCGAGGCCGCCCAGGTCAGCAGCGCACCGAGCGCACCGGCGACGAGCGCGGCGGCGGCCGAGAGCACCGCCAGCTTGACCGCCAGCCAGCGGCGGCGGGGCACGCTCTGGTTCCACACCAGCCGGTGCGTGCCCTGCTCCAGTTCCCGGGCGACGAGCGGCGCGCCCCAGAAGGCCCCGATCAGCGCGGGCACCAGCGCGAAGCCGCCGGCGAGGAACAGCATCGTCTGCGCGTACCGGTCGGGCAGCCGGGCCGGATCCGGTACGGCGCGGATGTCCGCGCCGAGGCGCAGCAGGTAGGCGCCGGCCAGCACCAGCAGGGCGGCGCCGACGAGCGCCGGGAGGCGGAACTGCCGCACCGTCATCCGGATCATCGGGTCACCGCCGGGCGGGTGGCGGCCCGGGACAGGTACGCCAGGACCAGTTCCTCCAGAGTGACCGGCGCGCCGTCGCGTACCGCCGGACCCCGGACCACGACGCGGCCGGGCTCGGCCCAGACCACCTCGGCCCCGGCGGGCGCCGCGGCTGTCCGGTGGTGCGTGGCGAGCAGGTCCGGGACCGGACCGGCCACCTGCACCCGGGCGGCGCAGAGCACGACCAGGTGGTCGCAGACCTGTGCCACATCGCCGAGCAGGTGCGAGGAGAGCACCGCGCCCGCGCCGAGTTCCCGCACGAAACCGGCCAGCCCGTGCATGAACTCGCGGCGCGCAAGCGGGTCCAGTGCGGCGGCCGGCTCGTCGAGGATCAGCAGCTCGGGACGTTTCGCGGCGGCCAGCGCGAGGGCCAGTTGCGCGCGCTGGCCGCCGGAGAGCCGGCCCGCCTTCTGCGCAGGGTCCAGGCCGACCTCGTCGACGCGTCGCCGGGCCAGCGTCGAGTCCCAGGACGGGTTCAGCCAGGCGCCCATCCGCAGGTGCTCGGCGACGGTGAGGGAGGCGTAGACCGGCGTGTCCTGGGCGACGAAACCAACCCGGGCCAGGTGCGCGGCGTCGGCGGCCGGTGGCGAGCCGAGCACCGTCAACGTGCCCGAGGTCGGCGCGATCAGCCCGCAGGCCAGTTGCAGCAGCGTGGACTTTCCGGCGCCGTTGGGGCCGACCAGGCCGACCACGTGCCCGCGCGGAACGCTCAGGTCGCAGTCGGCAAGCGCGGTCCGGCGGCCGTACCGTTTGGTCAGCCGCTCGGCGTGCAGGGCGAGTGGTGGATGCATGCGGCTCATCCTGGGCACGTCCGAACCGGCGGGCATCGGTCCGGAGCAGGGTCCGGCGCGCGGCGGACCCTACTTTCGGCCGGTTCGGCCCGGCCCGCGATCTCCTAGCGTGCTGGGCATGGCTACCGAACGGCTCACCCGGGTTGCGGCGACGGCGGGGCTCGCCGTGGTGCTGCTCGCCGCGATCGGCGTCCAGGCGGTGGCGGTCGCCGCGAGCTGGGGTCTGCGGTACTGGCTCCCCGGCGGCGCGGCCGCCGTCGTGGTCGGCGTGCTGGCTCTGGTACGCCATCGGCAGCGCGTCGTCACGGCCACTGCCGGACTCGCCGTCTCCGGGTCGGCAGTCGCCGCGGCCCGGCTGTTCGACCTGCCCACCGAGCCGGGGCCGGCGCTGGCGCTGGCGTCGGCCGTCCTGGTCGGATCGGCGGTACGCGCGCTGCCGCCGCTGCCCGCCGGCCTGATCGCCGCAGGTGGTCTCGTGGTGGCGGCCGGGGCGTGGGCGGCGGTCCGGCCGGGGGCGGGCGGGTCCGGGGTGGTGGCGCTCAACGGGCTGTGCTGGCTCGGCGGGGTCGTCGCGGGGCTCACGCTGCGGTTGCTCGACGAGCGGGCCCGGGCCGCGGCCGAGCGGGTACGCCGCGACGAGCGGCTGGAGTTGGCCCGGGAGCTGCACGACGTGGTGGCGCACCACGTCACCGGCATGGTGGTGCAGGCGCAGGCCGCCCACCTGGTCGGGCGGCGGGATCCGGCGCGCGCCACCGAGTCGCTGGCCGGCATCGAGGCGGCCGGCGGCGAGGCGCTGCGGGCCATGCGCCGCCTGGTCGGGGTGCTGCGCGACACCGCCGACGCGCCGCCGGCCTCGGCCGGTACCGAGCAGATCGCGGAACTGGTCGAGCGGTTCCGCCGGCAGGGCCCGCCGGTGCGGCTGCGGCTGCCGGGGGAGACGGCCTGGCCGCCGGAGGTCACCAGCACCGTGCACCGGATCGTCCGGGAGGCGCTGACGAACGTGGCCCGCCACGCCCCGCACGCCGGCCAGGTCACCGTGGACGTGTCGCAGGAGCCGGACGCGGTGGTGGTCGAGGTGACCGACGACGCGTCCGGCGTTTCCGGCGTTTCCGCCGAGCAGCGGGGCGGATACGGCCTGATCGGCCTGCGCGAGCGGGTCGAGGCCCTCGGCGGCACGCTGCGCGCCGGTCCCCGCTCCGGCGCCGGGTGGTCGGTGCGGGCGGTAGTGCCGAACGGGAGGGCGTGATGACGATCCGGGTGCTGCTCGCCGACGACCAGGCGATGGTCCGCGGCGGGCTGCGGCTGATCCTGGAGGACCAGCCCGACATCACAGTGGTCGCCGAGGCGGCCGACGGCGTCGACGCGGTGGCCCAGGCCCGCCGGCTGCGCCCGGACGTCTGCCTGGTGGACATCCGGATGCCGCGGCTCGACGGGCTCCAGGTGACGCGGGCGCTCGCCGGGCCCGAGGTGGCCGACCCGCTGCGGGTCGTCGTGGTCACCACGTTCGACCTGGACGAGTACGTCTACGGCGCGCTGCGTGGGGGAGCGGCCGGGTTCCTGCTCAAGGACGCCGGACCGGCGCTGCTGGTGGAGGCGGTCCGGGCGGCGTACCAGGGTGACGCGCTCGTGTCCCCGTCGGTGACGGTCCGGCTGCTGCGGCACCTGACCCCGCCCGCGCCGCCCCGCGACGAGCGCCGTCCGGCGCTGTCCGAGCGGGAGATCGAGGTGGTACGGGAGATCGCCCGGGGCCGGACGAACCTGGAGATCGGCGCGGAGCTGTTCATCTCGCTGAGCACCGTGAAGAGCCATGTGTCGACGGTGCAGACGAAGCTCGGCCTGCGGAACCGTACCGAGATCGCGGTCTGGGCCTGGGAGCACCGCGTGGTCGACTGAAACGTTGGCGGACGCGCTACCGTACGTTGTACGTTAGCGGCCGTCGTCAACGGAGGGGGCACAGTCGTGGAACACGCGATCCTGGCGGAGGGCCTGCGCAAGCGATACGGGGACACCGCCGCGCTCGACGGATTCGACCTGCGGGTGCGACCGGGCACCGTGTGCGGGCTGCTCGGCCCGAACGGGGCGGGCAAGACCACAGCCGTCCGCATCCTGGCCACGCTGCTGCGCTTCGACGCCGGGCGGGCCGAGGTCGCCGGCTTCGACGTGGCGGGACAGGCCGACCGGGTGCGCCACCGCATCGGTCTGGTCGGGCAGCACCCCGCTGTGGACGAGGCACTGAGCGGGCGGGAGAACCTGGTGATCTTCGGCCGCCTGTTCCACCTGGACCGGGCCGGGGCGAGGCGGCGCGCCACCGAACTGCTCGACCGGTTCGGGCTCGCCGACGCCGGCGGGCGGCCGGTACGCACGTACTCCGGTGGCATGCGCCGCCGCCTCGACCTGGCCGCCGGGATGATCCTCGCGCCGTCGGTGCTGTTCCTCGACGAGCCGACCACGGCGCTGGACCCGCGCGGGCGCAACGAGGTGTGGGAGGCGGTACGCGACCTGGTACGCGGCGGCACCACGGTGCTGCTGACCACGCAGTACCTGGACGAGGCCGACCAGCTCGCCGACCGCGTCTGCGTGCTCGACGCCGGCCGGGTGATCGCCGAGGGCACACCTGACGCGCTCAAGTCCCGGCTCGGCGGCGACCGGATCGAACTGGTCGTCCGCGACGCCGCCGACCTGGCCACAGCCGCCGGGCGGTTGCGCGCCGTCGCCCTTGCCGAACCGGCAGTCGATCCGGACCGCCGGGCGGTCAGCGCCCAGGTCGGCGACCGGGCGGGCGCGCTGACCGAGGTGCTGCGCGCGCTGGACGCCGACGGCGTGGACGTGGCCGACGTGGCGTTGCGTCGGCCCACACTGGACGAGGTGTTCCTCCAGCTCACCGGCGCGCCGTCCGCCGCTCGGACCGGTGTGGAGGTGACCGCGTGACAGCGACCGTGACCCCGGCCCGGCGCGCGTCGCTGGCCGGTGACGGCCTGACGCTGACCGGGCGTGCGCTGGCGCACTGGCGGCGCGAGCCCGGCCCGCTGGTCGGCTCGCTGGGCTTCGACATCCTGATGGTGCTGATGTTCGCCTACCTGTTCGGCGGCGCGCTCCAGGTGCCCGGCGACGGCAGCTACCGCGAGTTCCTGATGCCCGGCATGTTCGCCATGACGATGGTCTTCGGCATCAGCATGACCACCATGGCGGTCTCGGCGGACCTGGAGCGCGGCGTCACCGACCGGCTGCGGTCCATGCCGGTGTCCCGGCTGGCCCCGCTGCTCGGCCGCGCCGTGGCCGACCTGATGTTCGCGGTGGTGACGCTCGCCGTCATGCTGCTCGTCGGCCTGGCCGTCGGGTGGCGGGCGCGCGGCGACCTCGGTGACACGCTCGCCGCGATCGGGCTGATCCTGCTGCTGCGGTTCGCGCTGGTCTGGGTGGGCGTCTTCCTCGGCCTGACCGTGAAGGGGCAGAGTGCGGTCACGGCCGTGCAGACGCTGGAGTTCCCGCTGGGCTTCCTGTCCAGCGCGTTCGTGGCGCCGTCCACGATGCCCGCGTGGCTGGGTGCGGTCGCCGAGTGGAACCCGCTGTCCGCGACCGTCGGGGCCACCCGGGAGCTGTTCGGCAACCCCGGGTGGGGCGGCGACTCGTGGGTGGCAGCGCACCACCCGCTGCTGGCGGTGCTCTGGCCGCTGGCGCTGGTCGCGGTGTTCCTGCCGCTGTCGCTGCGCCGCTACCGGGCGCTGAGCCGCTGAACCGGGCCCGGGGGCGGCCGTGCGCCGCCCCCGGGACGCGGTCACGGCCCGGTGAGGACGACCAGCTCGCCGGTCGCGCGGGTCATCGCGACGTACCGGTCCACCGCGCCGGAGATCCCGTCGCCGAACGACTCCGGGTCGACCAGCACCACCAGGTCGAACTCCAGTCCCTTGGCCAGCTCCGGGGTCAGCGACCGGACCCGCTCCGAGGCCGGGAACGCCGGATCGCCGATGACGCACGCGACGCCCTCGGGATGGTCGGCGAGCCAGCCGTCCACCACCGCGCCCAGCTCCGCGCGGGCGCCGTACCGCACCGGGGCGCCGTCGCGGATGGACGTGGGTACGTTGGCATCAGGGAGCACGGCCCGGATCACCGGTTCGGCCGCCGCCATCACCTGCGCCGGAGTGCGGTAGTTGACGGTGAGCGTGGCCACCTCGACCCGGTCGAAGCCGGCCCGCGTCAGCCGCTGCGGCCACGACTCGGTGAACCCGTGCCGCGCCTGCGCCCGGTCACCGACCACTGTGAAGCTGCGCGACGGGCAGCGCGCCAGCAGCATCTGCCACTGCGCGTCGGTCAGCTCCTGCGCCTCGTCCACCACGACGTGCGCGAACGGCCCGGCCAGCAGGTCCGGATCGGCCACGCTCAGCGCGCTTTCGTCGACCAGGCTCGTCCGCATGTCCTCGCCGTACAGCATGGTCATCAGACCCTCGCCGTCGTCGTAGGCGTGCGACGCGATCAGCGCGTCGACCACCGTGTCCATCTCGGCGCGCTGCGCGGCCAGCACCGCCTCGTCGCGGCGCCGCCGCAGCGACGCCTCCGGGTCGCCGACGCGGCGCCGGGCCGCGTCCAGCCACGGCAGGTCGGCGACAGTCCAGGCCCGGGGGTCGGGCCGCCGCAGCGTACGGATCTCCTCGACGCTCAGCCAGGGCGCGCACCGGCGCAGGTAGGCCGGTACCGACCACAGGTCGGCCACCACGTCGAGCGGGTCGAGCAGCGGCCACGCCCGGCCGAACGCGGTGACCAGCTCCCGGTCGCGCGCCAGCGCCCGGCGCACCGCCTCCTCCGGCTCGTCGCCGCGGTACTTCTCCACCAGGATCGTGAGCAGTTCCTCCCACACGTCGTCGCGGGCCTCGTTGTGCGGGACGCCCGGTCCGGCCGCCTCGAACGCCGTCGTCCAGTCGTCGGCGGTCAGCCGCAGCTCGCCGTCCCTGACGCCGACTGTCATCACGGTCGCGGGCGGCTCCTCGTAGAACCGGACCGCGGCGTCGACCGCCCGCACCGTGTCCGCGGACGCCTTCAGCCGGGCCACCTCCGGGTCGGTCTCCGGCGCCGCCGTCGCGCCCTCGGGCACCAGGCCGGCGAGCGTGCAGATCTGCACGTCCTCCTCACCCAGGCTGGGCAGCACGTCCGACACGTAGTTCAGGTACGGCTGGTGCGGCCCCACCACCAGCACCCCGCCCCGGCGCTCGCCCAGCCGCGGGTCGGCGTGCAGCAGGTACGCGGTCCGGTGCAGCGCCACCACCGTCTTGCCGGTGCCGGGGCCGCCGTCGACCACCAGCGCGCCCCGCGACCCGGCCCGGATGATCGCGTCCTGGTCGGCCTGGATGGTGCCGAGCACGTCGCGCATCCGCGCCGACCGGGTCGCGCCCAGGCTGGCGATGAACGCCGACTGGTCGTCGAGCGCGGCGTGCCCGGCCAGGCCGTCGGCGGTGAACACCTCGTCCCAGTAGTCGGTGATCCGTCCTCGGCTCCACCGGTACCGGCGGCGGCTGACCAGGCCCATCGGGTCGGCGTGGGTGGCGCCGAAGAACGGCTCGGCGGCGGGGGAGCGCCAGTCCAGCAGCAGCCGGCCGCCCGCGCCGTCGGTCAGGCCGAGCCGGCCCACGTACACCGGTTCGCCGCCGTCCGCGCCGACCATCCGGCCCAGGCACAGGTCCAGGCCGTAACGGCGCAGCGTACGCAGGCGCGCACTCAGCCGCCGGACCTCCTGGTCCCGGTCGACCGCCTGCCGACCCCGGCCGCCCGCGGTCCGGCGCGTCGCGTCGAGCCGGTCGGTCAACTCGGCGATCGAACGGTGCAGGCTGTCCGCGATGGCGGCGAAGTGCCGCTCGTCGGCGGCGATCAGGTCCGGGCCGGCCTTCGCCGACAGACGCTCGGGAAGATCGAAAACGCTCGTGGCAGGCAGATTCAACTCGTCTCCGATCACGGGCACGGCCGAGCCTCCGCTCTTCGCGGCTTTCGAATGCCTCGGCAATGGGTTACGGCCGGCAATTGTGCGCCCTCACCCGGGTCTTGCGGCAAGACCGGGGGTGCGCTATATGTTGGTAGTGGCGGGGGAACCCGCCATTCTTTTTGCGCGAACAATTCTCGGGCTCCCCTTTTCCGGCGTCCCGCCGACCGCCGGTGACCGGCGTGGCCGGTAGGATGACGGCACCATGTCGAAGGAGCGCCGGCGCAAGGCCGATCCCGCCCGCAGCCTGGCCCTTCTCTGGCGCACCCAGGAGCCGGCCAGCCGCGGCGCCGGTCCCGCCCTGAGCGTCGACCGGATCGTGCGCACCGCGATCGAGATCGCCGACGCCGACGGCATCGACGCGCTCACCATGCGCCGGGTCAGCGAGGCGCTCGGCGTGGGCACCATGTCCGTCTACACGTACGTGCCGGGTAAGGCGGAACTGCTCGACGTCATGGTGGACGCCGTCCTCGGTGACCTGCCGCGCCCGTCCGACGTGCCGGGTGGCTGGCGGGGGCGGCTGGAACGCGTCGCGCGGGACAACCTCGCCCTCTACCGGGCCCACCCGTGGCTGCTGCGCGCCGAGACCACCCGGCCGGTGCTCGGTCCGAACGTGCTCGCCAAGTACGACTACGAACTGCACGCCGTCGCGGACATCGGGCTGGACGACGTGGAGATGGACGCGGTGCTCACGCTCGTGCTGGGGCACGCCAAGAACGCGGCCCGGGTCGCGCTGGACGTGGCCGAGCTGGAACGTGAGACCGGGATGACCGACGACCAGTGGTGGCAGACGCACGGGCCCTGGCTGGAGAAGTTCATGACCGCCGGCAGTTTCCCGCTCGCCGCGCGGGTCGGCACCGCGGCCGGCATGGCGCACGGCGCGGCGTACGGGCCGGACCACGCCTTCGAGTTCGGTCTCCAGCGTGTGCTCGACGGCATCTCGGTGGTGGTGGCCGACCGTGCCGCTGGTGGGCCGGAGCCCGGGAAGACCTTGTAATCCTACTGGATGGGTAGGAAACTCTCCCTGGGGTCGACGATCCCCGTCGTACACCTTGGAGGAACACCGTGACCGAGCCTGCCGACACCCCGGTCGACGCCGACGCCGACGCGCTGCGGACGCTGCTGCGGCACCAGGCCAGCACCGTCACAGTGGTCACCGCCGCCGGTCCGCCCGCGGCCGGGTTCACCGCCACCTCGTTCACCGCGGTGTCGCTGCGGCCGCCGATCGTCTCGTTCTGCCTGGACCGGGGCTCGTCGAGCTGGCCGGTGGTGTCCCGGGCCCGGCACGTCGGCGTGCACCTGCTCGGGCACGGCCAGCACGAGATGGCCCGGACGTTCGCCACCAGCGGGATCGACCGGTTCGCCGAGCCGACCCGCTGGCGGCCCGGCCCGGAAGGGGTGCCGGTCCTCGACGACACGCTGGCCTGGCTGCTCTGCCGGGTGGTGGACCGGGTTGTCGTCGGGGACCACGCCGTCGTGCTGGCCGAACCGGAGCTGCTGCGGCACGCCGACGTCGGCTCGCCGTTGCTCTACCACAGGGGGCGGTACGCCGGCCTGGCCGACACGACCGACCCCGGTGGCCGCCGCTCCGCCGCCTGACCGGCCGCCGCTATCGTGGCCGCGATCACCTGCGTCGTGCACTACACGTTCGAGAGCCTGGCGGCGTACGAGCAGTACCGGGCCCGGTTCGGAGTGGATCCCGAGTTCGTCGCCGCCGACCGGATCCGCGAGGAGTCGGGCTGCGTCCTGCGGTACGAGCGCACGTTCATGCGCCCGCTCCTGCCCACCGACTGACGCCCCGGCCGGCCCGGCTACCGAGGCGGGTTCGGGCCCTCTGCCGCTGCGGCGTAACGGCGGGCCAGGCGCGCGAACGCCTCGCGCAGCTCCGGCGGCCCGACCACCTCGATGTCGGCGTCGTACCGGCCGAGCACGGCGGCCAGCCCGGGCCACGACCAGGCGCCCAGCACCAGCCGGCAACGGTCCGGGCCCAGCGCCTCGACGATCCCGTCGCGGGTCCACCCGGACACCACGCGGGCGGGCAGGTCGAGGATCACCTCGCCCCGGCAGGGCCAGTCGCCCGGCCCGGTGGCGCCCTTGAACCGGCCGGCGACGTACGCGGCCACGTCCCCGCCGGGCAGCTCGCGGGGCGTGAACCGGGGGCCGGTGGGCGTACGCGGGCTGATCCGGTCGACCCGGAACGTGCGCCAGTCGTCGCGGTCGAGGTCCCAGGCGACGAGGTACCAGCGCCCACCCCAGGTGACCAGGTGATGCGGCTGCACCCGGCGCGGCGGCCGGCCCGCGACCGCCGGCGCCGTCGACACCGACTCGTAGTCGAAGCGCAGTTCCTCGCGGGCGTGCACGGCGGCGCTCAACGTCATCAGCAGCGCCGGTTCCACCCGGTGCCGGGAGGGCGTATCGGCGCGTTGCACGTCGACCACCCGCAGCGCGTCCACCCGGTGCCGCAGCCGCGCCGGCATCACCTGCCGCACAGTGGTCAGCGCCCGCGCCGCCGCCTCCTCGATGCCGGTCACCCCGCCGGCGGCGGTCTGCAACGCCACTGTGAGCGCGACCGCCTGCTCGTCGTCGAAGAGCAGCGGCGGGAGCGCCGAGCCGGCGCCCAGCCGGTAGCCGCCGTCCGGCCCCTTGGCGCTCTCGATCGGATAGCCCAGCTCGCGCAGCCGGTCGACGTCGCGGCGCACGGTACGGGGGCTGACCCGCAGCCGTTCGGCGAGCAGCGACCCGGGCCAGTCGCGTCGCGCCTGCAACAGGGACAGCAGGGAGAGCAGCCGGGCGGAAGTCTTCGGCACGCCACGCATTCTGCCGCGAGAAGAGGACACTTCCTGACCGCTATGCCTGCGAGGGTGGACCCGTACCCGATCAGGACCGGAAGGAACGATGACGATGACCGGCACCACCACGACCCCCACCACCCTCGACGCCGAGCGGACCGACCTGCTGGCCGAGCTCGCCGAGGCCCGGAACATGCTGATCAACACGGTGCGCGGCCTGACCGACGAGCAGGCCGGGCAGAAGCCGACTGTCAGCGCGCTCTGCCTGGGCGGCCTGATCAAGCACGTCGCGTCCACCGAGGAGGCGTGGCTGCGGTTCGTGGTCGAGGGCCCTTCGGCGATGTCATTCGCCATGCCCGAGGGCGTCACCTGGGAGGACTTCATGTCCGGGCAGGCCCGCGAGCTGCCGCAGTGGGCGATCGAGCGGGGACGGGACTTCCAGATGCTGCCCGAGGACACGCTGCCGGCCATCCTGGACCGGTACGCCCGCATCGCCGCCCGTACCGAGGAGATCGTGGCCGGCGTCGAGGACCTGTCGGCGACCTGGCCGGTGCCGGACGCGCCGTGGAACGAGCCCGGTTCGGTCCGCAGCATCCGGCGGGTGCTGATCCACGTCATCGCCGAGACCACCCAGCACGCCGGGCACGCGGACATCCTGCGCGAGAGCATCGACGGGCAGACCACCACCTGAGCGGGCCGGAGACCGCAGCGATGACAGTGCTCGACCAGTTGATGCTCAACCGGGCCACGCTCGCCCGGCAACTGCTGCTGGAGCGCGCCGACCTGCCGGTGGCGGACGCCGTGACGCACCTGTGCGGGTTGCAGGCCCAGGAGCCGCAGGAGCCGTACGTCGGGCTCTGGTCGCGGCTGCGGGCCTTCGACCCGGCGGTCCTGTCGGACCTGCTGGTGCGCCGCCGCCTGGTGCGTACCCACCTCATGCGCCGCACCGTGCACCTGCTCGCCGCGGACGACGTGCTGGCCTGGCGGTCCCGGCACGACGCGATGCTGCGGCAGCGGGTGCTGGGCGTCTACCGCGGCGAGTTCGACGGGGTCGACCTCGACGAACTCGCCGCGGCGGCCCGGGAGGTCCTGACCGACGGCGAGCCGCGCACCACCGCCGAGATCGTGGGGGCGCTCACCGCGCGCTGGCCGGAGACCGACCGGCGGGCGCTCGGCGAGATCGTGCTCGCTCTGGTCCCGGCCGTGCAGGCCCCGCCGCGCGGACTGTGGCGGACCACCGCCGGCGTCCATACCGTCGCTCTGGCCCGGTGGCTGGGCCGCGACGCCGACCCGCCCGGCCCGGACGGCGACGACCCGGCCGGGCGGGCGCTGGTGCGGCGCTACCTGGCCGCGTTCGGGCCGGCCGCGTCGGCGGACCTGCGCGCCTGGTGCGGCCTCGCCGGGCTGCCCGCGGCGGTGGCGGCGGTCCGCGACGAGCTGGTGGCCTTCCGGGACGCGCGCGGCCGTACGCTGCTGGACCTGCCCGGCGCGCCCCGGCCCGACCCGGACACCCCCGCGCCGGTACGGTTCCTGCCCGCCTTCGACAACGCCGTGCTCGGCTACCACGACCGCAGCCGGATCATCGACGACGCCCACCGCAACCTCTCCGTCGCGGGTGCCCGGTTCGTGCTCGTCGACGGCCGGGTCGCCGCCACCTGGACGGTCGACGCGGGCGTCGTGGTGGTCACGCCGCTGCGCGCGTTGACCCGCGCCGAGCGCACGGCCGTCACCGCCGAGGGCGGCGCCGTGGCGTCGTTCCTGTCCGAGGGCGACAACCAGGGGGTACGCGTCGTCGCCCGTTGAGCCGCCGGTAAGGCGCGCGAGCGCGCTGGCCGCCGGTCAGGCGCGCACCGCGCGGCCCATCCGGGTGACCGCCTCGGTGAGCACGGCGGGGGAGGTGGCGAAGTTGAGCCGCACGAACCCGGCGCCGCCGGAGCCGAAGACGTGCCCGGAGCTGAGCGCCACCCGGGCCCGGTCGAGGAACATCCGCGCCGGACCGGCCAGGTCGCTCGCCACGCCCGGTCCGTCGCCCGCCTCGGTGGGTACGCCGAGGCGCCGGCAGTCCAGCCAGGCCAGGTACGTGCCCTCCGGCGGCCGCCACGACACGGTCGGAAGGTGCTCGGCCAGCAGTGATCCGAGCAGCGCCCGGTTCGCGTCGAGGCCGTCGAGCAGCCGGTCCAGCCACGGCCCGCCGGCGCGGAACGCGGCGGTGTGCGCGAGCACCCCGAGGTGGCTGGGTCCGTGGCTGACCTCCTCCGGCATCCGCGCCAGGTCGTCCGCCGCGTCCGGCCCGGCGACCGCCAGCGCCGCCTTGAGCCCGGCCAGGTTCCACGCCTTCGACGCCGACAGCAGCGCGAACGCGTTCTCCGCGCCCGGCACCGTCAGGTACGGCGTGAACCGCGCGCCGGGCAGCGCCAACGGCGCGTGGATCTCGTCGGCCACCACCCGTACGCCGTGTCGCGCGGCCAACTCGGCGACGGTGGCCAGATCGTCGGGCCGGTGCACCACACCGGTCGGGTTGTGCGGGTTGCAGAGCAGGAACGCCGGCCGCTCGCCGATCGCGCGGGCCCGGCGGAACGCCTCCTCCAGCGCGGCCGGGTCGAGCCGCAGGTCCGCGCCGAGCGGCGCCTCGAGGACCTGCCGGCCGGCGTTGGCGACGAACGCGTAGAACGGCGGGTAGACCGGGGGAGTGACCACCACCGCGTCGCCCGGGCCGGTGACCAGGCGCAGTACCTCGACCGTACCCATCATCAGGTCCGGCACCAGCGTGGTCCGGCCGACCGGGAAGTCGGCCCAGCCCCACCGCTGCGCGGCGAACCCGCCGACCGCCTCGGCGTACCCGGTGCCGAACGCATAGCCGGTGTCGCCCAGCTCGACCGCCCGGCGCAGCGCCTCGGCCACCGGCGGCGCGAGCGGCACGTCCTGCTCGGCCACCCACAGCGGCAGCACGTCCGGCGGGTACAGCCGCCACTTCACGCTGGTGCGCTGCCGGAGCTGGTCGAGCGTGAGCTGGGTGAGCGGATTGCCCTCGTCGGCGGAGACGACCATGCGGCCCACACTAGGTACCTCCTACCATCGCCCGATGACCCACCCGGCGTACCCGCTGCGCACGCCCCGGCTGCTGCTGCGCCCGGTCACGCTCGGCGACCTCGACGACGTGCACGCCTGGCAGCGCCGCCCGGACGTGGTCCGCTGGATGGCCGGCACCGCGCCGCGTACCCGGGCGGAGTCCCTGTCGTCGGTGACCGCGATGGCCGGCGAGGACGCGCTGCGCGCGGAGGGCGACTGCCTGACGCTCGCCGTGGTGCGCGACGCACGGGTGATCGGCGCGGTCGAGCTGGTGTGGCGCAGTGCGGCGGACCGCACCGCCGAGCTGGGGTACGTGTTCCACCCCGGCCACGGCGGTCGTGGGCTGGCCACCGAGGCGGCCGGGGCGCTGCTGGACTGGGGTTTCGGCGGGTTCGGGCTGCACCGGGTGGTGGCCCGCTGCCACGCGGACAACGAGCCGTCGGCCCGCCTGATGGCCCGGCTCGGCATGCGGCGGGAGGCGCGGCACGTGCGCAGCTACCGGTTCCGGGACGGCTGGGCCGACCAGCTCGTCTACGCGATCCTGGCGGACGAGTGGCGGTCCCGGCCGGTCAGGCCGGGCTGACCGCGCTCAGTCCACCCGCCCCGGCGAGCAGCACGGTGTCGAACGGCGGGCGGTCATGTCGCCTCGCACTCGTCGCCGGCCCGGATCTCGCCGGTGGTCAGCGGGACCAGGCGGACGCCGAACCACGTCTTGCCGTCGTAGCGCCGGTGCCGGGCCAGCGTGCGGATCGGCTCCTTCCCGGTCGCGAGCGTCTCCGGGTCGATGAGCGTCACCGAGCAGCGGTCGCAGCGTTCGGACACCCGGAAGTCGACGGCGCCGATGCGTACCCGGCTCCAGCCGTCCTCGGCGAACGGTTCGAACGGCCCGTCCAGCACCACAGTCGGGCGGAACCGGGCCATCGCCGGCGGCTCCGGCGCGGGCTCGCCGCGTTCCAGCGCGCCCTCGACGATCCAGTCCCGCAGCCGCCGCAGCGACGGCGCCGTGGCGACCAGTAGCGGCCCGGCGTCGGACAGGTTCAGCGGATCGCCGGGCCCGCCGCCGTGCTCGGCCGACATCGGCCGGCGGCGCGGATCGTCCAGCCAGGCCAGCCGTACGGGCCGGCCCAGCCGCGCGGACAGCCAGTCGTGTGCCTCGTCGGCGGCGAGCCGGACCGTGTCCAGCCGGGACACGTCCGTGGCGACCGGTGGCCCGTCCACCGGCTCGGCGACTGTCAGCGACGACCCGTCGCGGGCGGTGAGCGTGATCGACCCGGAGCCGGGCGCGGCGGTCAGGCCGAGCAGCGCCGGCAGGGCGGTCGAGCCCAGTTTGCCGCCGTCCGGGCGCAGCACCAGCCAGCGGCGGTCGTGACGCAACCCCCACGGCTGGACATCGGCCCGGTCGACGTCGACGCCGCCGAGGGACTTGACCGGATACAGGTGTACCGAGGCGAGTCGCATCACCACGCACTCAGCCGATCTTGGGAGTGGCGCGGTCGATGATCGCGGCGAGGTCCAGTCCGCCCGGCAGCGTCCCGTACGCCTGCCCGTGGTCGCCGTCGAGCCGGGACGCGCAGAACGCGTCGGCGACCGCCGGGTGGCCGTGGCGCACCAGCAGCGAGCCCTGGAGCACCAGCGCCAGCCGCTCGACCACCCGCCGGGCGCGCAGCTCCAGGTCGGTGTGGTCGGCCAGTTCGTCGCGCACCCGGCGCACCGCGGCGTCCAGCCGGGCGTCCGCGCCGGCCGCGGCGGCCACCTCCGCCTCGTACGCGGCGAGCACCTGCGGTTCCCGGGTGAGCGCGCGCAGCACGTCGAGCGCGGCGACGTTGCCGGAGCCCTCCCAGATCGAGTTCAGTGGCGACTCGCGGAACAGCCGCGGCATGCCGGACTCCTCCACGTAGCCGTTGCCGCCCAGGCACTCCAGCGCCTCGGCGGCGTGTCCCGGCCAGCGCTTGCACACCCAGTACTTGCCGACGGCGAGGGCGAGGCGCTTGAACGCCGTCTCGCCGTCGTCGCCGCGCGCGGACCGGTCGGTCGCGCCGGCCAGCCGGACCATCAGGACGGTGGCCGCCTCGGACTCCACCGCCAGGTCGGCCAGCACGTTGCGCATCAGCGGCTGGTCGGCCAGGTAGTCGCCGAACGCCCGCCGGTGGGTGGCGTGGTGCACGGCTGTGGTCACGCCGTGGCGCATCCCGGCCGCCGCGCCGATCACGCAGTCGAGCCGGGTCAGGTTGACCATGTCGATGATGGTGCGCACGCCCCGGCCCTCGTCGCCGACGCGCCACGCCACCGCGTGCTCGTACTCGACCTCGGCGGAGGCGTTGGAGCGGTTGCCGAGCTTGTCCTTGAGCCGCATCAGCCGCATCGGGTTGCGGGTGCCGTCGGGCAGCACCCGGGGGACCAGGAAGCAGGTGAGGCCGCCGGGCGCCTGGGCGAGGGTGAGGAACAGGTCGCACATGGGCGCCGAGGTGAACCACTTGTGCCCGACGAGCCGGTAGCTGCCGTCCGGCTCGGGCCGGGCCGTGGTGGTGTTGGCGCGGACGTCCGAGCCGCCCTGCTTCTCGGTCATCGACATGCCGGCGAGCAGGCCGCGCTTGGTCTGCGGCGAGCGCAGCCCGAAGTCGTACTCGCGGGTGGTGAGCAGCGGCTCGTAGCGGGCGGCCAGGTCCGGGCTGTGCCGCAGCGCGGGCACCGCCGCGTAGGTCATCGAGATCGGGCAGCCGTGCCCGGCGTCGGGCCGCCACAGGTAGAAGCCGGCCGCGCGGGCCACGTGCGCGCCCGGCCGGTCGTCGGCCCACGGCGCGGCATGCAGGCCGTGACCGACGGCGGTACGCATCAGCTCGTGCCAGGACGGGTGGAACTCCACCTCGTCGATGCGGTTGCCGTACCGGTCGTGGGTGCGCAGCACCGGCGGGTGCTCGTTGGCGAGCCGACCGTGCTCGGCGGCCTCCTCGCCACCGGCGAGCCGGCCCAGCTCGTGCAGCCCGGGCAGCGCCCAGCCGGCACCCTCGCGGGCCACGCCGTCGCACAGCGCCGGGTCGTCGGCGGTGTCGTGGCCGACCATCGGCGGGACCTGGTTGACGACCTCGTGTGTGGTCACGGCGGCAACTCCCAGCGCTGGTGGCGGATCGGGTCGGGGCCCGGATTGAACCACCGTTCACTCCGCACCGGCAAGCGGCGGCCGACCAGTCACTTTGGCGGTATTCGTTGACATCATCCCGCTCGGGGAGAAGACTCGCCGAAACTTTCTTTTGTCCGGGAAGTGGCTAGGGGGGCCTGTGTCCAGGAAAAAGCTCGGTGTGCTCGGTGCCGCACTCACACTGACCGTCGGCGTCCTGTCCGGATGCACCGGCGGCGAGGCGGTCGACGTCGGCGGCGGGGGGAACGCCGGCGGCGCCGGTGGTGTCCTCAACGCCGCGATCGGCGGCGAGCCGGACCAGCTCGACCCGCACAAGACCTCGGCGTACTACAGCTTCCAGGTGCTGGAGAACGTCTACGACACGCTCGTCGAGCCGGACGCCGACCTGAAGATGGTGCCGTCGCTGGCGACGAAGTGGACCACCAGCGACGACCAGCTCACCTGGACGTTCACGCTGCGCGAGGGCGTCACGTTCTCCGACGGGTCGCCGCTGACCTCCGAGGACGTCGTCTACTCGTACGAGCGGATCATCAAGGAGAAGCTGAACAGCGCGTACAAGTTCGCCACCGTCAAGTCGGTCACCGGGCCCGACCCGGCCACAGTGGTGGTGACGCTGAGCGCGCCCACGCCGAACCTGCTCGCCAACCTCGGCGGGTTCAAGGGCGTGGCGATCGTGGAGAAGTCCAACGTCGAGTCCGGCGCGGTGAAGACCGCGCCGGTCGGCAGCGGCCCGTTCAAGGTGGCCGGCTACACCTCCGGCGACAGCGTCAAGCTGGTCCGCAACGACTCGTACTGGGGGGAGAAGCCGAAGCTGGACGGCGTCACGTTCACCTTCGTCAAGGACCCGACGGTGGCGTTGCAGAACCTGCGCAGCGGCCAGGTCCAGTGGACCGACAACCTGCCGCCCCAGCAGGTGAAGTCGTTGCAGGACGGCGACGACCCGGTGGTGAAGTCGGCGGCCTCCACCGACTACTGGTACGTGGCGCTCAACGAGGCCCGCAAGCCGTTCGACAACCCCGAGGTGCGACGCGCCATCGGCTACGCGCTGGACCGCGAGGCGATCACCAAGGCGGCGAAGTTCGGCCTGGCCACCGTCAACCAGACCGCCATCCCGAAGGCCAGCGCGTTCTACTACGACTACGCGCCCTACAGCCACGACCCGGGCAAGGCGAAGCAGATGCTCGGCCAGGCCGGCGTGAGCAACCTGACCATGGACCTGATGGTCACCAGCGAGTACCCGGAGACGGTCACCGCCGCGCAGGTCATCGCCGCGCAGCTCAAGGACGTCGGCATCACCGTCAAGATCCGTACGCTGGACTTCGCCCAGTGGCTCGACGAGCAGGCCAAGGGCAACTTCGACGGGTTCATGCTGGGCTGGCTCGGCAACATCGACCCGGACGAGTTCTACTACGCCCAGCACCACAGCGGCGGCACGTTCAACTTCCACAAGTACAAGAACCCGGCGGTGGACAAGCTGCTCGACGACGCCCGTACCCAGACCGACCAGGGCGCCCGCAAGCAGGCGTACGAGCAGGCGGCGAAGCAGATCGTCGACGACGCCAGCTACCTCTACCTCTACAACCCGGACGTGGTGCAGGGCTGGTCGAAGAAGGTCTCCGGCTACGACGTGCGCACCGACCGGGCGATCCGGTTCCGGTCGGTCGCCCTGGCCAAGTGATGGCCCGCTTCGTCCTGCGGCGGGTACTCCAGTCGGCGGTCGTCCTGCTCGGCGTGACGCTCGTGGTGTTCCTGCTGCTGCAACTGGTGCCGGGCGACCCGGTCCGGGTGGCGCTCGGCACCCGGTTCGACCCGCAGACGTACGAGGCGCTGCGGGAACGCGCCGGCCTCGACCAGCCGCTGCCGGTGCAGTACGCCAGCTACCTCGGGCACGCGCTCACCGGTGACCTGGGGGTCAGCTTCCGCACCGGCCAGCCGGTGAGCCAGATCGTGCTGGAACGGCTGCCCGCCACGCTGTCGCTGGCCGTCACCGCCGTGGTGTTCGCGCTACTGGTGGCGTTCCCGCTGGGCATCGTCGCGGCGGTCCGCAGCGGCTCGGCGGTCGACCACGCCGCGCGCGTGTTCAGCCAGTTCGGCGTCTCCGTGCCGGACTTCTGGATGGGCATCATGGGCATCCTGCTGTTCGCCGGGGTGCTCGGCTGGCTGCCACCCTCGGGCTACGTGGCGCTGACCGACGACCCCGGCAGGTGGGCCACCCACGTGGCGCTGCCGGCGGTCACCGTCGGCCTGGTCACCGCGTCGATCCTCACCCGGTTCATCCGCTCCTCCGTGCTGGAGGTGCTCTCCGCCGACTACGTGCGGACCGCCGAGGCGAAAGGGCTGCGCAACCGGGTGGTGATCGTGCGGCACGTGCTGCGCAACGCGCTCATCCCGGTGGTCACCGTGGTCGCGGTGCAGCTCGCCAGCCTGCTCGGCGGCGTCATCGTGATCGAGGTGCTGTTCGCCTGGCCCGGCATCGGCCGGCTCACCTTCGACGCCGTGCAGGCCCGCGACTATCCCGTCCTTCAGGGCGCGGTGCTGCTCGTCGCAGCCCTGTTCCTGCTCGTCAACCTGCTGGTGGACATCCTCTACGCCCGCCTCGACCCGAGGATCACGGTCAAGTGAGCGCCACGACCGAGAGCACCGGACGCCGCGTCCTGGACGCGCTGCGCCGCGACCCGCTCGCCGTCGGCGGCACCATAGTGCTCGTACTGCTGGTGGTGGTCGGTGTGGCCGGCCCGTGGCTGGCACCGGCCGGCGTGAACGACGTCGACGTGGACCAGATGCTGCGCCCACCCAGCGGCGCGCACCCGTTCGGCACCGACGAGCTGGGCCGTGACGTGCTCAGCCGGGTGCTCGTCGCCGCCCGCGTGTCACTGCAGGTCGGCGCCGTCAGCGTCGGCATCGCGCTGGTCGCCGGCGTGATGCTCGGACTGTTCGCCGGCTACTACCGGGGCTGGCTGGACAGCGTGCTCATGCGCTGCATGGACGTGCTGTTCGCGTTCCCGGTGCTGCTGCTGGCGGTCGCCATCGTGGCGGTGCTCGGCCCCGGCCTGCTCACCGCCATGGTCGCCATCGGCGTGGTCTACACGCCCATCTTCGCCCGGATCACCCGCGCCGGCGTCCTGTCCGTACGCGAGCAGGTGTTCGTCCGGGCCGCCGTCTCCATCGGCGCGTCCGACCTGCGCATCATGCGCCGGCACGTGCTGCCGAACATCGCCGCGCCGCTGATCGTGCAGACGTCGCTGTCGCTGGCGTTCGCGATCCTCTCCGAGGCCGCGCTGTCCTTCCTCGGCCTCGGCATCCAGCCGCCCGCGCCGGCCTGGGGCCGGATGCTGTTCGACGGGCGCGGCTTCGTCACCGACGCGTGGTGGCTGGGCGTGTTCCCGGGCGCGGCGATCTTCCTCACCGTACTGGCGTTCAACCTGGTCGGCGACGCGCTGCGCGACGTGCTCGACCCGCGCCAGCTCACCCTGGGCGAGGCCCGCAGGAGCACCCCATGAGCGAGCGCACCGAGCCCATGCCGAGCCAGCGCCGGCACCCCACCATGACCGACTCGACGGTGCTGTCAGTGGACGACCTCACCGTCACCGTCGGCACCCGCCGCGGCCCGGTCCGTGCCGTCGCCGGGGTGTCCTGGCAGGTGCGGCAGGGGGAGACGTTCGCGCTGGTCGGCGAGTCCGGCAGCGGCAAGAGCATGACCCTGCTCGCCGCCACCGGCCTCGCCCCGCGCGCCGCCACAGTCACCGGCCGGGTCCGGCTGCTCGACACGGAGCTGACCGCGCTGCCCGACGACCGCCGCCGCAAGGTACGCGGCCGGCACGTCGGGTTCGTCTTCCAGGACCCGATGACCTCGCTCAACCCGGTGCTGCCGGTGGGCCGGCAGGTCACCGAGGCGGCCGAGGAGCACCTGGGGCTGACCCGCCGCGCCGCCCGCGACCGGGCGGTGGAGCTGCTGGAACTGGTGGGCATCCCGTCGGCCGCGCGGCGCGTCGACGCGTACCCGCACCAGTTCTCCGGCGGCATGCGCCAGCGCGTCGCCATCGCCATGGCGCTCGCCTGCGAGCCGGACCTGCTGATCGCCGACGAGCCGACCACCGCGCTCGACGTCACCACGCAGGCGCAGATCATCGAACTGGTCGCCGACCTCCAGGCCCGGCTGGGCACCGCCGTCGTCTGGGTCACCCACGACCTGGGCGTGGTGGCAGGCATCGCGGACACCGTGGCGGTCATGTACGGCGGGCGGATCGTCGAGCAGGGCCCCGTCGACGCGGTGTTCGACACGCCCACCCATCCGTACACCCGGGCGCTGCTGGCGGCCCGGCCGGACCCGTCACGCCGCGGCGAGGACCTGGTCGCCATCCCCGGTTCGCCGCCGAGCCCGCTGGACCTGCCGCCCGGCTGCGCGTTCTGGCCGCGCTGCCCGGTACGCGCCGACCCCCGCTGCGAGCACGAGCTGCCCCCGCTGACGCCGGTCGGCGACGGGCACGCGGTCCGCACCTTCTACCGTGGAGAGGCCGGATGAGCGCCGACACCCCGGACGTGGTCGCCGAGCTGGACGACCTGAAGGTGCACTTCCCGACCCCGGCCGGAACCGTCCGCGCGGTGGACGGCGTCAGCGTCGCCGTACGCCGGGGCGAGACGCTCGGGCTGGTCGGCGAGTCGGGCAGCGGCAAGTCCACAGCCGGCCTGGCGCTGCTGCGGCTGGTCGACCCGACCGCCGGACGGGTCCGGGTGGCCGGCGCGGACGTGACCCGCTGGTCGCGCCGCCGCCTGCGCGCGACGCGCCGCCACGTGGCGATGGTCTTCCAGGATCCGCAGGCGTCGCTCGACCCACGCCGTACGGTCGGCGACAGCATCGCCGAGCCGCTGATCGTGCACCGGCTCGCCAGGTCCGCCGCCGCCCGGCGGGACCGGGTCGCGGAGCTGCTGGACCTGGTCGGCCTGCGCGCCGACACCGCCGGCCGCTATCCGCACGAGCTGTCCGGCGGCCAGCGCCAGCGCGTCGGCGTGGCCCGGGCGCTGGCCGGCGAGCCGGACCTGATCGTCCTGGACGAGCCGATCGCCTCGCTGGACCTGAGCGTGCAGGCGCAGATCATGAACCTGCTCCGGCACCTGCAACGCGACCTGGGGCTGACCTACCTGTTCATCGCGCACGACCTGGCCGCCGTCGAGCACATGAGCGACCGGATCGCGGTGATGTACCTGGGCCGCATCGTCGAGACCGGCCCACCCGAGCGGATCTACCGGCACCCGGCGCACCCCTACACGGCGGCTTTGCTGTCGGCGGTGCCGGTGGCCGACCCCCGCGTGGAGCGGGAGCGCCGCCGGATCGTGCTGACCGGCGACATCCCGAGCCCGGTGGACCCGCCGAGCGGTTGCCGCTTCCGTACCCGATGCCCCCAGGCCCGCCCCGCGTGCGCCGAGACCGATCCGGCGCTCGCCGAGGTCGGCACGGACCACCACGCCGCGTGCCTGTTCCCGCTCGACGGCGACCGGGACGGCGGCGTGGGGGAGGCCGCGACGACGCACGCCGACGCCGCCGGCACGCCGTAGGCTCGCGCCCATGGCGTTCACCACCCGGCCGACGTTGCGCGGCACGTTCGGCATGGTCTCCTCCACGCACTGGCTGGCCAGCCAGTCCGCGATGGGCGTGCTGGAACGCGGCGGCAACGCCTTCGACGCCGCGGTGGCCGCCGGGTTCGTGCTGCACGTCGTGGAGCCGCACCTCAACGGCCCGGCCGGCGAGGTGCCCGCGGTCCTCGCCACCGCGACCGACCCCACCCCGCGGGTGCTGTGCGGTCAGGGCCCGGCCCCTGCGGCCGCGACGGTCGCGCACTTCCGGTCGCTCGGCCTGGACCTCGTGCCGGGCGCCGGTCCGCTCGCCGCCGTCGTGCCGGGCGCTGTCGACGCCTGGCTGTTGCTGCTGCGCGACCACGGCACCCGAACGCTCGCCGAGGTGCTGGAACCGGCGATCGGCTACGCCGCCGCAGGCCATCCGCTGGTCGGCCCGGCCGGGCAGACCGTCGCGCGGGTCCGCTCGCTGTTCACCGACCACTGGCCGACCTCCGCGCGCCTCTGGCTCCGCGACGGCCGCCCGCCCGCGCCGGGGGAGATGGTCACCAACCCGGCGTACGCGGACACGCTGCGCCGCCTCGTCGACGCGGGACGGGCCGCCGGTGCGGACCGGGAGGCGCAGATCGAGGCGGCCCGGCGCGCCTGGCGGGAGGGTTTCGTCGCCGAGGCGATCGACGCGTTCAGCCGGCTGCCGTTCCGCGACTCCAGCGGGCGTGCGCACGCCGGGCTGGTCACCGGCGACGACCTGGCCGGATGGTCGGCCACCTGGGAGGAACCGGTCACGCTGGACTGGCACGGGCACACGATCGCCAAGACCGGCTTCTGGGGCCAGGGCCCGGTGCTGCTCCAGACGCTCTCCATCCTGGACGCGCTCGACGACCCGCGTGTCCACGACCCGTCGAGCCTGGAGGGCATCCACGCGCAGGCCGAGGCGCTGAAGCTCGCCTTCGCCGACCGGGAGGCGTGGTACGGCGACACCGACGTCCCGGGCTCCGCGCTGCTGTCGGCCGGCTACGCCCGTGCGCGGGCCGCGCTGGTCGGCGACCGTGCCGACACGACGCTGCGTCCCGGCAGCCCGGCGGGCGAGCCGCCCCGGCTCCCGTCCCACCTGCACACCGACGTGGGTCGCGGGGCCGTCCCGCAGGATCCGAGCACCGGCGAACCCACGGTACGGGCGGACGGCGTGACCCGCGGCGACACCTGCCACGTCGACGTGGTGGACCGGTGGGGCAACATCGTCTCCGCCACGCCCAGCGGTGGCTGGCTGCAGAGTTCACCTGTCATCCCGGAGCTGGGCTTCCCGCTCGGCAGCCGGTTGCAGATGTGCTGGCTGGAGGAGGGGCTCGCCTCCACGCTGCGGCCGGGGCGGCGTCCGCGTACCACGCTCAGCCCGACGCTCGTGCTCCGCGACGGCGAGCCGGTGATGGCCTGCGGGACGCCCGGCGGCGACCAGCAGGACCAGTGGCAGCTGCTGTTCCTGCTGCGGCACCTGGCCGGCGGGCAGGAGTTGCAGGAGGCGATCGACGCGCCGACGTGGCACACGACGAGCTTCCCCGCGTCGTTCTATCCACGCGAGGTCGAGCCGGGCGTGCTGGTGCTGGAGGACCGGATCGACGGCGACGTGCTGGCGGGCCTGCGCGCAAGGGGCCACACCGTCCGCTTGTCCGACCCGTGGAGCCTGGGCCGCATGTGCGCGGTGGCACGCGACCCGCGCACCGGGGTCCTCTCCGCCGCGGCGAACCCCCGAGGCGCCCAGGGCTACGCCACAGGCCGCTGACCCACCCTCCCCTGAGCGCGGCCGTGGGCGTACGGGCATGATGGGGCCGTGGCCGGGCCCTGTGTCGCAGTCCTGCTGCCCGATCCGTGGACCGCTTCGCATGTCGAACTGTTCCGGGTCTGGCTGGCGGAGGCGCTCACCAACCAGACCGGCGACTGGTGGCTGCTCCGAGAGCCGTCCCGCTTGGGCTGGCAGGCTGAGTCACCGGTTACCGGGCCGATGCTGGTCGAGCCGGATGACTGGGACGTGGAGGATCCGGACGAGGCAACATTTCTGGCGCGCGCCGCCGGGTTCCGGCCCGCGACAGAGGTCGTTCTGGCCTCGGCGACGAACGGCGTGGACGACCACCGGTTCCTGGCGCATCTCGCGGTAGCGATAGCGCACCGGTACGGCGGCCTGATCGATCTCACCGGTCCACTACCGGTCCCACCTCCGGCGAGAGTCCGCGTCCTCGATGCCGTCGAGGCCGGTACCGGGATCGAGGAGTGGTGGGCCGGATCCCGGGAGACCCTCAGGATGCTCGGCGGGGCATGGCACGAGATCCCCTACGTGGCCGCCGGTGGCACCCGGCACATCTACCACGTCGTCGAGCCCGATCTCCTGACAGTTTGGTTGACGCATCCACAATTTCGCATGGTGAAGTAGCGCGACGAGTCTGGCGACGTCGAGCCGGCCCAGGGAGAGGGCAGGGTCAGGTGTCGATCCGGGTGATGTTGCGGATCTTGTTGGCGGCGTCGAGGGCGGCCACCTTGTACGCTTCCGCCAGCGTCGGGTAGTTGAAGACGGCGTCCAGCAGGTAGTCGACGGTGCCGCCGCAGCCCATCACGGCCTGCCCGATGTGGACGATCTCGGTGGCGCCGGTGCCGAACACGTGCACCCCGAGCAGCCGCCCGTCCTCGGGTGAGACCAGCAGTTTCAGCATGCCGTACGAGTCGCCGACGATCTGCCCCCGGGCCAGCTCCCGGTAGCGGGCGATGCCCACCTCGAACGGGACGGACGCATCCGTCAGCTCCTCCTCGGTCTTCCCGACGAAACTGATCTCCGGAATGGTGTAGATGCCGATCGGTTGCAGGTCCGACATGCCGCGCGCCGGTTCGCCGCAGGCGTGCTGGGCGGCCAGCCGGCCCTGTTCCATCGAGGTGGACGCCAGCGCGGGGAAGCCGATCACGTCGCCGACGGCGTAGATGTTCTCGACGGTGGTGCGGTAGTCGGCGTCGACGGTGATCCGGCCCCGGTGGTCGGCGGTGAGCCCGGCTGCCTCCAGCGCGAGGTCGTCGGTCTGCCCCTGCCGCCCGGCCGAGTACATCACCGTGTCGGCGGCGATCTTCTTGCCGCTGCGCAGGACGCAGAGCGCGGCGCTGCGGTGCTTCTCCACGGCGGCCACCTCCTCGCCGAAGCGGAAGGTCACCGACAGGTCCCGCAGGTGGTACTTCAGGGATTCGACGATCTCCTCGTCGCAGAAGTCGAGCATCCGCGGGCGGCGCTCGACCACTGTCACCTTGGTGCCGAGCGCGGCGAACAGGGACGCGTACTCCATGCCGATCACCCCGGCGCCGACGACGACCATGCTGCGCGGGACGGCCTGGAGGTTGATGACGCCGTCGGAGTCGACGATCGTCCGGTCGTCGAAGTCGACGCTGTCCGGGCGGGCCGGGCGGGTGCCGGCGGCGATGACCGCCTTGTCGAAGCTGACCCGGGTCTCCCGGCCGGAGCCGGCGTCGACCCAGACGGAGTGGGCGTCGGCGAACCGGCCGGTGCCGGTGATCAGCGAGACCTTGTTGCGGGCCAGCTGGTTGCGGATGACGTCGGTCTGCCGGGTGATCACGTGCTGGGTGCGGGCGGCCAGGTCCGCGACGGTGATGTCCTCCTTGACCCGGTAGCTGCTGCCGTAGAGGTCGCGCTGACTCAGCCCGGTCAGGTAGAGGACCGCCTCGCGCAGCGTCTTGGACGGCACGGTGCCGGTGTTGATGCACACCCCGCCGAGCATGTCGCGGCGGTCCACGATCGCGACGCGGCGGCCCAGCTTCGCCGCGGCGATCGCCGCCCTCTGTCCACTCGGTCCGGAGCCCAGCACCAGCAGGTCGTAGTCATACACGAGCGCCAGCCTCGCAGGGTCTCGCAACCCGCGCCAGCCGAGACGCCCCCACGAAGATCGATCACTGCCGTAGGGTGCGCTGATGCGCCGCCCCGTAACCCTGATCATGCTCCTCGTACCGTTGCTCGTCGCCGGGTGCACCACCGCTCCCGCCACCCCGGCCGCGACCCCCTCCGCCTCCACTTCGCCGAGCCCGACCGCGCCCGCCGTCGACTACGCCGCCTGGCAGGCGGGGCGGTCGACGCCGGTGGCCGACCCGGTCTATCCGGCCCGGGGCACCGACGCGCTGGACGTCCTGCACTACGACCTCGCGCTGGAGTGGGCGCCGTCGACCACCACCCTCACCGGCACCGCCACGCTGCGGATCCGGCCGGTGAAGGACGCGCCGAGCCTGGTTCTCGACTTCATGCCCTACCAGCTCGACAGCGTCACGCTGGACGGCGCTACGGTTCCCGGCGCGGTGGCGAAGGAGAAGCTGACCGTGTCCGCCCCGGTGGTGGCGGACGAGCCGGTGACCCTGGTGGTCACCTACCACGGCCGGCCGAAGACGACCCCGATGCCGTCGCACCGCAAGGACACCGAGGCCCTGGGTCTCACCGTCACCAAGGAGGGCGGCCTCTGGACCATGCAGGAGCCGTTCGGGGCGTTCACCTGGTACCCGGCGAACGACCAGCCGTCGGACGAGGCCCTCTACGACATCCGGGTGACAGTGCCGGCAGGCTGGTCCGCGATCGCCGGCGGCACGCCCGCCGGTCAGTCCGGCACCACGTTCAGCTACCGGAGCACCGACCCGGTCGCGACCTACCTGACCACGCTCGCGGTGGGGAAGTACCAGAAGCTGACCGCGGCGGGGCCGCGCGGCGTGCCGCTGACCTACTGGTACCGCAAGGGCGCGGACGACAAGCTGCTGCCGTACCTGAAGAAGTCCCCGCAGTACCTGGCCTGGCTGGAGAAGAAGTTCGGTCCGTACCCGTTCCCCTCCGGCGGCGTCGTGGTGGTGGACTCGGCGTCGGGCATGGAGACCCAGCAGATGATCACGATGGGCCGGAAGACCGAGAACACCACGGCCCGCCGGGACCGCTGGGGCAGCGATCTGCTGCACGAGTACGCCCACCAGTGGTTCGGCAACTCGGTCACGCCCACCACCTGGACGGACCTGTGGCTGAACGAGGGCTGGGCGAAGTACATCCAGGACCTGTACACCAAGGAGACGCTGAGCTCAGCGAGGCCAGCCTGGACCGTTACCTGCGCGAGGGTGACGCCGTGCTGCGCAAGAAGCTGGGTCCGCCCGGCCGGCCCGACCCGAAGCGGTTCGCCGAGGGGAACGTCTATCTGTGCCCGGCGGCGATGCTGCGCGAGATCCACCGGACGGTCGGCGACGCGGCGTTCTTCGCGCTGGCCCGCGCCTGGGTCCAGGAGCAGCGCAACACGCCGCAGGACCGGGCCTCGTTCATCGCCTTCGTCAACAAGCAGACGGGCCGCGACTTCACCGCGCTGATCAACGCCTGGCTGGACTCCCCGACCACGCCGAAGAAGATCACCCCGAAGAAGATCGCCTGACCCGGCGCGGGCCCCGCCCGTCCGGCGGGGCCCCGCGCCGCGTCTCAGCGGCCCTGGAGCGAGCGGACGTTGTCGGCGAACGTCCAGCCCTTCGAGCCGTCCCAGTTGACCGACCAGGTCATCAGGCCCTTGAGCCGGCCCTGGTAGGTGTTCCACGCCTGGGCCACCAGCGCCGGGCTCATGTAGCCGCCGCCGGCGCCGACCTGCGCGGGCAGCCCAGGGACCTGCCGGTCGAGCGGTACGCGGATGGTGGTGCCCTGCACGACCAGGCCGGCGTCGAGGCAGTTGGTCTGCGCGACGAAACCGGCCACGGTGCCGGCCGGGTACGAGTCACCGGCGCAGCCGTACATCGAGCCGTTGTAGTACTGCATGTTCAGCCACCACAGCCGCCCGTTGTCGGCGTACTTCTTGACGATCGGCAGGTACGCGCCCCAGATCGAGCCGTAGGTGACGCTGCCTCCGGTGACGTACGCGGTCTCCGGCGCCATGGTGAGCCCGAAGCCGGCCGGCATCTGGGCCAGCACCCCGTCGATGATCCGGATCAGGTTGGCCTGCGAGGGGGAGAGCTGGTTGATGTTCCCGCTGCCGGTCAGGCCGGTCTCGATGTCGATGTCGATGCCGTCGAAGTTGTGCCGCTTGAGGATCGGCACGACGGTGGCGACGAACCGGTCGGCGACCGCGCTGGAGCTGAGGTCGATCCCGGCGGTGGCGCCGCCGATGGACAGCAGCACTGTGAGCCCGGCGGCTTTGGCCTGGCACACCTGCGCCGGGGTGGGCACCTTGACGCCGGCGTCCATGCCGTCCTCCCAGAGCACGGTGCCGTCGGCGCGGATGACCGGGAACGCGGCGGTCACCACGTTGTAGCCGTGCCCGGTGATCCGGGAGTCGGTGATCGGGATCCAGCCGAGGCCGGGGTGTACGCCGTTCGCGGCGCCGTCCCAGTTCTCCCAGTAGCCCTGAAGCACCTTGCCGGACGGCCGGGACCGCAGCGCGCAGGTGTCTCCGCCCGGCGTGGTCGGGCTGGACGACACAGTGGGCGTGGGCGTCGGCGTCCGCGTGGGGGAAGCGGTCGGGGAAGGGGAGGCGGTGGGGGAGGGCGACGGCGGCCGGGTGGTGGGGCTCGGCGACGGCGTGCCGCCGGTGCAGGCGCCGAGGTCGGTCCAGAGCGCCGGTACGGCGGCCGGGTTCCAGCCCGCGCCGGCGGGCGGGGTGTGCGTGACGAGCGCCTGGTAGAGCCGGCCGTTATAAGTCACCCGGCTGCCGGCGGTCCAGGTGACGCCCTCGGCCCAGGCCGGCGCGTCACAGGCGACGAGCGCGCCGACGGCGCGGGCCGGTGTGGCGGCGGTGGCGGGCAGGGCGGCAGCGGTGGCGGCGAGCAGCGCGACGCCACCGAGCAGAGCGGTCATCCCACGTCCGAGTCGCATGACATACCTCCTCATCGATGCGCCGGAGGTTATCAGTTAACTTTGTTAAGTGTAAATGCGGCGTACCCTGTCACCACCCCGTTCAGGGTGTGAAGCAGGAACGAAAGCCGCCCGCGGGCGGCCGGGAAGGACGGCGGCGACGTGGACGCCAGACGCACCACGGTGCGTGACATGCGCCGGGCCAACAGGTCGGTCCTGCTGACCCGGATCTGGCTGGACGGTCCGCTCAGCCGGCACGAGCTGGGCCAGTCCACGGCGCTCAGCCTGGCCAGCGTCAGCAACCTGGTCGGCGAGATGATCAACGAGGGCCTGGTCGAGGAGGCCGGCTCGGTCGAGTCCGACGGCGGCCGCCCCCGCGTGCTGCTGCGCGTCGCGCCCGGCTACGGCTACCTGGTCGGCGCCGACGTCGGCGAGACCCGGGTCCAGGTGGAGTTGTTCGACCTGAGCATGACCGCGCTGGCGAAGGCGGAGTACCCGATCGCCGCGGCCGACCCCGACCCCGAGCAGGTCGCCGCGCACCTGCGGCACGGCCTCGCCGCTGTCACCGAGCAGGCGGGCGTCGACCCGGCCGCGGTCCTCGGCTTCGGCGTCGCCGTCGCCGGCACCGTCGAGCGCACCGCCGACGCCGTGGTGCACGCCCAGACGCTCGGCTGGGACGGCGTGCCGCTCGGCGCGATGCTGCGCGCCGGCACCGACGTACCGGTGCACGTGGACAACGGCGCGAAGACGCTCGGCCAGGCCGAGATGTGGTTCGGCGCCGGCCGCGGCGTCCGGCACGCGGTGGTCGCCCTGGTCGGCTCCGGCGTCGGTGCGAGCGTGGTCGCCGACGGCGTCGGCTACCGCGGCGCGCACAGCAGCGCCGGGGAGTGGGGCCACACCACAATCGTGTACGGGGGCCGCCGCTGCCGCTGCGGCAACCTCGGCTGCCTGGAGGCGTACGTCGGGGCGGAGGCGGTGCTGGACCGGTTCCGCCAGGCCAACCGGGGCCGCCCGGCACCCGGTGCGGACGAGGAGACCGCCTTCGGTGAGCTGCTGCGCTCCACCGGCAGCACCGCCGCGAAGGTGATCGACGAGACGGTCGGCTACCTGGGCGCCGGGGTGGCGAACCTGGTGAACCTGTTCAACCCGGAGCGGGTGGTGCTCGGCGGCTGGGCCGGGCTGGCCCTGGGCGAACGGCACCTGCCCGCGATCCGCGAGGCCACCGCGCGGCACGCGCTGCGGCAGCCGTACGCGCAGACCTCGATCGAGCTGTGCCGGCTCGGACCGGACGCGGTCGCGATGGGCGCGGCCACCCTGCCGATGACCCGGCTGCTGCGCGACGGCGGCGTGGCCCGCGACCCGGCCGCCCGCCCGGTTCCGGCGTGGGGGCAAGGCCGGCGTCACTGACCGGCCCGGCCCCCCCCACGCCGCGGCGTCAGCGCTGCCCGCGGACCCGCCGCACGGTGTCCCGGTACCACAGCGCGCTGCGCTTGGGGGTGCGGCGCTGCGTGTCGTAGTCGACCCGGACGATGCCGAACCGCTTGTCGTAGCCGTACGCCCACTCGAAGTTGTCCAGCAGCGACCAGGCGAAGTAGCCGCGCACGTCGGCGCCGGCCGCCCGCGCCCGGGCCACCGCCCGCAGGTGCTCGGTGAGGTAGCCGACCCGGTCGTCGTCGGCGACGAACCCGTCGGCGTCCGGCGTGTCGTCGAACGCGGCGCCGTTCTCGGTGATCACCATGGGCGTGCCCGGGTAGTCGCGGTGCAGGCGCACCAGCAGGTCGGTGAAGGACTCCGGCACGATCTCCCAGTCCATCGCGGTACGCGGCAGGTCGCGGCGGACCACCCGGCGTACCGGCTTGCCGTCGTCGTCGCGGTCCCGGCCCTGCTCGTCCACGCCGGAGTGCAGCTGCCCGAAGTAGTAGTTGACCCCGAGCACGTCGATCGGGGTGGCGATGACGTCCAGGTCGCCGTCCTCGACGGGGATACGTACCCCCTCGGCGGCCAGGTCCGCGATCACGTCCTGCGGGTACGCCCCGCGCAGCACCGGGTCGAGGTAGAGCCGGTTGGCCAGCCCGTCGGCGGCCCGCGCGGCGTCCCGGTCCGCCGCGCTGTCGGTGGCCGGATCGGCGGTGGACAGGTTCAGCGTCAGGCCCAGCTCGATCGGGGAGCGGGCCGCCTCGCGCAGCCGCCGCGTCGCCAGCCCGTGCCCGAGCAGCAGGTGGTGCGCAGCTGCGATGCCGTCGCCCAGGTTCCGCCGCCCCGGGGCGTGGTCGCCGTAGGCGTACCCGAGCATCGCCGAGCACCACGGCTCGTTGAGCGTGGTCCAGGTGCGGACCCGGTCGCCGAGCGCGGCGAAGACCAGCTCCGCGTAGTCGGCGAACCGGTACGCGGTGTCCCGGTTCGGCCAGCCGCCCGCGTCCTCCAGCTCCTGCGGCAGGTCCCAGTGGTACAGCGTCACCCACGGCTCGACGCCCCGGCCGAGCAGCTCGTCCACCAGCCGGTCGTAGAAGGCCAGCCCGGCCACGTTCGCCGGACCGCGCCCGCCCGGCTGCACCCGGGGCCAGGCCACCGAGAACCGGTACGTGTCCAGTCCCAGGTCGGCGATGAGCGCGACGTCCTGCGGCATCCGGTGGTAGTGGTCGCACGCCACGTCGCCGTTGTCGCCGTTCGCCACAGCGCCCGGCACCCGGCAGAACGTGTCCCAGATGGACGGGGTGCGGCCGTCGGAGGCCACCGCGCCCTCGATCTGGTACGACGACGTCGCCACCCCCCACCGGAAGGTCGGCGGCAGCGTGTCGATCGGGTCCGCGCCGGCGACTGACGACGGGCGGGTGAGGTCGGTGTCCATGGTTCTCCTCGCGGGTAGCGGGTGGTGTCGGGCGGGTCAGCGGGACAGGGGCGCGACGGCCGGGTGCAGCCGGCACGCGACGGCCCGCGCCGGGTCGTCGACGCGCGGGGCGCCGAGCACCGGCACCTGCTGGTCGCACCCGTCGAACGCCTTCGGGCAGCGGGGGTGGAACGCGCAGCCGGACGGCATGGCGCGCAGGTCCGGCGGGGAGCCGGGGATGCCGGTCAGCTCGCGGCGCGGCCCGTGCAGCGCCGGGAACGAGTGCAGCAACCCCTCGGTGTACGGGTGCAGCGGTTCCCGGTACAGCCGGGTGGCGGGCGCCTCCTCGACGATCCGGCCGCCGTACATGATCGCGATCCGGTCGGAGAACTCGACCAGCAGCGACAGGTCGTGGGTGATGAACAGGACCGCGAAGCCGAGGCGTTCGCGCAGCTCGGCGAGCTGGCCGAGGATCTGCCGCTGCATCACCACGTCCAGCGCGGTGGTCGGCTCGTCCATGATGACCACCTGCGGTTCCAGCGCCAGCGCCATCGCGATCATGACCCGTTGCCGCATGCCGCCGGAGAGCTGGTGCGGGTAGCTGTCCAGCCGGTCGGCGGAGATGCCGACCAGGCGCAGCAGCTCCTTGGCCCGGGCCGACCGGCTCGCCGCCGTGCTCCTGCGCTCGTGTGCCCGGATCACGTCGAGCAGCTGGGTGGAGACCTTGTGCACCGGGTTGAGCGAGTTCATCGCGCCCTGGAACACGATCGACGTCTCCGCCCAGCGGAACTCGCGCAGCTTCGCCGGGCTGAGCGTGAGCACGTCGACCGGCGGGCCGTCGGCCGGGTGGTAGATGACCTGGCCGCCGCTGACCACGCCGGGCGGGGGCAGCAGCCGGGTCAGCCCGTACGCGAGCGTGGACTTGCCGCTGCCGCTCTCCCCGGCCAGGCCGAGCACCTCGCCGCGGTGCAGCGTCAGGTCGACGTCGCGGACCGCGCGGACCGCCTCCGCGCCGACGCCGTAGTCGACGCACAGCCCGCGGATCTCCAGCACCTGGTCGCTCATGCGCGCTTCCCTCTCTCGTCGGCGGGCGGCCTGACGGCGTCGGCGGCCGGCCGGCCCCCGGCGTCGCGCGGCTGCATCGGCACCGACGCGGTGACCGGCGCGAGCACCGGGGTGAACCCGACGCGCATCGCGACGACGCGACCGTCGGCGGTACGGATCCGGGTCCGGCCGCCGGTGCGCAGCCGCGGGCTCACGAACTCGTCGATGCCGAAGTTGATCAGCGCCAGCGCGGTGCCGAGCAGCGCGATGGCCAGCCCGGCCGGGACGAACCACCACCAGGCGCCCTGCGCCAGGGCCTGCTGTCCCTGCGCCCAGAACAGGATCGTGCCCCAGTTCCACGACGTCATCGACGAGATGCCGATGAACGCCAGGGTGATCTCCGACATCACCGCGAAGATGACGGTGCCGACGAAGCCGGAGGCGATGATCGCGGTCAGGTTCGGCAGGATCTCGAAGCCGATGATCCGCCAGGTCCGCTCGCCGGTGGCGCGGGCGGCCTCGACGTAGTCGCGGCGGCGCAACGACAGCGTCTGCGCGCGCAGCACCCGGGCGCCCCACGCCCACGAGGTGAGGCCGATGATGAGCGCCACGAGCATGTCGCCGGCCTGGTCGACCAGGGACGTGACGATGATGATCAGCGGCAGCGCCGGGATCACCAGGAACACGTTCGACACCGCCGACAGGCCCTCGTCGGCCGCGCCGCCCAGGTAGCCGGAGGTCACGCCGATGAGGATGGACAGGATCGTGGCGAGCACGCCGGCGATCAGGCCCACCACCATGACGCTGCGCGCGCCGACCAGGATCTGGCTGAAGATGTCCTGCCCGAGGTGGGTGGTGCCGAACCAGTGCCGGGCCGAGGGCGCCTGGAGCACGTCGGCGCTGCGCGCGTCCGGGTCGTACGGCGCGATCCACGGCCCGATCACCGCCAGGAGCACGTACACCCCGAGGACTGCCAGGCCGGTCGCGGCCTTGGCGTTGGCGACGAAGCGGAACCGGCGGCGGCGTGCCCGGGCCGACGGCTGCGCCATCGCCCCCTGGCCGGGGATGACCTGCTCGATGCTGGACGGGGAGAGTGTCATCGCTCAGCTCTTTCGGGTCCGCGGGTCGAGGAGCAGGTACGCCACGTCGGCGAGCAGGTTCGCCACCAGCACCGAGATCGTGATGATCAAAAAGATGCCCTGCATCAGCGGATAGTCCTTCGCGCCGACGGCCTGGAAGAGCTGGAACCCCAGACCCGGGTACGAGAAGACGATCTCCACGAGCAGCGTGCCGCCGACGATGAAGCCGAGGGACAGCGCGAACCCGGACACGTTCGGCAGCAGCGCGTTGCGTGCGGCGTAGCTGAGCGCCACCCGGCGCTCGGACAGCCCTTTGGCGTGCGCCACGGTGATGTAGTCCTCGCTGGCGACAGTCACCATCATGTTGCGCATGCTGAGGATCCAGCCGCTCATCGACGACACCAGGATGGTCGCCGCGGGCAGGATGCTGTGCTGGATCGCGCTCGGCACGAAGTACGCGTCGAACGCCGGCACCAGGCCCGGCTCGTAGCCGCCGGAGGAGGGGAAGAAGCTGCCCGGCCCGGCGAACAGCGCGATCGCGACCAGACCCAGCCAGAAGTACGGGATCGAGGACAGGAACGTGGTGGCCGGCAGCAGCCCGTCGATCCACGAGCCGCGCCGCCAGCCGGCGCCGACGCCGAGCGCGGTGCCGAGCAGGAAGCTGACGATCGTGGTGACGCCGACCAGGCCGACGGTCCACGGCAGGCTGTCGCCGATCACCTGCGACACCGGGGCGGGGAAGAACGTGAACGACAGCCCCAGGTCGCCGTGCAGGAGCTGCCCCCAGTAGGCGACGTACTGCTCCCACAGCGAGCGGTCGGAGTCCAGCCCGAACAGCACCCGCAGCGACGCGATCGCGTCGGCGCTGATCCGGCCCTGGTTGCGGGAGATCAGCGACTGTACGGGGTCGCCGGGCACCATCCGCGGGATGAAGAAGTTGAGCGTGATCGCCGCCCAGGCGGTGAACAGGTAGAAGGCCACCCGTTGCAGCAGGAATCTCACCGGGCCGCCTCCGTTCCGGCCTGCTCCGCGTTCGCAGGCTTCTCCGCGTTCGCCGGCTTCTCCGTGGCGACGGTGTCCGCGTCGTACAGCCAGCACGCCGCCCAGTGGCCCGGCGCGTCGTCGACCGGGATCGGCGGCGGCAGGTCGGTGGCGCAGCGCGGCATGGCCGCCGGGCAGCGCGGGTGGAACCGGCATCCGGCCGGCGGGCGGATCAGGCTCGGCGGCTCGCCGTGACCCCGCTCGCCCGCCGCCGCGCCGTCGCCGCCCGCGCCGGTGATCCGCTCCGGGTCCGGCGCCGATTCGATGAGCAACCGGGTGTACGGGTGGGCCGGGCGCTGGGTGACCGTCTCGCTGTCGCCGCCCTCGACCATCCGCCCCGCGTACATGACGATCGTCTCGTCGGCGAAGTAGCGGGCCGAGGCGATGTCGTGGGTGATGTAGAGGATCGCCAGGTCGAGCCGGTCCTTGAGGTCCTGGAGCAGGTTGAGCACGCCGAGGCGGATCGACACGTCGAGCATGGACACCGGCTCGTCGGCGAGCAGCACCTCGGGATCGGCGCCGAGCGCCCGCGCGATCGCCACCCGCTGGCGCTGCCCGCCGGACAGCTCGTGCGGGAACGCGTCGAGGTAGCGCTCCGGCGGGGTGAGCGCGACCCGGGTCAGCAGGCCGGCGAGCGCCTTCTCCAGCCCGTCCGGTCCGGTCCCGGCGTTGCCGTGGATGCGCAGCGACCGGGTCAGGTGGTAGCGGACCGTGTGCACGGGGTTCAGCGAGGCGAACGGGTCCTGGAGGATCAGCTGCACCCGGCGCACGTACGCCCGGAACCGGCGCCCGCCGCGTACCCGTGTCGAGCGGCCGTGCAGCCGGATGTCGCCGGCGGTGCGCGGGTAGAGCTGGGCCAGCAGCCGGGCGACTGTGGACTTGCCGGAGCCGGACTCGCCGACGAGTGCCGTCACCCGGCCACGGCGCAGCGCGATCGATACGTCGTCGACGGCGTGCACCACCGCCGGGGTGCGGGAGAGGAGGTCACGCAGCCGCCGGCGGACGGGGAAGTGCTTGGTCAGGCCGACGGCCTCCAGCACCACCTCGTCGGCCGGCGCCGGTGCGCTCTCGGTCAACGTCATGCCGCATTCCTGTCTCAGGGTTGCCGAAGAGAGGGGCGGGCGCCGCCGGCCCGGCCGGGCGATCGTGGCCGGGCCGGCGGCGCCGGGTCAGCCGGCGGCCGGCTTGAGGTGCAGCACCACGTCCACCGCGTTGGGCTGGGTGGGCTGGAGCGCGCCGTACGGGTTCGAGTCGTCCGGCCAGCCGGTCCAGTTCTTCGTGCTGTACGCGCCGCCGATGTTGTCCGCGCCGACCGGGATCATCGGCATCTGCTCGACGAAGATCTTCTGCAGGGTGGCCATCGCCGTGGTGCGGGTGGCGTCGTCGGTGGCGTTGGCGTACGACACCAGCGCGTCGGTGGCCTCCTTGCTCTGGAACCGGCCGAAGTTGCCCGCCGGGGAGGCGGTGCCGATCGGCTTGAGCACGCGGCCGTCCATGATGGTCCGGTAGATGTCGTACGGCGTGGCGCCGGACTCGGTCCACCGGAACGTGGCCTCGAAGTTGCCCTGCTCGACGTTGCGGAACCAGGCGTCCTGGTTGGCCTTGTCGATGGTGGCCGCGATGCCGATCTTCGCCAGGTTGCCCTTCACGATCTCCAGGCTGGTCTGGTAGTCGGACCAGCCGGCCGGGTCGGTGAGCCGGATCGTCACCGGCTTGCCGCTCTTGTCCTTGAGCGTGGTGCCGTCGAGCTTGTAGCCCGCGCCGGTGAGCAGCGCCTTGGCGCCCTCGACGTCGACCTTGTGCTCCTGGCCCTTGTACTCGGGCGCGATGAACGAGTCACCGGCCGGGCTGGGCAGGCCGGTCACGCTCTTGACCTCCGGGTGGAAGTAGCCGGCCTCGGCGGTGGTGAAGATGTCCGCCCGGTCGATCACCATGTTCATCGCCTTGCGCAGCGTCGGGTCGTCGAACGGCTTCTTCGTGGTGTTCACGTAGAGGCCGTGGATGCCCAGCACCGGCGGCGCCCACATCTTGTGGTTCTTCTGGTCCTTCGCCACGAACACGGTCTGGTAGTTCGGGATGAAGACGAAGCTCCACTCCGACTCGCCGTTCGCCAGCGCGGTGGTCTGCGCGCTGTTGTCCGTGTAGGACGTGTACCGCAGCTCCTTGACCTTCGGCGGGTCCTGCCAGTAGCCGCTGTCGCGCACGGAGAGCGTCGTGGTCGCCGGGGTGAACGACTTCAGCGTGTACGGGCCGCTGCCGACCGGCTGCTTCACCGGGTCGGTGGCCGGGTCGGCGATCTTCTCCCACAGGTGCTTCGGCACGATCGGCACGCGCCACAGCACCTTCTGCTGGTTGACGAACTGCGGGCTGGCCATCGAGATGGTGACCTCGTTGCCGCTGGCCACGGCGTCGGTGTACGGGACGCCCTGGTCGTTGAGGGCCGGGAACTTCTTCACCAGGTTGTAGGTGAACGCGACGTCCTCGGCGGTGACCTTCTGCCCGTCGGACCAGGTGGCGTTCTCCCGGATGGTCACCTTGACCGTCTTGTAGTCCGACGACCACTCGGCCTTGGTGGCGAGCCACGGCTTGAACGGCTCGGCCGGCTTGACCGGGTTCCACATCATCAGCGGCTCGTAGATCTGCCACCGGTAGCCGAGCGACGCGGCGGCCGAGGTGGTGAGGAACGGGTTGTTGTTCTCCGCCTGCGGGCCGTTGGGCATACCGACGTTCAACACGGTCGCGGCCTGGCCGCTCTTCTTGTTCGCGTTCGGGCTGTCGCCGCAGGCGGCGGCGCCGGTGACCATCGCGCCGGCCAGCGCGAGGGCGAGGAGTTGCCGTCTTCTCATGGAGGTCTCCCTCGGTGGTCCCGCAGTCCTCGGGCGGGATGTGGTGGATGGAGGTGTGCGGTGGTGCCACCGGCGGGCGGGCCCGCCGGCGTGGTCGCCGGTACGGCGGGGTGGGTCAGGTGACGCGGGCACCCGCCGGCGCCCGCGCGCCTGTCGAGTCCGGTGCGGTCGGGTCGCTCGTGGTCGTCGAGTCGCGGGCGGTGAAGCCGGTCGGGATGACGGTCGGGGTGTCCGGCAGCGGGGTGCCGCCGAGGTGGCCGATGAGCAGGCGGGCCGCCGCCGTACCCATCTCCCGCAGGGGTTGGCGCACCGAGCTCAGCGGCGGGTGGGTGTGCCCGGCCAGCGGGAGGTCGTCGAAGCCGACCACCGCCACGTCCTGCGGGACGCGCCGCCCGGCGTCGCGCAGCGCCTGCAACGCCCCGGCGGCCGACAGGTCGTTGTGGGCGAAGACGGCGTCGAACGGTACGCCGTCGGCGAGTAGCCGCCGTACCGCCGCGCGCCCGCACTCGAAGGTGAAGTCGCCCTCCACCACCCGGTCCGGCTCGACCGGCACGCCCGCGTCGGCGTAGGCGCCGGCGAACCCGGCGAGCCGTTCCCGGGTGCAGCCGAACCGGCGCAAGCCGGTGACGACGAGCGGCCGCCGCCGGCCGAGCGCCAGCAGGTGCGTGGCGGCGGCCCGCGCGCCTTCCTCGTTCGTGGTCCGCACCGACGGGAAGCCGGGCTGGTGGCCCCGGTCGTCGATGAGGATGACCGGCAGGCCGCGCCGGTGCAGCTCGGTGATGTAGTCGAGCGTCCCCTCCGGTTCGACCACGAGCAGGCCGTCGAACGACTTGGCCGAGACCTGGGAGGCGAACCGGCGCATCGACTCGTCGCCGTGGGTGCAGGTGAACAGCAGCATGCCGTAGCCGGCGGCCTCGACCACGTCGGCCGCGCCCTGGAGCACCTCGCCCATCCAGGGCCAGGTCAGCGCCGGGACCAGCATCCCGACCACCCGGGTACGCCCCCGGGCGAGGCCGACCGCGCGGGCGCTCGGCACGTACCCGAGGTCGCTGATCACGGCACGGACCCGGTCGGCGGTACGGACGTGCACCTCGCCCTTGCCGTTGAGCACCCGGGAGACCGTCGTCTTGCTCACCCCGGCGCGGGTGGCGACGTCGGCGATGGTGATCGGCACGTGACGCTCCCGGGTCGCAGGGATGAGCGGGGTGTTTCGGAACCGGTTGCGGAAGCGGTTCCGTGGCAGTCAACCCAAGTGGCGCGGGTCACGTCAATCACAGACGGATAACGATGCACTGCTAAGTTCGAGGCTTGAAAAAAGTGCCCGGGCTGCGGCTCCGCCGATCACGGCGATGAGCAGGGTCGATGCCTCGTTCCTTCGTGCAGGGCGGTCCGAAGTGGACGCTCAGGGGCGGGCGTACACGTCGCCGGAGTTGGCCTCGTCCGGCAGCGTGCGCAGGTACGCGGCCACCTCGGCGGCCTGACGCCAGCCGGGCAGCGCGAACTCCATCTCGTCACCGATCGCCACGGTGAACCGGGTGAAGCCGAGCGCGGCGAGCCGGTCCAGGCAGCGCGCCGCCGCCACCCGGGCGATGGTGGTGAACTCGAACGACAGCGCGGGGACCGGCCGGCTCAGCCCGGCCAGCACGGCGTCCTCGAAGCCCTCCACGTCGATCTTCACGAACGCCGGTACGCCGTGCGCGGCCACGAGCGCGTCCAGCGTGGTGCCCGGCACCTCGATCTGGGCGTCCCAGATCTCGCCCGTCCAGCCGGGTGCGCCGTCGGCGGCGCGGACGAACCCGGGGGAGGCGGTGGAGACGGTCGGGTTGGCCGAGTTCACGTGCAGTCGCACCGGCCCGGCTGTACGCCCGCACGCCGCCTCCACCACCGTCACGCCGTCGTCGCCCGTGTACATCTCGCGCAGCACCCGGGCGCACAGCGGCTGCGGCTCGACCGCCACCACGCGCGCACCGAGACGGCGGAAGCTGCCGAGCCGGTCGCCCACGTGCGCGCCGACGTCGAAGACCAGGTCACCGGCGCGGACCAGCGGGGCGTAGAACGCGTCCAGGGCGGCGTCGCGCGCCGGGTCGCCGTGGTAGAAGTCCAGCGACCGGCGCAGACCGGACATCGCCGGGTCCGCCTTGAGCGTCTCGATCACCCCGTCCCGCACCCCTCCGACGCTAGCCAGCCGGGCGCGTCCCCGAGCGCCATTCGCGTCCCTTGAGCAATCACCCCATCCTCCTAGGACGCCGTAGAGATGGTGCGCTGCCCCGCGTCCGCTTCGCATCTCCGCGCGAGCAGTCAACGACGACCCAGCAGATCTTGGTACGAAACGGCCCCCATGAGGGCCGTTTCGTACCAAGATCGCCCGCAACCCCGGTGACCGGAACGCGGATCCCGCTCATCAGGACTCGCACTCGTTGCCCGAGGAGTGCTAACCACGGGTGGAACGTCATGGGTGTCAAACGAGGGCGGAGACACCCATGACGTTCCACCCGCTCGCGGGTCGCAGCGGACGCTAGGGGAGGGGCTGGGCGCGGCGAGGGCCGGCGGACAGGCAGGACGTCGATAGGGCAGCAGCTGTCCCGGCGTTCGCTCAGCTCCTACCGGCCACCAGGCTCGCCCGGCCCCGGCCCCGGCGCCCGCGCCGTCGGGGCCGGCATGTGGTTACGGGTTGTCGACGACCTCCTGGCCGAGCGGCCACAGCGCCGCCGGGACCAGCTTGAAGTTCGCCACCCCGAACGGGATGCCGATGATCGTCACGCAGAGCGCGATGCCGGCGAGGATGTGCGACAGCGCCAGCCACCAGCCGGCCAGCACCACCCAGAGCACGTTCGCCAGGCCGGAGGGCAGACCAGCACCCGGCTTGCGCACGATCGTGCGGCCGAACGGCCACAGCGAGTACGACGCCAGCCGCAGCGAGGCGACACCGAACGGGATGGTGACGACGAGGACGAAGCAGATCAGGGCGGCCACGCCGTAGCCCAGGGCCAGGACGAAGCCGCCGCCGAAGACGAGCCACAGCAGGTTCAGCAGAAAGCGGATCACCACTCCATGGTCGCCTGCCCTCGCAAACCCGCCGACGTCGATCAGTCCGCCAGCAGCGTCGCCACCGCATGAGCCGTCGCCGGGTGTGCGGCGAGCAGCACCGACGCCCCGTCACCCGGCGACGTGCCGCCCTCGGCGAGCGGCTGCCAGCCGCCGGAGCAGCCGAGCAGCGCCGCCACCGCGTCGACCGCCTCCGGGTGGGCGCCCAGCAGACCGTGCACCGGACCGGTTCCCGGGGACGGCGCGGGCGCGGTGGACGGGGTGGGCGTGGCCGCCCACGGCGGTGTCCAGGCGTCCAGCGCGGGCAGCGTGGCGGGGAACGTGCGTTCCGCCTCGCGGACCAGCAGCGGCACCAGCTCCGGGCCGTGCTCGCGCAGTGTGGTGATTAGCGTCGGCAGCCAGGGCAGCAGCACCGGGTCGGGCAGCCCGGCGAAGGCGGACGACATGGTCTCCACCACGAACGGCGCGAGCCCCGGCACCGGTTCGAGCGCGTGCACGAAGCCGGACAGGTACTGCGGGAACGCGGGCACCACGAGCGGATTGGCGAGCAGCTCGGCGCACTGTTCGCGCAGTCGCGCCAGCGGCAGCAGGCCGAGCTGGTGGCGGGCGGCCCAGAGCAGCGCGAGCTTGGCCGGGGCCTCCGGGTGGGCCTGCGCGACGGCCAGTTCGAGCTGGGAGCGGTCGCACCCGAGCGACAACGCGAGGCTCTCCATGCTGAACAGGAAGCCGAGCATCGCGCCGACCTGCCGTACGCCGGTGGACTCGTCCACGAACGCGGTGGGCAGCAGCGTGCAGTAGTGGGCGTACCCGGTGGTGACGAACGTCCGGCACCACGCGGGCAGCGCCGGTGTGGTGGTGCGGTGGTGGGCGAGCAGCCGCCGGATGCGGCGCAGCACCTCCGGCGCGTCGTCCACTGTGCGTTCGGCGGCGAGCAGCTCCACCGCCCGCGCGCCGAGTTCGTCGACCAGGCGAGGGCTGTCCAGCAGCCGGATGGCGTCCTCGACGGCGGCGAGCGCGCGGGCGGCTGTCGCGTCGGGGCCGCGTACCGCCCGGCGCAGCCGCTGCTCCAGCACCTGTTCGACGGTGACGCCCTCGTAGCCCAGCTCGATCAGGGCGCGCTGGTTGCGGCCGAGCGCGAGGTCCCAGCTCTCCTGTTCGGAGCGGTGGCCGAGGCGGCGCTCGCCCATGATCGGGCGGACCGCGTCGGCGGGCAGCAGGTGCCGCAGCATCCACAGCAGGTCGGAGCAGGGTGCCAGCGCCGGGTCGGCGCGCAGGTCGAGCAGCGCCCGCTGCACGGTGCGCCGTTCCAGGTCGAGGCCGAGGGGGCGCAGCCGGTCCAGGACGTCGCGGGCCAGCGGCGGCAGGGAGTCGTACCCGACCTGGCCGACACGGTCGCCGCCGAGGAGGATCTCGCAGAGCCGGCGGACGTCGCGGCGGCCGGGCACCACGTCCTTCTCGATGCAGGTCACGGCGGCGTCGGCGAAGTCGTACGGCGTGGGCCGCGCGCGGTTGCGCATGGTGGCGAGCAGGATCGACGTCTCGAACACGGCGATCGCGTCGGCGGTGCTGGCGAGGTAGCCGTTGCGGCGGGCGAGCCGGACGATGTCGACGCACCAGCCGCGCAGTTCGGCCTCGTCCAGCTCGTCGAGGACGGGCGGGGCGGCGAGGAATCCGCTGAGCCGGTCCGTGGCCGGGCCGGTTGTGGCCGGCGCGGCGGCGCGGGCCCGGCGGCCCTTCTTCCCGGTACGCTGCCCGGCCAGCCGGTACGGCGTGAGCCGGGTGCGGGCGACAGCGGTCGTCCAGTTCGCGGCGGCGATGGACACGGTGCCCGGGGCCAGCCCGAACTGCGCCTCGATGGCCGAGTGGCTGGACGGGATGAGGCCGTAACGCCAGCGGGTGCCGGTGCGCGGGCTGATCGGGAAGTCCGGTGCGGTCGAGTCGAGGCCGAACTGTTCGACCTGGCTGGCGGCGTGGAAGGCGCCGCAGACGTAGAGGCAGTCGGCCGGGTCGGCGCCGCTTTCGGCGAGGTGCTGTCGCATCCGGGTCCACATGTGGCGTTCGCGGTCCTCGTCGCGGTCGTCGCGGGCGGACCGGGACGGGCGCAGCCGCCGGAACAGGCTGCCGATCAGCACCATGACCTGGCGGTACGTGTCGTGGTCGGCGTCGGCGAGCGGCCGTTCGACGTACTGGTCCCACCATTCCGACCAGTGCCGCACCTTGCCGTGGTGCAGCAGGTGGGCCTCCAGTTCGGCGAACCGGGGGCGCAGGTCGCCGATCTCCACGCCGACCGCGTCGCCGTGCAGTGCCGTGTCGTCGGCGGACGCGGGGGCGGAGTCCGGCCCCGGTGCGGGCCCGGTGTCGTCGCGGGGGGTCCACTGGAAGACGTGGTCGGTGGAGCGGTCCACGAGCACCAGCTCCACGCCGGGGGTGTCCAGCGCGTACGCGACGGCCTGGTATTCGGCGGACGCCTCGGTGATCGGGGCGACCACGCTCAGCGGGCTCCACTCGGCGGGGAAGCCGTCGAGTTCGGTGGCGAACGCCTGCACCGCCACCGGCAGCCGGCAGTTGCGCAGCTCGTCGAGCAGGGGGCGCAGGTCCTCGCAGAGCTCCAGGTAGATCACCTTGGGCGGGCGGGCGCGCAGGCGGCGTGCCATGGCCAGCGCCGAGGCGGGGGAGTGGTGGCAGACCGGGAAGATCTCCAGCCGTTCGCGCAGCGCCCGGTCGACGTCGTCGACCATGCCGGAGAGGATGCCGGCGAGCGCGTCCGGGGAGCCGGCGAACGCGGCGGCGGCGTCGGTGAGCTGGTCGCGCAGCGGACCGAACAGGCCGGTCGGTGCGGGCGCGGTCATGACAGCGACGCGATCGCCTGGCGGCCGCCGTCGAGGAAGCCCTCCCAGTCGCCGCCGTCGGCCTTGGCGCGGGGTTCGACCACGCCGTGCAGGTACTTGTTGAGGATGGCCAGGTCCTCCGGGGCGCGGCGGGCCAGCGAGCCCATCAGTGAGCCGGCGAGCGTCTGCGCGCGCAGGGTGCGGTCGCCGAAGAACTGGCTGTGCAGGATCGCGTCCTCCAGCACGCCGATCTGCTCGGCGGTGGACAGCGCCGACTCCAGCTTCTCGTCGTCGCTGGTGGCGGCGGACGCGGCGGCGCGCAGGTCGGCGAAGCTCTGCAGCAGGATGTCGAGCAGGGTGGGCGGCACGTCCAGTTCGATGCGGTGCCGGCGCAGCAGCTCCTCGGTGCGGAAGCGGACGATCTCGGCCTCGCTGCGCTTGTTGGTGACCACCGGGATGCGGATGAAGTTGAACCGCCGCTTGAGTGCGGAGGACAGGTCGTTGACGCCCCGGTCGCGGCTGTTGGCGGTGGCGATGACGGAGAAGCCGGGCTTGGCGAAGACGATGTTGTCGTGGTCCAGTTCCGGGAGAGAGACGTACTTCTCGGACAGGATCGAGATCAGCGCGTCCTGGACGTCGCTGGTGGAGCGGGTCAGCTCCTCGAACCGGCCGATCACGCCCTGCTCCATGGCGGTCATGATCGGCGAGGGGATCATCGACTCGCGCGACTGGCCCCGGGCGATGACCATGGAGACGTTCCACGAGTACTTGATGTGGTCCTCGGTGGTGCCGGCGGTGCCCTGCACGACGAGCGTGGAGTTGCGGCAGACAGCGGCGGCGAGCAGTTCGGCGAGCCAGCTCTTGCCGGTGCCCGGGTCGCCGATGAGCAGCAGGCCGCGGTCAGAGGCGAGCGTGACGATGCTGCGTTCGACGAAGCTGCGGTCGCCGAACCACTTCTGCGGGATCTCCCGGTCGAGGCCGTCGGCGCGTTCGGAGCCGAGCACGAACAGTCGGACCATGCGGGGGCTCAGCCGCCAGGAGAACGGCTTCGGCCCGGTGTCGACGGATTCGAGGTAGGCCAGCTCGTCGGCGTACTTGACCTCGGCGGGGGCGCGGAGCATGTCGGACATCAGGGATGCTCTCCTAGGTGAGGAAGTTCTTCAGCTCGGCGACGAGCTTGCGGATGTGGCCGGAGATGACGGGGGTGCCGAGGTCCTTGAGGCGCTGCCGGAACCAGGGGTTGACGCTCTGGTTGCCGGAGCTGTTGACCGAGCCGACCGGGATGAACTTCACGCCGGAGCGGTGCACGGCCTCGATGCCGTCGAACAGCGGCTGGGACCTGTCGAACTCGTAGAAGTCGGAGATCCAGACCATGACCGTGTTCCGCGGCTCGACGATCTTGGGGCGGGCCAGGGCCATGGCGACCGGGCCGTCGTTGCCGCCGCCGAGCTTGGTGCGCAGCAGCACCTCGAACGGGTCGTGCACCCACGGGGTGAGGTCCAGCGCCCGGGTGTCGTACGCGATCAGGTGCACGTCGACCTTGGGCAGGCCGGCGAAGATCGAGGCGAGGATGGTGCAGTTGACCATCGAGTCGACCATCGAGCCGGACTGGTCGACCACCACGATCAGCCGCGACGGGGTGGTCCGCCGGGCGGTCTGCCGGTAGTAGAGCCGGTCGACGTAGAGGCGCTCGTCGTCCGGGCTCCAGTTGGTCAGGTTCTGCCAGATGGTGCGGTCCAGGTCGAGGTTGCGGAAGACCCGCTTGGGCGGCACGGACCGGTCGACGGCCCCGACGGTGGCCTGCGCGACCTGGGTACGCAGCACCTCGGCGACCTGGTCGACGTAGCGGCGGATCAGCGACTTGGCGTTCGCGAGCGCCACCCCGGACAGGTTGGACTTGTCCCGCAGGAGCTGCTCGATCAGGGACATGCTCGGGGTCAGCCGGGCGGCGAGCACCGGGTCGGCGAGCACCTCGCGCAGCCGCATCCGGGCCACCAGGTCACCCTCCAGCCCGGCGAGCGTGGCACCCAGGCCGGTGCCCTCGCGGCGCAGCTCACCGGGCTGCGCGCCGCACGCCTGCTCGAACCAGCCGGCGTCGGCCTGCCAGCGGGCGAGCTGCCCGGCGCTGACCTCGCCGCCGCCGGTGGCGAACACGTTGAGCAGCAGCTTGGACGCCAGCGCGGCACGGCGTACCTCGGTCTCGGCCGGCTGGAACGGCCCGGCGGCGGCCGTGGTGTCGTCGCCGGGGGTGAGCAGGCCGCGCAGCTCGCCGGCGAGGGCGGGGAAGCGCTGCACGACGGTGTCGACGGAGACGGCCGGGTCCAGCAGCGCGGCCGGCAGGCCGAGGTCGTCCACGACGGCGACGCTCGCCGACTCCAGGCCGGGCTGCTCGTCGGGGTGGAACAGGCGGGCGAGCAGCCGCCAGTAGAGCACCTGGCGGCGGTTGGCGTGGGTGCGGTCCTCGGTCATCGGCGCAGCAACCGTCCCGCGCGTTCGCGCAGCACCGCCACGGCGTCGCCCGCCTTGGCCTCGGCCTTGGCCGTCTTCGGGTCGGTGACGCCGCACGCCCAGTCGCCGTTGTGCGCCTCGACCGTCTGCCGCTTGACGGTGGCCCGGACCGCGAGGGGTTGCAGCAGCCAGCGGCCGTCGTCCCAGCGGAGCAGGCCGAGACAGGCGGTGGAGGCGGTGACCAGCGCGGGCGTGAGCGGACCGGCGGCGGGCAGCCGGTCGGCGGCCAGGTGCAGGGACCGGCCGTCGAGGTCGAGCGCCGGGACGCCGTCGTCGTCGCGGACGGTGTAGCCCTCGACCAGTACCGGTTCGGCGATCGCGGCGGGGTGGCGCAGCAGCGGTGGGGTCGCCGCGGCCGTGGCGCCGGCCAGCAGCACCCGGGCCGTGGCGAACGGGTCGGCCGGCTCGCCGAGGGCCGCGCGGTCCTCGGCCCAGTGCAGGTCCGCGCCGTGGGCGGTGAGGTCGGTGACGGTGATCGCCCGCCGCTGGGCCAGGGCGGTGAGCAGGACCGGGTACGCCTCCAGCAGCCGCCAGCCGGCCGGGCCGACGATGGTGGCGACCTTCGCCGCGACCACTGTCACCCGGACGAGCCGGGGCGCGCCGTCCCCGGCCGGTTCGAGCAGTGCGTGCACCTGCGCCTGGAACGCCGTGTCGTGCTCGTGCAGGTCGACGCCGAGGGGCAGCAGCCGCCCGGACACCGGCTCGCCGGGCGCGGTCTCGCCGTGCGCGCCGAGGGTGAGCAGGACGGCGCGGGTCCACAGGTCGGCCCACCGGCGGGCGGGCACCTGTGGCAGCGACGCCACCGGCAGGGCGGCGCGCAGTTCGGCGGCGAGCCCGTCGAGGAGCACCGCGATGCGGCGTGACGCCGGGTCGGCGAGTGCGGCCTCGACCGGCGCGGCGGCGGCGGAGAGCAGTTCGTGGTCGGTGCCGCGCCAACCGGCGAGTGCCAGCTCGTGCAGCCAGGCTCGTGCGCCGGCCAGGGCGGGCGGGGAGACTGTGGTGCCGTCCGGTGCGGCGGTCCACGCCGCGCGGGGCCGGCCGAGCGCCGTGTCGAGGCGGTCGAGCAGGGCGTCGTGTGCCGCGCCGAGCAGTGCGGCGCGGGCCCCGGCGAGGGCAGCGAGGTGGTCCTCGGCGAGCGCGCCGGTGCGCACCGCGCCGGCCGCCGCGTCCGTCCGCTCGGCCAGCGGCGTGCCGCCGACCGCCGCGGCCAGCGCGGCCCAGGCGGCGGCGCCGGGCTCGTCGGCGCGGGCCAGCCCGGCGGTGAGCGTGTCGTCGGCGCGGTCGACGACGGCGAGCGTCTCGGCCAGCCCGGGGATCGTCCCGTCGTGGAGCCGGGTCAGGTGCGCGGCGAGCATCAGCGCACCGCCGCCGTGGCCGGGAACCAGTGCAGCTCCGGCACCGCCGTGGTGGCGGCCGGGACCTCGAGGTAGGCCAGGTGGCGCAGGAAGCGGCTGAACACCACGGCGGCCGGGCCCGGCTCGTGCCGGGCGTCGGTGCGGGCCAGCAGGGCGGTGCCGCTGTCGACGCCGTCGCCCACGTCCACCCGCAGGTAGCGGGCGACCTGTTCGGCGCCGTACTGCAGCACCGCCTCGTCGGCCAGCGCGTGCAGGTGCTTGCAGAGCATGGTGCCGCGCAGCCCGCCGCAGGGCCGGTTGTTGTTGGTGCTGCAGTTGACCGCGTGCGTGCCGGCGGTCACCGAGGAGACGTAGACGCGTTCCACGTCGGAGCCGCTGGACACCACCCCCTGCAACCGCCCGTCGGCCAGCTCCACGAAGGGCACCTTGGCCAGCTTGCGGGCCCGCGCGGGCGGCGCCACCCGCAGCACGCTGCGCCGTCGCCACGAGGCGTCGTTCGCCTCCGTCATCTTCCCGACCTCCCCGCCGGCCGGCCGCCGCCGGGCACGCCGGGACGCCGTCGCCGGCCGTGATCCGTGCCGCTGTGACGACAAGGATCATGGACCACGGGTACGACAGGAGCGCCGTCGCGGGCGGCGCCGGGAATACCGTGCGGCCCGGCGGGTAGAGGAGGGCGTGATCGAGCCCGAGCCGTCGTGCCTGTGGCGCCCGGGCAGGCGGGCGGTGCCGTGACCCCCGTGGCTCCGGCGGCGCGCCGCGAGGCCCGGGAGGCGTACGAGCGGCTGCGCCGGTACTTCATCGTGGCTCTCCAGGCCGGCCTGGCCGCCGGTCTGGCCTGGTACGTGGCCAGCGCGCTGCTCAAGAACCCGCAGCCGCTGTTCGCGCCGGCCGCGGCGGTGGGCACCATCGCCGCGGCGATCGGCAACCGGATCCGCCGCACCGCCGAACTGCTCGGCGGCGTGATCCTCGGCGTGCTGGTCGGCGACCTGATCATCAAGCTGATCGGGGCCGGTCCGGTGCAGACCGGCCTGGTGGTCGCGCTGGCGATCTCACTTGCGGTGGTGATCCGGGGCAGCGGCGCCGTGATGGTGCAGGCCGGCAGCACCGCGGTCCTGCTGGGCACCGTGGAGCCCAACGCGCCGGACCTGGCCGTGCCGCGTACGGCGAACGCGCTGGTGGGCGGCGGGGTGGCGGTGGTGGTGGCGCTGCTGCTGTTGCCGCTGAACCCGGTCCGGGTGGTGCACCGCGCCGCCGGGCCCACCCTGGACCTGTTTGCCAACGAGCTGACGGCGACGGCGAACGCGCTGGCCACCCGGGACGCCGGGGCGGCCGAGGCGGCGCAGGGCCGGTTGGAGGCGGCCGAGGTCGAGCGGAAGCAGACCACCGAGATCGTCGCGGCGGCCCGGGAGGTGACGTCGCTGTCGCCGTGGCGGTGGCGGCGCCGGGCCCAGTTGCGCCGCTACGAGAACGCCGCCACCCACCTGGAGCTGGCGTACACGAACAGCCGCAACATGGTCCGCCGGGTGGTCGCGTTGCTGGAGGCCCGGGAGCCGGTTCCCCCGGCCCTGCCGGCCGGGGTCGAGGCGTTCGGGCAGTCGCTGCGGCTGCTGCACCGTGACTTCCTGGCCGGGCGGCCGCCGGACATCGCCCGGGCGCGGGCACGGGAGGCCGCGCAGGATGCGGGCCGGGCGCGGGCGGCGGGGCTGGGTTTCTCCGGCACGATCGTGGCCTCGCAGCTGCTCATCGTGGTCGGCGAGTTGCTCCAGGCGTCCGGCATGACCAAGATCGAGGCGGACCGGACGGCCGGTGTCTGCGAGCATCGCCCGGACTCCCGCCCGGACCCAAACGACCGTTAAGCTTCGGGGGTGGGAATCGAGGAACTGTACCCCGCCGGGCGTCTCGTCGCGGCCCAGCGCGCCGCCGCCGCTGCGGGCCTGGACGCGCTGCTGCTCACCCCGGGTTCCGACCTGCGCTACCTGACCGGCTACGACGCCCGCGAGGGGGAGCGGCTGACCTGCCTGGTGGTGCCCGCCGAGGGTGAGCCGACGCTGATCGTGCCGGTGCTGGAGCGGCCGGACGCCGAGGCCGCGCCCGGCACCGGGTACCGGATCGTCGACCACGCCGACGGCACCGACCCGTGGCCGCTGGTGCGCGCAGCGCTGCCCGGCCCGGTCCGCGCCGTCGGGCTGGCCGACCGGATGTGGGCGCAGCAGGTCCTCGCGCTGCGCGACGCGCTGCCCGGCGCGGCCCAGCGGCTCGCCTCCGACGTGCTGCGGGAGATGCGGATCCGCAAGTCGCCGGCCGAGGTGGCGGCGCTGGCCGAGGCGGGCGCCGCGATCGACGCGGTGCACCTGCGGATGGGGGAGTGGCTGCGCCCCGGCCGCACCGAGCGCGAGGTCGCCGCCGACCTCGCCGCCGCGATCCGGGCGGCCGGGCACGCCGCCGTCGACTTCGTCATCGTCGCGGCCGGGCCGAACGGCGCGAGCCCGCACCACGGCACCTCGGACCGCCCGATCGGCGCTGGCGAGCCGGTGGTGGTCGACATCGGCGGCACCATGCCGTCGGGCTACCGCTCCGACTGCACCCGCACGTACGTCACCGGCGCTCCCGCCCCGGCCGAGTTCGTGGACTACTACGCGGTGCTGTGGGAGGCGCAGCGCGCCGCCGTGGCCGCCGTCGCGCCGGGCGTGACCGCCGAGGCCCTCGACGCGGTCGCCCGCGACGTCATCGGCGCCGCCGGTCTCGGCGACGCCTTCCTGCACCGCACCGGTCACGGCATCGGCCTCGACGGCCACGAGGAGCCGTACGTGGTGACCGGTAACCCCCGGCCGCTCCAGGCCGGCATGGCTTTCTCGGTCGAACCCGGGATCTACCTCGCCGGGCGGCACGGAGCCCGGATCGAGGACATCGTCGTCTGCACGACGGACGGCGGGCAACGGCTCAACACCACCCCCACGGAGCTCATCGCGCTATGAACGTCGACCGGATCCTGCCCACCGACGAGGCCCACGACCTGCTGGGCCTCGCCACCGAACTCGCCGACCGGGAGCTGGCCCCGGCCGCCGCCGGTTTCGAGGCCCGCGCCGAGTTCCCCCGGGAGGTGCTGCGCACCCTGGGCCGGGCCGGCCTGCTCGGCCTGCCCTACGCGGAGGAGCACGGCGGGGCGGCGCAGCCGTACGAGGTGTACCTCCAGGTGCTGGAGATCCTCGCCAGCAGGTGGCTGGCAGTGGCCGAGGCGGTCAGCGTGCACACACTGTCCTGCTACCCGCTGGCCCAGTTCGGCACCGACGAGCAGCGCAAACTGCTGCCGGACATGATCGGCGGGGAGCTGCTCGGCGCGTACTGCCTCTCCGAGCCGCAGGGTGGCTCGGACGCGGCGGCGCTGACCACGCGGGCGGTGCGCGACGGCGACGCGTACGTGGTGACCGGCACCAAGGCGTGGATCACGCACGCCCGGGTGGCCGACTTCTACAACATCTTCTGCCGCACCGGCGGTCCGGGCCCGAAGGGCATCTCCTGCCTGCTGGCCGACCGGTCCACGGCGGGCATCCACCCGCAGGCCGCCGAGCGCACGATGGGTCTGCACGCCTCGCCGATCGCGCAGATCGCCTTCGACGACGCGCGGGTGCCGGCGGAGCGGCTGATCGGCGGCGAGGGCGCCGGGTTCACCATCGCGATGTCCGCGCTGGACTCCGGTCGCCTGGGCATCGCCGCGTGCGCGGTGGGCCTGGCCCAGGGCGCGCTGGACTATGCGGTCGGCTACGCCCGGGAACGCCGCCAGTTCGGCCGCGCGATCATCGACTTCCAGGGGCTCGGGTTCAACCTGGCCGACGCCGCCACCCAGATCTCCGCCGCGCGGGCGCTCACGCTCGCCGCCGCGCGGCTGCGCGACGCCGGCCGCCCGTACTCGATCGAGGCGGCCAAGGCGAAGCTGTTCGCCACGGACGTGGCGATGCGGGTGACCACCGACGCGGTCCAGGTGCTCGGCGGCGCCGGATACGTCGCCGACCACCCGGTCGAGCGGTACATGCGGGAGGCCAAGGTGCTCCAGATCGTCGAGGGCACCAACCAGATCCAGCGGCTGGTCATCTCCCGCGCGCTGGCGAAGGGCTAGCCTGTCGCGGTGACCTTCCCCCGGATCACCGTGGACCCCGACGTCATGGGGGGTGCGCCCTGCGTACGGCAGTCGCGCATCCCCGTGGCCACCCTGCTGGCCATGATGGCCGAGGGCATGTCCGTCACGGACATCCTCACCGACCTGCCGTTCCTGGACGAGGAGGACATGGCGGAGGTGCTGAACTACGCGGCGGACGCGGTGCGCGACCGGACGGCGCGCTGAGCGTCACCGCGGCGGGCCGGGTGCGGCGTGGGAGCGCTTTTCCGGCTAGGGTGCAGCGCGTGGAGGAGATCGACCGTGCCATCGTCGCCGCGCTGACCGGAGACGGTCGGCTGTCGTACACGGATCTGGCCGAGCGGGTGGGCCTGTCGGTGTCGGCCGTGCACCAGCGGGTCCGCCGGCTGGAGCAGCGTGGGGTGATCAAGGGGTACGCCGCCCGGGTGTCGTTCGAGGCGCTGGACCTGCCGCTGACCGCGTTCGTGGCGATCCGGCCGTTCGACCCGTCGCAGCCGGACGACGCGCCGGAGCGGCTGGCGCACCTGCCCGAGATCGACTCGTGTTACTCGGTGGCGGGGGAGGACTTCTATCTCCTGCTGGTGCGGGTGGCCGGCCCGGCCGACCTGGAACGGGTGCTGCAGGAGATCCGTACCGCCGCGAACGTCACCACCCGCACGACAGTGGTGCTGTCCACGCCGTACGAGAACCGGCCGCCGAAGATCAATGGCGAGCTGACCGGTCGGGGACGTCCCCGACCGTCGGCGGAGCCGGCAGGTTCCACCGCCTGAGCACCCGCCGGCCGTGCTCGTGACCGAGCACGCTGAGCGTGGCGGTGTCCAGCCGCAGCAGCGCACCGGCCGAGGGCGGCAGCCCGATCCAGCGCGCCCCCAGCACCCGCAGGCTGTGCCCGTGCCCGACGAGCGCGACGTCACCCTCCTCCAGCAGCGGCGCGGCCCGGTCCAGCACGCGGTCCAGGCGGGCGCCCACCTGCTCCGGTGACTCGCCGCCGGGGCCGCCGTCGGTCCAGATCGACCAGCCGGGCCGTTCCCGCTGGATGTCCGCGGTGGTGCGGCCCTCGTACTCGCCGTAGTTCCACTCGGCCAGGTCCGGCTCGATCGCGTCCACTGTGAGCCCGGCCAGGGCGGCCGTGCGGGTGGCGCGCTGCCGAGGGCTGGACAGCACCCGGGCGAGGTGCCGGCCGGCCAGCAGAGGAGCCAGCGCGCGTGCCTGCCGCTCGCCGTCGGGTGTCAGGTCCAGGTCGGTGTACGAGGTGTGCCGGTGGGCGGCGCTCCAGGTGGTCTCGCCGTGCCGGATCAGCAGGATCTCGTTCACCGGCCCAGTCAACCATGACGAGGCGGGTCGGGCCCGCCGACGGTTTGCGCCGGCGCTACCGGGCCGCCGGCGCCGGTTCGGTGTCGCGCGCCGGTCCCGGTCGGCCGGCCGCCTGTTCCCGGCGGCGTACGCGGCCGGGGCGCAGTTGCAGGACCGCGACGGAGGACAGCACCAGCGCGCCGCCGGCGAGCTGCGCGAGCGTCAGGGCCTCGCCGAGCGCGAGCGTGGCCAGCGCGGCGGTGACCACGGGTTCGAAGGTGGACAGGATGGCCGCGGTCGACGGCCCGGTCCGCCTCAGGCCGGCGAAGAAGGCCAGCATCGCCACGACCGTGGAGACCACGGCGATGGCGGCCAGCCAGAACCATCCCCGCCACCCGAAGCTCAGGTCGACGCCGCCGGTGACCAGGGCGCGAGCGCCGAGGGTGCCGGCGGCACCGGTCATCACCAGCGCCGACAGTGCCACGGGTGCCAGCCGGTGCACGACGGAGTCGGAGACCAGGATGTAGACCGTATAGGTGACGGCGGCGGCGAAGGCCAGCAGCGCCCCGAGCGGGTGGAAGCCCGCGCCACCGGCGCCGAGCAGGACCAGCAGCGTTCCGCCCGAGGCGGCCACCAGGGCCGCGCCGCGTCCCGGGGTGAGCCGGTCCCGGCCGAGCAGGACCGCGGCCACTGTCACCATGACCGGGTACGTGTAGAGGATCAGCGCCAGCAGTGACGCGTCCATCAGCTCGAGCGCGGAGAAGAACAGGCTCGCCTGCGTGGCGTACCCGATCGCGCCCAGCCCCAGGGCGACGGCCACCACCCGCCCACGCCTCGTCGCCGGCCGCCCACCGCCGGCGTCGCCCGGCGCCGCGCGGCGCAGGCCCGGCCGGGTGAGCAGGACGAGCCAGAGCAGTGCGGCGGCCAGCCCGAAACGCACCAGCAGCAGAGACGTCGGGGGGACACCGGCGTCGTACGCGAGCTTGCCGAAGACGGCCATCGCGCCGAAACAGGCGGCTGACAGGAGACACAGTGCGGCACCCACGCGCCAAGGATCACCGGCACCGACTGCCCAGGTCCAGCGATGAATTCCGCAGGTGAATCATTAGGATTTCCGCATGATCGAGCTGGACCTGCGGCGGTTGCGCTTCCTGCGGGAGTTCGAGGAACGCGGCACGATGGCCGCTGTCGCCGCGGCTCTGGGCTACAGCCCGTCGACTGTCTCGCAGCAGCTGGCCCTGCTGGAGAAGGAGGCAGGTGTCCGGCTGCTGGGCAGGGCCGGCCGCAGCGTACGGCTCACCGAGGCCGGGCACGTGCTCGCTCGGCACGCCCGGGTGCTGCTGTCGGCGGCCGAGGCGGCGGAGGCCGACCTGGCCGCCCTCGACTGTGACGTCCGGGGGAGCGTCCGGGCGGGCGGCCTGCAGTCGGCGGCGCGCCGCCTGCTCGTGCCGGCCGTGGCCCGGATGAGAGCCGAGCACCCTCGGGTCCGGGTGGAGATCTTCGAGCTGGAACTCGAACAGTCCCTGCCGGGCCTGCGCCTGGGCACCGTCGACCTGGTCATCGGCGACGAGTACGACAGCCAGCCCCGCCCCCGCCCGGCGGGGCTCCGTTTCACGCTCCTGCTCGAGGAGCCCTTGCGTCTCGTGCTTCCCGCCGCGCACCCGCTCGCCGGGCACGGGGGACACGTCGCGGTCACCGACCTGCGGTCCGAGGTGTGGACCGCCTCCGCCGAGGGCACCGGGCACCACGCCATGGTGGTGGGGACGTGCCGTCGTCTCGGCGGCTACGAACCGGACCTGCGGCACCGTTCCAGCGACGCGGACGTCCAGCTGGAACTGGTCCGGGCCGGGGCGGCGGTCGCTCTGATGCCGGCCCTGACCCTGCCCGACGCCGACCCGGCGCTGGCGGTCCGGGGTATCGCCGAGACCGTTCTCCGGCGCCGCCTGGTCGCAGTCACCCGGGACACGCCGCCCGGGCCCGCCCTCACCGCGTTCCTGGCCGCCGTCACGGAGCGGGTCCGCGACCTCGGCCGGTAGGCGCACACCTTCAACCTATTATCCTAGGACGCCTTACGCGATGTGCGCCGGTCAACGGCGTTTGCACCGACACTCGCCGGGGACGCGACAAGGGCAAGGCGTAGCCGGACGAGGGAGGGCGACATGAGCTTCACCGACAAGGCGAAGAACAAGGCCCAGGAGATGAGCGGCATGGCCAAGGAGCGGATCGGCGACGTGACCGACAACGAGCGGTTGCGGGCCGAGGGCGCCTCCGAGCAGAGCACGGCGCGTGCCAAGCAGGCCGGGGAGCACGCCAAGCAGGCGGGCCGCGACGTCAAGGACGCCTTCAACAAGTGAGTACGCGAACGGCGGGCCACCTCATCGGAGAGGTGGCCCGCCGTCGTACGCCCTGAGGGCCGGGGGTCAGTCGTCGCGGTGCGCGAGCCACCAGGCCTGGCCGGCCTCGGGCAGCGTGTCGATCGGGTCGTAGTAGGCGTAGCGCTTGTTCAGCGCCTCCAGGTCGGCCGACTCGATCGAGGTGCGGTAGTTCTTGGTCCAGTACGAGATGCCGCGCTCACGGTCGTAGTCGGTGAGCATGTGCACCCAGCGCTTGCCGACGAACGGCACGTCGCAGACGATCCGCGGGGTGGCGTAGCCGGGCAGGTAGCCCATGATGTCGTGCTGGAGCTGCTGGGCGTGCCAGACCGGGACGCGCCAGTGCTCGGCGTTGGGGATCATGTCGCACATGTAGAAGTAGTACGGCAGGATGCCCGCCTCGCCCTGGAGCGCGAAGCAGAGGTCGAGCAGGTCGGCGCTGGTGGCGTTGACGCCGCGCATGAGCACGCCCTGGTTGCGCACGTCGCGTACGCCGACGTCGAGCGCGGTCTGTGCGGCCTTGGCGACCAGCGGCGTCAGTGACTGGGCGTGGTTGACGTGGGTGTGGATGGCCAGGTTGACGCCGCGGCGGGCGGCGGTGCGGGCCACCCGTTCGAGGCCCTCGACCACGTCGGGCTGGAGCCAGTGCTGGGGCAGGCCCATGAGCGCCTTGGTGGCGAGCCGGATGTCGCGGATCGTCTCGATCTCCAGCAGGCGCATCAGGTACGACTCGAGGTTGCGCCACGGCACGTTGGCGACGTCACCGCCGGAGACGACCACGTCGCGTACGCCCGGGTGGGCCTTGAGGTAGGTGATGTGGGCGTCGTAGCGGTCGACCGGCTTGAGGGTGAGCTTGAGCTTGTCGACGGCGGGGGTGGAGTTGCCGACGAGGTCCATGCGGGTGCAGTGGCCGCAGTACTGCGGGCAGGTGGATAGCAGCTCGGCGAGGACCTTGGTGGGGTAGCGGTGGGTGAGACCCTCGGCGACCCACATGTCGTGTTCGTGGAGGCTGTCGCGGCTGGCGTACGGGTGGGACGGCCAGTCGGTGCGCCGGTCGGAGGCGACCGGGATCATGTAGCGGCGGATCGGGTCGGCGAGCAGCGCCTCGGTGCTCATCGGTTGATGCGGCACCATGGTGTTGAGCATCTGCGGCGGCACCAGCATGGACATGGTGGCCAGCGCCTTCTGGTCGGCCTCCAGGTCGGCGTAGAAGGTCTCGTCGACGGTGTCGCCGAGGACGGCGCGCAGCTGCTTGATGTTCTTGACGCAGTTGACCCGTTGCCACTGGGCGCTCTCCCACTGGTCGCGGGTGATGTGGCGCCAGCCGGGGAAGCGGGTCCAGTCGGGTTCGACGAGGGGCGCGCGGCGGTATTCGTAGGGCTGTCCGGCGGTCGGAACGGCGACCGGCGCGGGGCGGGGCGTCGGGATGGTCTCCACCGGTTGGGTCTGGGTCACGGCCCCTCCTCGTCAGTGTGCGGGTTGATCAACGAATGCGTAGGCTACTGGAAAATCTGCGGTGAAGAAATTAGTCTGCCGGAAGTTTTCCCGCGACGCGAGCCCTGACCGGGGGTTCGGGCGGCTGGACATAGGGGGTCGGCGTGACGTCACCGGTGGGTCTGCACCGAGTCGTGGAACCGGCGGGGGTGCTTCCGCAGGCGGCCTGGCGGCTGGACCCCGACCCGCGGATCGCGGCGAACGAGGTGCGGATCCGGGTCGAGCGGCTGAACCTGGACGCGGCGAGTTTCCGGCAGCTGGCGGAGAAGCACGGCGGCGACGGGGAGAAGGTCCGCGCCGAGGTGCTGGAGATCGTGTCGGCCCGGGGGAAGATGCAGAACCCGGTGACCGGTTCCGGCGGCATGCTGATCGGCACGGTCGAGGAGGCGGGCCGCCGCTCGCCGCTGGGGCTGAAGCCGGGTGACCGGGTGGCGACGCTCGTGTCGCTGACGCTGACGCCGCTGACGATCACCGACGGGCTGGCCCGCTGGGACGGGCGCAGCGAGCAGGTGCCGTGCGACGGGTACGCGATCCTGTTCGCCCGGTCGATCGCGGCGGTGCTGCCGCCGGACCTGCACCCCGAGCTGTCGCTGGCGGTGCTGGACGTGTGCGGGGCGCCGGCGTTGACGGCGCGGGTGGTGGCCGAGCAGGTGGCGCGGCGGTCCCGTGAGGGTGATCCGCGTCCGGTGTCGGTGGCGGTGATCGGCGGGGCCGGCAAGAGCGGGTCGTTGTCGCTCGCGGCGGCGCGGCGGGCGGGCGCCGCCCGTACCGTCGGGGTGGTTCCGGTGGTCGCGGAGCGGGACGCGCTGACGGCGGCCGGGCTGGCCGACGTGGTGGCGCTGGCCGACGCGCGGGATCCGGTGGGGCTGTCGACGGCGGTGACGACGGCGCTGGGTGTGCCGGCGGACGTGACTGTGGTGTGCGTGGACGTGCCGGGGTGTGAGCACGGTGCGGTGCTGGCCACGGCGGACGGCGGTACGGTGATCTTCTTCTCGATGGCGACGAGCTTCGCGGCGGCGGCGCTGGGTGCGGAGGGCCTGGCGGCGGACGTGACGATGCTGGTGGGCAACGGGTACGTGCCTGGGCACGCGGCGCTGGCGCTGGATCTGCTGCGTGCCGAGCCGGGGGTGCGCGGTCTGTTCGAGGCTCGTCTGGCGGCAGACTGAGACCATGACGAACCCCTCGACGCTGTATCGCGGTGGAGTGCTGCACTGTCCGGCGGACCCGAGCGCGACGGCGCTGCTGGTGCGGGACGGGCGGATCGCCTGGTTGGGTACTGATGCGGAGGCGCCGCGGGCGGACCGGGTGGTGGAGCTGGGCGGTGCGCTGGTGACGCCGGCGTTCGTGGACGCGCACGTGCACGCGACCGATACCGGGTTGGCGTTGTCGGGGCTGGATCTGTCGGCGGTGCGGTCGGCGGGTGAGCTGCTGGAGGCGGTGTCGGCGTTCGCGGCGGGTCTGCCGGGTGACGCGGTGGTGCTGGGGCACGGCTGGGACGAGTCGGCCTGGGCGGATCGGGCGTTGCCTGATGCGGCGGCGCTGGGCCGGGCGGCCGGTGGGCGGCGGGTGTATCTGTCGCAGGCGTCGATCCATTCGGCGCTGGTGTCGGCGGCGTTGCTGGCGGCGTGCCCGGAGGTGGTGTCGGCGGCCGGCTACGACGCGTCGGGGTGGCTGCGGCGCGACGCGCATCACGTGGTGCGGGCGGCGGCGTTCGCGTCGGTGTCGCGGGCGCAGCGGGTGGCGGCGCAGCGGCGGGCGCTGGAACACGCGGCGTCGCTGGGTGTGGCGGCGGTGCACGAGTGCGGTGGTCCGGACATCTCCGACGAGGAGGACTTCACCGGGCTGCTGGCGATCTCGGGGGCCGGGGTGCCGGAGGTGTACGGGTACTGGGGTGAGCTGCTGGGTGCGGCGAAGGCCCGGGAGCTGGGTGCGGTGGGCGCGGGTGGTGACCTGTTCGCCGACGGGGCGCTGGGGTCGCGGACGGCGCACGTGTCGGCGGCGTACCTGGACGGTGAGGCGGGGGCGTGCGGGCACGGGTACGTGTCGGCGGAGCAGGTGCGTGATCATCTGCTGGACTGCGCGGCGCACGGGTTGCAGGGCGGGTTCCACGCGATCGGGGACGCGGCGATCGGAACGGTGCTTGAGGGGTTCGGGCTGGCGGCGCGGTCGCTGGGTGTGGACCGGTTGCGGGCGGCCCGGCACCGGGTGGAGCACGCGGAGATCATGAGCAAGGCGTTGATCGCCGGGTTCGTGGAGTACGGGATCGTGGCGTCGATGCAGCCGGCGTTCGACAGGTTGTGGGGCGGCGCGGGCCGGATGTACGAGTCGCGGCTGGGGTTGGCCCGGTCGCTGGAGTCGAATCCGATGGGTGCGATGCACGGGGTCGGTGTGGCGTTGGCGTTCGGGTCGGATTCGCCGGTGACGCCGGTCGATCCGTGGGGGTCGGTGCGGGCGGCGGCGGCGCATCACAACCCGGCGCAGCGGATGAGTGTGCGGGCGGCGTTCGCGGCGCACACGCGCGGCGGGTGGCGGGCGGTGCACCTGGACAACGAGGGTGTGCTGGCGTTGGGGGCGCCGGCGACGTTCGCGGTCTGGGACACCCCGGCGGGCGTGGAGCGGGGGCTGCCTGTGGTGCTGGCGGAGGATCCGGAGTTGCGGGGTGCGGACGATCCGACGCCGCTGCCGGTGTGCCGGGCCACCGTGTTGCGCGGTGACGTGATCTATCAGGAAGGGTCTTCGTGACAGGGAAGCTTGGGCTGGATCCGGCGCTGGTGGCGCGGGCACGGGAGTTGGCGCGCCGGGCCGGGCAGCCGGTGGTGGATCTGGCGCGCAGCCACACCACTGTGTCGGTGGAGCGGGCGGTGCTGCGGCTGGCCGGGGTGACCGGCGCGGACCCGGACGGCATTCCGTGGGTGAACCGGCTCGTGGACGCGGTGGTCGCGGACGTGGGGCTGGGGCACGGGGTGGCGGCGCCGGTGTTCGACGCGCTGGCTCGTGAGGGCATCGCGGATGTGACGTTGCTGGCGCAGAAGGCGGCGGCCGGTTCGGTGCGGTTCGCGCAGCCGTCGGGGAAGGCGGCGACTGCGGCGCGGCGGGCGTCGCGTAAGGCGGTGGCGGCGGGAATCCGCAGCATCGACCGGCGGCGGGCGGAGCGGGACCGGCTGGTGAAGCGGTTCGGGGATCCGGAGCAGCGGCCGTGGATCTACCTGATCGTGGCGACCGGTGACATCTACGAGGACATCCCGCAGGCGCAGGCGGCGGCGCGGGCCGGTGCTGACGTGATCGCGGTGATCCGGTCGACGGGGCAGTCGCTGCTGGACTACGTGCCGGAGGGGGCGACCCGGGAGGGGTTCGCGGGCACGTACGCGACGCAGGAGAACTTCCGGCTGATGCGGGCGGCGCTGGACGAGTCGTCGCGGGAGCTGGGCCGGTACGTGCGGTTGACGAACTACGCGTCGGGTCTGTGCATGCCGGAGATGGCGACGCTGGCCGGGTTGGAGCGTCTGGACATGATGCTCAACGACTCGATGTACGGGATCCTGTTCCGTGACATCAACCCGATCCGCACGTTCGTGGACCAGCGGTTCTCGCGGCAGGTGCACGCGCGGGCGGGGATCATCATCAACACCGGTGAGGACAACTACCTGACCACCGCGGACGCGGTGGACGAGGCGCACACGGTGACGGTGTCGCAGCTGCTGAACGAGTTCTTCGCGCACGAGGCGGGGCTGGCGGACTGGCAGCTGGGGCTGGGGCACGCGTTCGAGATCAACCCGGATGTGCCGGAGTCGTTCCGGTTGGAGCTGGCGCACGCGTTGCTGGCGCGGGAGTTGTTCCCGGACGCGCCGTTGAAGTGGATGCCGCCGACGAAGCACATGACCGGTGACGTGTTCCGGGGCAACCTGCTGGACGGGTTCTTCAACCTGGTGGGCACGATGACCGGGCAGGGCATCCTGCTGGTGGGGATGATGACCGAGGCGGTGGTGACGCCGTGGCTGTCGGACCGGGACATCGCGCTGCAGAACGTGCGGTACGTGCTGGGCGCGGCGGGCGGGTTGCACGAGGACTTCGTGCCGGCGCCGGGCGGGTTCATCCAGCAGCGGGCGCACCGGGTGCTCGGTGAGGCGGTGGACCTGCTGGAGCGTATCGGGGACCAGTCGTTGCTGACGGCGATCGCCGAGGGCACGTTCGGGATCATGAAGCGGCCGGCGGACCGGGGCAAGGGCCTGGACGGGGTGGCGCGGCACGAGGCGGACTACTACAACCCGGCCACGGAGATCCTGGAGCAACCCTCATGAGTGAGAAGACGGTCGTGCGGCCGTACGGGGACACCACCGGTGACGGCATGGTGCAGGTGTCGTTCACGTTGCCGGTGCCGCACGACAAGCGGGCCGAGGGCGCGGCGGTGCAGCTCGCCAACAAGATGGGCATGGACCCGGCGATGCTGGTGCACGCCAAGCCGATCGGTGACGGGTTCACGTTCTTCGTGGTGTACGGGCGGGTGAACCACCTGGTGGACCTGTCGAAGGTGCAGGTGGTGGAGCGTGACTATCCGCTGCTGTCGGCCAAGGAGGTCAACGCGGTGGTGAAGCGGCGGCTGCGCCGCAAGCTGTCGGTGGTGGGCGCCTGCATCGGCACGGACGCGCACACCGTGGGCATCGACGCGATCCTCAACGTCAAGGGCATCGCCGGCGAGAAGGGCCTGGAGTACTACCGGGAGCTGAAGGTCACGAACCTGGGCGCGCAGGTGAGCGTGCCGGAGCTGGTCGAGGCGGCCCGGCGGGAACGCGCCGACGCGGTGCTGGTGTCGCAGGTGGTGACGCAGCGTGACGCGCACCTGCACAACACGCGGGAGATGTCGGCGGCGTTCCGGGAGGCGATGCCGGCCGGGAAGCGGCCGCTGCTGATCGTCGGCGGGCCGCGGTTCGACGAGACGATGACCGGCGAGCTGGGCGTGGACCGGATCTTCGGCCGTGGCACCACCCCGGGCGAGGTCGCCAGTTACCTCGTCCACGCTTTGATCACCTCCAGGAAGGCGAACGCCTGATGAGCGATCCCCGTGTCGGTCTGACAGTCACCCACCGCCGGTACGTGCCGTACTCCCACGCCCACTACGCGGGCAACCTGGTCGACGGGGCGTACGCGCTGGGCTTGTTCGGAGACGTGGCCACCGAGGTGTGCATCCGCACCGACGGCGACGAGGGGTTGTTCGCCTCGTACTCCGACGTGCAGTTCCGGGCGCCGATGAAGGCCGGTGACGTGCTGGAGGTGACGGCGACGGTGACCCGGGTGGGCACCCGCAGCCGCACCGTCGACTTCGCCGCGACAGTGGTGTGCCGGGGCCGCCCGGACAAGGGCGAGTCGGCCGCCGAGGTGCTCGACGAGCCGATCGTGGCGGTCACCGCGACCGGCACGGTGGTCGTGCCGCCAGCACCGTGAGCGCGAGGAGCGAGCCGGTGTTGCGAGCCCCGCAGTCGCGAACGAAGGACAGCCCGGCGTGAGCGCGAGGCCGGTTGTCGTCTGCGCCGACGTCGGGTCGACGTACACGAAGGCCGCGGTGGTGGACCTCGACGGCGGCCGTCTGGTCGCGGCGGCGTCGGCGCCCACCACGGTGGGCACGGATGTGCTGCACGGCCTGGACGCCGCGGTCGGTGCGGCCACCGCGTCGGCCGGGGTCGCTGAGGTGCCCTGGTACGTGTGTTCGTCGGCGGGGGGTGGGCTGCGCCTGGCGGTGGTGGGTTACGAGCCGCTGGTGACCGCTCAGGCGGGCCGGCGGGTCGGTCTGTCGGCGGGCGCGAACGTGGTGCACGTCGCGGCCGGGCGGCTCGGTGGGGTGGACGTGGCGGCGTTGCGGGCGGCCCGCCCGGACGTGGTGCTGCTGGTGGGCGGCACCGACGGCGGCGACGCCGAGACGGTGACGCACAACGCGACGCGGCTGGCGAAGGCCCGCTTCCGGGTGCCGGTGGTCCTGGCGGGCAACGCCGACGTGCGTGCCGACCTGCACGCGCTGCTGGCGGGCGCGGGTGTGCCGGTGACGGTGGCCGACAACGTGCTGCCGCGCATCGGGGTGCTGGAGCCGGCGTCGGCGCGGGCGGCGATCCGGGAGGTGTTCCTGCGGCACGTCATCGGCGGCAAGAAGCTGTCCCGGGGTACGCGGTTCGCGCGGCTGGTCCGCGCGGCCACCCCCGACGCGGTGCTCACCGGCGTGGAGGTCCTGGCCGGGACGCTCGGCGGTGACCTGGCAGTGGTGGACGTGGGCGGCGCGACCACCGACGTGTACTCGGTGCTCACCCCCGACGAGCGGGACAGCGGCCCGAGTCAGGAGGTCGCCGGGACGCTGTGGCGGGCCCGTACCGTCGAGGGTGACCTGGGCATGCGGTGGAGCGCGCCGGGTGTGGTGCGCGCCGCGGTGGAGGAGCGGCTGCTCGACGCGGCCGAGGAGGCGGAGCTGACGGTCGCGGCGGCGGTACGGGCCGCCGACCCGGGGTTCCTGCCCGCCGGTGACGGCGAGCGGGCCGTGGACCGGCGTATCGCCTCGTTGGCGGCGACTGTGGCGTTGCGGCGGCACGCGCGGGGTGCGGCGACGGGGGAGCGGGCCGGGCGGGACCTGCGGGAGGTGAAGCTGCTCGTCGGCTCCGGTGGGGTGCTGCGGCACGCCGAGCCGGGCGACGCGGCGGCGGTGCTCGACGCGGTGCTGACCGACCACGCCGGGGGGTGGGCGTTGCCGCGGGCGGCCCGGCCGGTCGTCGACGTGGACTACGTGCTGGCCGCCGCCGGGCTGCTCGCCGAGGAGCATCCGGGTGCGGCGGCGGCGATGCTGCGGCACCATCTCGGCGCCTGAATCAGCCTCAGGAATCGAGACGCGCCGACGCGACACGCCGTGTCGCAACACACGACAGGCCCGGGTGGGTTGACAGCGGCGGGGGTCTACGCCGTACCGTCTTTGAGTCCTACCACGGGAAGCGGCTGTTGTTCGCTTCGTCCCTTCGTCCGCTGGCCGAGCGACCGGAAGGTTGCGGCGGCCAGGTCCAGCGGGCGGGGGTCGGCGGGGCGGCGCGAACCGGCCGCGGTTACCGGTGTACGGGCAGGGTGAGAGGCACGGCCAGTAGACAACGGCCAGGCGGGGGCAGCCAGTCCACGTCGGGTCGGTCCGAAGGTCGGCGCCGATCGTCTTCGCCCCACCGGCCGGGAAGGGCCTGGGAGCATCGGGGCGCGGCTTAGGCCGCGCCCCGATTTCATCCCCCCGATACCCCCGTCAGCGGCCGGCCCTCGTCAGCGGCCCAGCCGCCGATAGCGGCGCACCGCCGCCGGGGCGGCCACCGCGATGAGCGCCAGCGGCCAGGCGACCGCCAGTTCCAGCGCGTGCCGGGCCGGCCACGAGTCGCCGCCCAGGCCCGGGTTGCCGAACAGGTCCCGGGCCGCCGCCACTGTGGCCGACAGCGGATTCCAGGCGGCGATCGCGCCCAGCCAGTCCGGCATCAGCTCCGGCGCCACGAACACGTTGGACAGCGCGGTCAGCGGGAACGCCAGCGGGAACACCACCACCGCGACCGTGTCCGGGTTCGGCACGAGCAGCCCGAACAGGATGCCCACCCAGGTCATCGCGACGCGCAGCAGCAGGATCAGCGCCACCGCGGCCAGCGCCGGGCCGACGCCCTCGCGCCACTGCCAGCCCACCAGCAGCCCGCACACCACCAGCGTGGTCATCTCCAGGCACGCGCGTACCAGGTCGGCGCTCGCGCGGCCGGACAGCAGCGCCGAGCGGGCCATCGGCAGCGACCGGAACCGGTCCACCACGCCCCGGCCGGCGTCCACAGCGATGGCCGACGCGGTCGCGCCGAGGCCGTAGAGCATCGTCATGACGAACACGCCCGGCAGCAGGAACTCCCGGTAGCTGCCGTCGCCCGGCACGGACATGCCGCTGCCGAACACGTAGCCGAACACCAGCACGAACATGATCGGCAGGCTGAAGTAGAGGATGATCTCCTCCGGGGCACGAACCACGTGCCGCATGTTCCGCCCGGCCATCAGCCACCCGTCGGCAAGCGCCCTCACGACGCCACCCCCACCCGCTGCGCGTCGGCGTGACCGCCGGTGAGCCGTAGGAACGCCTCGTCCAGCGTCGGGCGGCGGACCAGGACGTCGTCCACCGCGATCCCGGTGTCGTCGAGGGCCCGCAGCACGGCGGTGAGCACGGCGATCCGGTCGGCCACCGGCGCGTCGACGCGCCGCAGCTCGGCGTCCACAGTCGCGGTCGCGCCGGTGGCGCGTTCCACCACCGCCGCCGCGGCGGGCAGGTCCGCCGCGTCGCGGACCACCAGTTCCAGCCGGTCGGCGCCGATGCGGGCCTTCAGCTGCTCCGGGGTGCCCTCGGCCACGACCCGGCCGGCGTCGATGACGCACACCCGGTCGGCGAGGTGGTCGGCCTCCTGAAGATATTGGGTGGTCAGAAGCACAGTGGTGCCGTCGGCGACCAGTTCCCGCACCGCCGTCCACAGGCCGTTGCGGCTGCGCGGGTCCAGGCCGGTGGTCGGCTCGTCGAGGAACAGCACCCGCGGCGGCACCACCAGGCTGGCCGCCAGGTCCAGGCGGCGGCGCATCCCACCGGAGTAGCCGCCCGCCGACCGGTCCGCGGCCTCGGTCAGACCGAACCGGTCCAGCAGCTCCTCGGCGCGGCGGCGGGCCCGGCGCGCGGACAGCCGCCGCAGCCGCCCGAACAGCACCAGGTTCTGCCGTCCGCTGAGCACCTCGTCGACCGCCGCGTACTGGCCGGTCAGGCTGATCGCGGCACGCACCCGGTCCGGGTCGGTGGCGACGTCGTACCCGGCCACCCTGGCCCGGCCGGCGTCGAAACGCAGCAGCGTGGTGAGGATCCGCACCGCTGTGGTCTTGCCCGCCCCGTTCGGGCCGAGCACCCCGTACACGGTGCCGGCCGGAACGGCCAGGTCGAAGCCGTCCAGGGCGGTGGTGCGTCCGTACGTTTTTCGTATCCCGTCGGCCAGTACGGCCGTCGCGTCGTCGGTCATGGGAGTCAGCGTCACCGGCGGCGCTGACCGGGCGCGTACCGCGCGCGCACCGGGCGGCGCCGCGCCGGTCAGCGCCCGTCGACCAGCGCCAGCGCCCGCTGCCGGGGCAGGTCCGCGCCCCGGGCGTACGCGGTGGCGAACGCCGCCTCACCCAGGTGTTCCCGCAGCGTGACGGCGGTGGGTGTGCGGGCCGGGGCGTCTGCCGCGCCGGTGCCTGCGAGCAGCGCCGCCGCGCCCAGCAGCCGGGCCGCCGACTCGTGGTCGCCGTCGCGCAGCAGCGGCCCGGCCAGCCCGTCCGCGGCGGCGGCCACCACCGGCACGTCCCACACGCCGACGCCGGCGGTGAGGACCTGCCGGTAGTGGGCGCGGGCCGCAGCCGGGTCGCCGGTGGCGTCGGCGAGTTGCCCGAGCGTCACCAGCGCCGCGAGCCGCACCACATCGGCGCCGAACCAGCCCGACGGGCATTCCGCGACCGCCCGTTCGCACAGCGTCCGCGCCCGCTGCGGGTCGCCGTCGCGGCGGGCGATCTCGCCGAGCCCCAGGTACGCGGCGGCGACCAGCTCCGGCGCGCCGGCCGGCCCGGCGATGCGCCGCACCCGCCGGAAGTCCTCGGCCGCGCCGGTCAGGTCACCGGCTGCCAGCCGCCCGTCGGCGCGGGTCCGCAGCAGTTCCGCCAGGTCCAGCGTGGAGCCGAGCTGCTCGGCCAGCTCCAGGGCCTCCGCCATCGGCGCGGCCGCCGACGCGACGTCACCGGTGCGGTAGGCGGCCTCGGCGTGGGTGGACAGCGTCACGATCATGCCCCAGCGGTCGTCGAGGGCCCGGAAGCCGGCCAGCGCACCGTCGAGGTCGGCGCGGGCTTGGGCGTGACGGCCGTGCAGGAGACTGACCATCGCGGTGCCCAGCAGGCCCAGTGCCCGGCTCCACGGGTCGGTGCCGAGCAGCCGGTCCCGGACGGCCTGCTCGTGCAGCGCTGCCGCGTCCTGCGGCGACGGGGGACCGCTGGCCATGCCGGACAGGTACAGCAGGAACGGATGCCGGGGCGGCCGGGCCAGGGTCCACAGGATCCGCGACGCGGCGTCGACCTCGCTGCGCTCGCCGCCACCGGCGAGCGCAGCGATCAGCAGGCCCAGCGCGTACTCCTCGGCCACGCCGTCGGGCGGGCCGTCGAGCCGGTCGACCAGTCGCCGGGCCAGCGCGGCGCCCTCCCCGCGCAGGCCCCGCAGCCACCAGTAGAACGCCAGAGCCGCGACCAGCCGCAACCCGGTGGTGGTTTCGGCGTGCCGCAGCGCCGCGTGCAGGTCGTCGCGGGCGGCGTCGAGGCGGCGCAGCCACCGTTCCTGGCCGCCGCCGCGCAGGGCCACGTCGCCGGCCTGTGCCAGGTCCAGAAAGTACGCGGCGTGCGCGTCGCGCACCCGCCCGGTCTCGCCGTGCTCGGCCAGCCGGGCCGCCGCGAACTCGCGGATCGTCTCCAGCATCCGGTAGCGCCCGCCGGTGGCCTCCACCAGCGACTTGTCCACCAGGCCGGTGAGCACGTCGAGGACGTCACCGGCGTCCGGCGCGCACACCGCCTGCACCGCGGCCAGGTCGGCGGCGCCGGCGAACACGCTCATCCGGGCGGCCAGCCGCCGCTCCGGCTCGTCGAGCAGGTCCCAGCTCCACCCGACGACCGCCTCCAGCGTGCGGTGGCGGGGCGCCGCGGTGCGGTCACCGCGGCGCAGCAGCCGGAACCGGTCGTCCAGCCGGGCCGCGACCTGCGTCACCGGCAGGGCCCGCAGCCGCGCCGCGGCCAGCTCCAGGGCCAGCGGCAGCCCGTCGAGGGTACGGCAGATCCGCAGCACCGCCGGGGTGGTGGCGTCGTCGAGGGTGAACCCGGGCGACACGTCGGCGGCCCGGTCGGTGAACAGCCGCACCGCCGGGTACGCGGCGGCCGCCGGCGGTGCGGCCGGCCCGTCCGGGGCGGGCAGCCCGCCGACCGGGCACAATGCCTCGCCGGTGAGGCCCAGCGGTTCCCGGCTGGTGGCGAGCACCCGCAGCCCGGGCGCGGCGGCGAGCAGCCGGCCGGTCAGCCGGGCCGCGTCGTCGATCACGTGCTCGCAGTTGTCCAGCACCAGCAGCAGCCGCCGGTCGGCCAGCGCCGCCACCAGCCGGCCGGTCAGGTCGGCGGGGCCGCCGGGGGTGCGCAGGCCGGCGTCGCGCAGGTCCAGCGCGGCCAGCACCGCGGGCGCGACCGGCGCGCCGGGTGCCACAGCGGCCAGCTCCACCAGGCACACCGGCCCGTCGTGGCCGGACGCGACGGTGGTGGCCAGCCGGGTCTTGCCGGCGCCGCCCGGGCCGTGCAGGGTGACCAGCCGCGCCGCGCCCAGCAGCTCGTGGACCCGCCGCAGTTCCGGTTCCCGGCCGACGAAACTGGTGAGCGGGCTGGGCAGCCGGGCGGGCGGTGCGGCGTCGTCGCGTAGCAGCGCCGTGTGCAGTGCGACCAGCTCCGCCGACGGGTCGGTGCCCAGTTCCTCGGCGAGCACCCGGCGGGCGTCGGCGTAGACGGCGAGCGCCTCGGCGCGGCGGCCGGCGCCGTGCAGGGCCCGCATCAGCTGCCCGTGCAGCCGTTCCCGCAGCGGATGCGCCGCCACCAGGTCCCGCAGCTCGGCGATCAGCGGCGCCCCGGCCAGCGCCAGCGCCAGCTCCGCCTCGACGCGGTCCTCGACCGCGGCCAGGCGTGCCTGGCGCAACCGGGCGGCCTCGGCGTCGGCGAACGGCGCGTCCGTCACGTCCGCGAGGGGTTCGCCGCGCCACAGGCCGAGCGCGTCGCGCAGCAGCGCCGCTGCGCCGGCCGGGTCACCGGCGGCGAGTGCGGCCCGCCCGGCCGCGGCCAGCCCGGTGAACCGGTGCACGTCCACCCGCTGCGGATCCACCGCCAGCCGGTAGCCGGCCGGGCCGAACTCGATGTGCGCGCCGGGCAGCAGCCGCCGCAGCCGCGACACCTGCGACTGCAGCGCGTTCGTGGCCTGCTCGGGCGGCCGGTCGCCGTACACGCCGTCGACGAGGCGCTGCGGCGCAACGGTGCGGTCGGCGTCGAGGAGAAGCAGCACCAGCAGCGCGCGCAGCCGCCCGCCGGCGACGGGCAGTACGCTGCCGTCGGCCGCGTACGCCTGGGTCGCGCCCAGCACACCGAACCGCATGCGCCCGATTGTCGCCTGTCGCCGGTGGCGCCCACACTCCCCACCCGCCGGTCACAGGTGGTGCCGCCGCCATTCGGACTGCTCCTGCTCGGCGGCGACCTGCTCGTCCAACGCGGTCCGGCGCACCCGGCTGCGCCACGGGTCACTCGACCGCAGGCCCAGCAGGACCACCGAGACGCTGGCCACCGCCAGGATCGCCAGCGCGGCCACCGCAGGCAGCCGGCCGGCCCACGGCAGTCCCACAGCCATCGCGACCACCACGGCGGTGGGTACCGCCGAGATCCGGTGCGTCGCGCGCACCCCCAGCGCCAGCAGCCCCGACACGTAGATGACCAACCCGGCGAACAGCACCCGGTTGTCCAGAGCGGCGGCGTGTTCCCGCCAGGGATCACCGCGCGGGTGGGAGATGACGGCGAGGTAACGCTTGAGGCCGAGGGCGAACAGGATGATCCCGGTGATCAGCGGCAGGTGCAGGTAGGCGTAGGCGTCGCGGGCGAGCGCCGCCCGTGCGCGGACGTCGCGGGTGCGGTGCAGCCGCTGCTCCAGCGCGGGCGCCAGGCTGTCGAAGTACAGCCACCACAGCGCCGCGATGATGGTGACGCCGAGCACCGACGCCACGATCACCGGCCACGTGGCCGGCAGGCCGGCGCTCAGCTTCGGCCCCAGCCCGAGCGAAATGATCGACTCGCCGAGCGCGATGAGCAGGATCAGGGCGTACCGCTCCGCCCAGTGGGCGGCGGACACGACTGTCAGCCCGGCGCTGGGGGCGAGGCCCCCCGAGGTGTACTCGATGCAGAGCGCGGCCAGCCACAACGCCAGCGGCAGCCACGTCGCCCAGGTCTGCCGGGGCGACTCGGGCAGGGCCGCGGTGTCGGCAGGATGCGACCTCGTCCCCGCTCAGCGCTCATGCTGCCGAGCATGGCAGCGGGCTCCGCCCGCCGGGGCGCTGTTGTCCGATCGGCGGCGCAGGGGCGCGGGCCGACGACCGGTACGGGCGGGTAGCCTTCGGCCCGTGATCGTGGGGAGAAGCCGGTGACGACGCTGGACCGGGAACAGCCGCGTGCCACCGACGGGGCACCCGGTGACGGCGGCGCGCGTCCCCTGCCGCTGACGCTCGCCGTGCCGGCCGCCGTGCTGGCCGGGGTGGCGCTGCTGCTGGCGTTCCCGCCGTACGGGTGGTGGCCGCTCGCGCCGGTCGGTGTGGCGTTGCTGGCCGCCGCGGTGCACCGGCGGCGGCTGCGCGCCGGCGCGGGGCTGGGCTTCCTGACCGGGGTGGCGTTGTTCGCGCCGCTGCTGGAGTGGACGAACCTGCACACCGGCTACCTGCCGTGGGCGCTGCTGTCGCTGTTGCAGGCCGCCTATCTGGCGCTGCTGGGCGCCGCCACCGCCTGGGTGTCGCCGCTCGCCGACCGGCACCGGGCGGCGTGGCCGCTGCTCACCGGTGTGCTGTGGGTGGGGCAGGAGGCGCTGCGTGACCGCACCCCGTTCGGCGGGTTCCCGTGGGGGCGGCTGGCGTTCAGCCAGGACACGTCGCCGCTGCTGAAGCTCGCGGCGCTCGGCGGCGCCCCGCTGGTCACGTTCGCCGTCGCGGTCGCCGGTGGGCTGCTGGTCACCGCCGCGTGGCGGGACTGGCGGCGTGCGCCCGGGCAGTGGCGGCCCGTCGCCGGGCTCACCGCCGCGCTGGTGGCGCTGCTCGCCGCCGGTACGGCCGTGCCGACCGGGGTACGCGGCGCGGGCGACACCGTGACAGTCGCGATCGTGCAGGGCAACGTGCCGCGCCTCGGGCTGGACTTCAACGCGCAGCGGCAGGCGGTGCTGAACAACCACGTCGACGCGACGCTGGAGCTGGCGCGTCGGGTCGCCGAGGGCGGGCAGGACCGTCCGGACGTGGTGGTGTGGCCGGAGAACTCCAGCGACATCGACCCGCTGCGCAACCCGGGCGCGGGGGAGCGGATCTCCCAGGCGGCCGACGCGATCGGCGCGCCGATCCTGGTCGGTGCGGTGCTGGTCGGGCCCGGCCGGGGTGAGGTGCGCAACGCGGGGCTGCTGTGGCGGCCGGGCACCGGCCCGGATCTGGACCAGGTGTACACGAAACGGCATCCGGTGCCGTTCGCCGAGTACGTGCCGCTGCGCTCCGTCGCCCGCAAGGTCAGCTCCCAGGTCGACCGGGTCCGGTCCGATTTCGTAGCCGGTGACCGTCCCGGCGTGCTGAACACCGGCCCGGCGGTCCTCGGCGACGTGATCTGCTTCGAGGTCGCCTACGACGGCATCGTCCGGGACACCGTCATCGGCGGCGCGCAGCTGCTGGTGGTGCAGACGAACAACGCCACGTTCGACGTGGCCGAGGCCCGCCAGCAGCTGGCCATGGTGCGGCTGCGGGCCGTGGAGCACGGCCGGGCCGCGTTGATGGCCTCCACGGTCGGTGTGTCCGGGTTCGTTTCCCCGGACGGGCGGGTAGACGGTGCGACCGGGTTCAACACCGCCGCGGTGGTGGTGCGGCAGATGGAACTCGGTAACGGGCGTACCCCGGCGACCACTGCCGGGGTGTGGCCGGAGGTGGCGCTGACGGCGCTGGCGGTCGCGGCCCTGGCCGGTGCGGCCGTGCTGCGCCGCCGCCGGGAGGTCGCTCCCGGCTGAGCCGACGAGAGGCGGTGCGACGGTGGGCGTGGCAGCCGACAGGCGGACGGTCGGCCATCCCGGGGTGGGGCGGGTCCTGGTGGTCATCCCCACCTACAACGAGGCCGACAACGTCGGGCGCATCGTCGCCCGGGTACGCGAGGCGGCGCCGGCGGTGGACGTCCTCGTCGCCGACGACAACAGCCCCGACGGCACCGGCGCGATCGCCGACACGATCGCCGACGGCGACCCGGGGGTGCACGTGCTGCACCGGGCCGGCAAGGAAGGACTCGGCGCGGCCTACCTGGCCGGGTTCGCCTGGGCGCGCACACGCGGCTACGACGCGGTGGTGGAGATGGACGCCGACGGCTCGCACGCCCCGGAGGACCTGCCGGCGCTGCTGCACGCCGCCCGCGACGCCGACGTGGTGATCGGTTCCCGGTGGACGCGCGGCGCGCGGGTGCTGAACTGGCCGTGGCGGCGGCTGCTGCTGTCCCGGGTGGGCAACCTGTACGCGCGGCTGGCGCTGGGCATGCCGGTCAGCGACGCCACCGGCGGCTACCGGGTGTACCGGGCCAGCGCGCTGGACGCGATCGACCTGGGTTCGGTGCGTTCCCAGGGGTACGCGTTCCAGGTGGAGCTGTCGCGGCTGGCGCACCGCGCCGGGGTGCGGATCGTGGAGGTGCCGATCACATTCGCCGAGCGGGAACACGGCGACAGCAAGATGAGCCCGCTGATCGTGGCGGAGGCGCTGTGGCGGGTCACCCGCTGGGGGGTGCGGGACCGCCTGGCGACCGCGTCCGCCCGCCCGGATGCGCTCGCGCGCTGGCCTTGAGCGAGGGCGTGTCATGCTTGAGGGGCGTGATGACCCCGGGCTGATGAGGTGAGATGCGCCGAGGACTGAAGTACGTACCACCGGCCCTGCTGCTGCTCGCGCTGCTGGAGCTGACCGTTTTCGTGCTGGTCGGCCGGGCCGTCGGGTTCGGCGTGGCGGTGCTGCTGGTGTTCGGGGCGTCCCTGCTGGGTCTGGTGCTGCTGCGCCGCGAGGGCATGCGGGCGTGGCGCGGCTTCCGCGCGGCGGCGCAGGCCGGCCGGCCGCCGGGCCCGGAGGTGACCGATGGGCTTGTCGGTCTGCTGGGCGCGCTGCTGCTGGCGCTTCCGGGCCTGGTCAGTGGCGTGGTGGGCCTGCTGTTGCTGGTGCCGCCGTTGCGCCGGCTGGCCGGTGGCGGGGTGCGCCGGGCCACCGAGCGCCGGGTGTCGTCGATGGTCGCCGGTGACCTGTTCGGGCCGCGCCGGGTGCGCGTGTACCGGGGTGCGCCGCAGCCGACCCCGGAGCCCGCGCCGGCCCCGTCGCCTGGTCCCGCGCCGTCGCCGCAGCCGGTCACCGACCCGGGCAAGGCCATCGAGGGCGAGATCGTCGACCGCTGACGCGCCCCGCTGCGCCGTCAGTTTGATCGACTCCACTTCGCCGAGGTGGTGCCATCAGACCGCGCCCGACCCCGCCGCCTCCCCGGGCTGGCGGCCCGTTCACCGGCCCGGCACCCGGATCGGCCCACGCGCGGCGGATCAGCCACCCACAACCAACCCGCCCTCCCATGATCGGCACAAGTTCGGGGAGGTGGCGCCATCAAGGCACGCTCGATACCGCCACCTCCCCGAAGTGGCGGGGCCGTGCCTGCCCGGGCAACGAAAAACGCCCCCGGGTGATCCCGGGGGCGTTTTCGGTCATTGCGGGAGATGCTCAGGCACGACCGCGGCGGGTGCGGACCTCCTGGAGCCGCTCGGCGAGGATGTCCTCCAGCTCGGCGATCGAGCGCCGCTCCAGCAGCATGTCCCAGTGGGTACGCGGCGGCTTGGCCTTCTTCTGCTCCGGCTCGGTGCCGTCGACCAGACGGGCCACGCTGCCGTCGAACTTGCACTCCCAGGTCGTCGGGACCTCGGCGTCGACGGCGAACGGCACCTCGAACTGGTGGCCCTTGGCGCAGAGGTACTCGCGGGTCTGACGCGGCGCGAGCTCCGTGTTGCGGTCGGACTCGTAGCTGACCGCTCCCAGCCGGCTACCGCGCAGCATGCGCTCGCCCATGATCGACTTCCCCTCGTTCGTGGTGCTGGTCTTCAGGTGTAACGACCGGTCACCGCTCGCCCATTCCCCGGCCCGCGGCGGCAGGGCCGTACGCGGGTCGGGAGTGTCAAGGGTAACCGGCCATGACAGCTGCCCGGCGGGGTCGTCCCCGGCCGGGCCGAATCGGTGGAGTGTTTCGCCTGTCAACGGGGATGTTACCCACCTGTTTGCGTGCCGGAGGTGACGATGAGCAGTGACGCGCCGGTCGGGGCCCGACCACCAGCCGGGAAGACCTTCTTCGGTCACCCCCGCGCGCTGTCCACGCTCTTCCTCACCGAGATGTGGGAGCGGTTCAGCTTCTACGGCATGCGGGCGATCCTCGTGCTGTACCTGACCGCCGCGGTCGCCGACGGCGGGCTGGACCTCGGCGAGTCCAGCGCCAACGCCGTGTACGGCACCTACAACGCCATGGTCTACCTGATGGCGCTGCCCGGCGGCTGGGTCGCCGACCGGCTGATCGGCGCGCGGCGCAGCGTGCTGTGGGGCGGCGTGGTGATCGCCGCCGGTCACTACGTGATGGCGATCCCCACCGGGTGGAGCGTGTTCGCCGGCATGGCGCTGATCGTGCTCGGCACCGGCCTGCTCAAACCGAACATCTCCACCATGGTCGGTGACCTGTACGAGCGGGACTCGCCGCGCCGCGACGCCGGGTTCTCCATCTTCTACATGGGCATCAACCTGGGTGCGTTCATCGCGCCGCTGATCACCGGCTTCCTCGGCGAGAAGATCAACTGGCATCTGGGGTTCGGCGCCGCCGCGGTCGGCATGACCTTCGGCGTGCTCCAGTACGTGCTGGGCCGCCGCAACCTCGGCGAAGCCGGCGCCCGCCCGGCGGACCCGCTGCTCGGCGCCGACCGGCGGCGCGCGCTGACCCGCGTCGGCGTGGCGAGCGTCGTGGTGCTCGCCGTCCTGCTGGTGCTGCTGGTGGCCGGCTGGTTCACCGTCGACACGGTGGTCAACCTGCTCACAGTGGTGACGGTGCTGGTGACAGTCGGCTACTTCGCGCGGATCCTCACCGACCGGGAGATCAGCGGCACCGAACGCAGCCGGATGAAGGCGTACGTGTGGCTGTTCCTGTTCGCCGCCTCGTTCTGGCTCATCTACGACCAGGCCGGGTCGGTGCTGAACATCTTCGCCGCCGACCAGACCGACCGGTCGGTGGGCGGGTTCACGTTCCCGGCGTCCTGGTTGCAGTCGGTGAACCCGATCCTCATCATCATCGGCGCGCCGCTGGCCGCCGCGCTGTGGCTCAAACTCGGCCATCGGGTGTCCACGCCCACGAAGTTCGCCGTCGGCCTGGTGCTCAACGGCCTGTCGTTCGTGCTGATGGCCGCCGCCGCGCAGGCCGCCGTCGGCGGCGACCTGGTCTCACCGCTGTGGCTGGTCGCGGTGTACGCGATCCAGGTCGCCGGTGAGCTGTCCCTGAGCCCGGTCGGCCTGTCCGCCACCACGAAACTCGCCCCGGTCAAGTACGCGAGCCAGATGCTGGGCCTGTGGTTCCTCGCCACCGCCGTCGGCGACGCCATCGGCGGTCAGGTGGCCCGGCTGGCCGGCACCTGGTCCCAGCCGGTCTACTTCCTGACCTTCGGGCTGGCCTCGGTGGTGCTGGGCCTGGCCGCGGTGATGTTCACCCGCCAGATCCGGCACCTGATGGCCGGCATCCACTGACAGCGCTCACCCCGCCGGGGTCGGCGGCAGCGGCAACGGCAGGCCGGGCAGCCCGTCGATGCTGGTGGCGACGTGGTCCTTGCCGGCGAAGTACGCGCTCAGCGACACGTCGTCCTCCCGGGCGAACCGCCGTTCGTGCAGGTCACGGTCGGCGTCGTAGGTCATGAACGGCACCGCGTAGCCGCAGGTGTCCCGGATCAGCTCGGCGCGCACCACGATGATCGCCCGCAGCCCGTGCGGACCCGGGTCGATGTCCGGGAAGTGGGCCAGCAGGCCGGACCAGCGCGGGTCGTCGCGGAACACCGGCTCGCCGCGCCCGTGCACCCGCACGATGTTCGGCGGGCCGGCGAACGCGCACCACATCAGCGTGATCCGGCTGTTCTCCCGCAGGTGGGCGATGGTCTCGGCGTTGCTGCCGGCGAAGTCCAGGTACGCCACGGTGTGCTCGTCGAGCACCGCGAAGCAGCCGCGCAGCCCTTTCGGGGAGAGGTTGACGGTGCCGTCACCGGACAGCGGGGCGGTGGCCACGAAGAACATCGGCTGCGCCTCGATGAAGTCCCGCAGCCGCCCGTCGATGCGCTCGTACGTCTTTCCCATGCCCCGATCCTCGCCGCCCGACCGGGTGCGGCGCTGCCCCGTTCCCAGCCCGTGGCCGCCTCAGCCGGTACGCGTGCCGAGCCGCGCCAGCGCCGTCGCCAGATCGCTCACCTGGTCGGCGAGTTGCCCGGCCCGGCGCTGCGCGGCGTCCCGGTCGGCCTCGATCACCGCCGTCCGCGCGGCCAGGTCGGCCGCCCGGGCCTCGGCGGCGCTCGCGGCCCGCCGCGCGTCGGCCAGCTCCGCGGCGACCGCATCCCGCTCGGCGGTACGAGCCGTAGCCTGCTCCACCGCGGCGGCCATGTCGGCACGGGCGCGCTCGACGGAAGCGGCAGCCTCGGCACGGACGGCCTCGATCGCCGCGCTCGCCTCGGCGCGGGCTCGTTCCAGCGCCGCCTCCGCGTCGGCGCGTGCCGCGACGGCGCGGTCCCGCTCGGCGAGGGCCTGCCGCGCGGCGGCGGCCTCGGCGTCGGCACGTTCGGCGGCGGTCCGGGCCGCGCGCTCCGCCTCGGCGGCCCGCCCCTGGGCGGCCTGCGCGTCGGCGCGCGCCCGGTCGGCCTCGGCGCGGGATTGTTCGGCCCGGTCCAGGGCCTCGGTGGCGGATCGGGTGGCCCGCTCGGCGTCGGCCCGGGCGGCGTCCCGCTCGGCGGTCAACTCGGCCGCGCGGCGGCGTTCGGCGTCACGTTCGGTGCGTACGGTGCGCAGTTCGTGCCGGGCCGCGTCGCGGTCGCGTTCGGCCTGCACCCGCAGCGCCTGCGCGGCACCCGCCTCGGCGCGCGCGGCGTCGCGGGCGTCCTCGGCCGCGGCGACCCGCTCGGCGGCGGCGGACGCGGTGGCCTCCGCCCGTTCGGCGCGGTCGGCGGCGGTGTCGCGGTCGGCGTACGCGGCGCGGGCCTGCTGCCGGTCGCGGGCCGCCGCGGCGGTCGCGTCCTCGGCCTCACGGCGGGCCTCGTCGCGTTCGGCGTGCGCGGCGGCGACCTGCGCCGACGTCTCCGCGCGCAGCTCGGCGAGCTGCCGCTCCACACCGGCCGGTGACAGTTCGGCGTGCAGCGCCTCGGTGAGCGTCTCCACGATCTGGTCGAGCCGGTCCACCGCCTCCCAGGTGCGCGCCACCTGCCCGGGCAGGCCGGGGGAGTTGCGGTGACGCATCCGCGAGTTGCGGGCGGCCCGCTGGCAGGCGCCGTCGTTGTCCCGGCAGTAGCGGAAAGGGCGGCCCGCGCCGACGCGCTGCGGCACGTCGCGTCCGCAGTGGGCGCAGGGTCGGGTGTCGGTGGCGGGCTCGGCGTCCATCGGGGGCGAAGTCTATCCGGCGGCGTCCGCCCGGGCCGCGCCGTCGAGGGTGTAGCGGCGTTGGAGCAGCACGGCGACCACCATCACGGCGGCGGGCAGCAGCCCGAAGCCGTAGCGCAGCGCGTCCAGCGCGGCCGGGGACTGGGTCACGGTCTGCCCGGCGGTCGAGGCCACGAACCCGCCGGCGGCGAGGCACAGCGCGTACGCGTAGGGGCCGAGCGCGGCGCCGGTGGCCTCGGTGGCGGTCCACACCCCGGTGTACGTGCCGGCCCGCTCGGTGCCGCCTGCCGCGCGGATCACGTCGGGCAGCATCGAGAACGGCAGCAGTTGCATGCCGGCGAACGCCACCCCGAGCACCGCCACGGCGGCCACCAGGACCGGCAGTCCGGCGGGGCGGCCGATCGCCAGCACCAGCGACCCGGCGGCGAACGCGGCCTGCCCGGCGAGCAGGGCACGTTGCTTGCCGATCCGCCGCGCCACCGCCAGCCAGCCCGGGGTGACCAGCAGCGCGGGTGCGACGAACGCGGCCACCAGCACGGTGGTGAGTCCGGGGCGGCCCAGTTCGTACTCGGCGTAGTAGGGCACCCCGGCGAGCACCAGGTGGGTGGTGGTGGACATGGCCAGGTACGCGCCGACCAGCCAGCGGAACTGCCGGTCCCGCAGGCTCGCCGCCAGCGCCCGCCACCCGCCCGGGCCGTGCGGCGGGGCCGTGTCGGCGGCGGTGCGGCGCAGCCGGCCGATCCCGGCGACGCCGACCAGCATCGCGGCGAGCATCCCGGCCGCCAGCACCACGCCCATCCGCAGGTAGCCGTCGCGTGTGGCGTCGTCGCCGCCGGCCAGCAGCGGCGCGAGCAGTCCGGAGACCAGGATGCCGAGCGTCAGCACCACCATCCGGAACGCCATCAGCCGGGTCCGCTCGTGGTAGCCGATCCGCAGGTCCGCCGGGGTCGCCAGGTAGGGCACCTGGTACGCGGCGAACAGCAGGTTGCCGGCGACGAAGAAGACCGCCACCCAGCCGGCCGCGGCGGCGCCGGTGAGGTCGCCGGGCACCGCGAACAGGGCGGCGAACGCCAGCGGCAGCGCGCATCCGGCCAGCAGCAGCCGGCGGCGGTGGCCCCGGCGGGCCTGCTCCACGTCGCAGCGGTGCCCGATCCACGGGTGCAGCAGCACGTCGGCGATCTTCGGCAGCAGCAGCGTGAGCCCGGCGAGCCACGGCGCGACCGCCAGCACGTCGGTCAGGAAGTAGAGCAGCAGCAGCCCGGGCACGGTGACCCAGACGCCCATGCCGAGTGAGCCGGTGGCGAACCCGACGAGCGGGCCGCGCGGCAGGGTGACCGCGTCGGAGCGCTGATCCAGCCCGGTCATGGCGGTCTCCTGTCCTCGGGGCGCGCCGCCCCCAATCCAACGGTTGCTGGATTGTAGGGGTAACAATGGCCGGATGACCATGCCTCGCCGCCGTCCGGGCCGGCCCCGCCGCGACGACCAGCGGCCGACCCGTGACCTGGTGCTCGCCGCCGCCACCGCGTTGTTCGCCGAGCGGGGCTTCGACGCGGTGAGCGTCCGCGACGTCGCCGCCGCGGCGGGCGTGGACGCGGCCACCGTCGTGCACCACACCGGCACCAAGGCGCAGCTCTACGAGGCCTGCTTCGCCCGGGTGTTCAGCGCCGAGCGGGAGGTCATCGAGGCAGCAGGGGAACGCGCCCGGGCGGCCCTGGCAGCGGGCCCGCAGGACGCGCTGCGGGCGCTGCACGACCTGGTGGACGTGTTCGTCGACTTCCTGGAGGACCGGCCGGAGACGACCGCGCTGTGGCTGCGCCGCTGGCTGGAGCCGCAGCGGCACGGCGAGCTGGACCGCCGCTACGCCGCCCCGCTGTACGGGCTGGTCGAGGAGCTGCTGGTGGCGGCGTCCGGGGCCGGCGCGCTGACCGAGCCGACCCCGCACGTGACTGTGCGTTCCCTGGTCTGGGCGGTGCACGGGCACGTGGTGGCGCTCGCCGCCGGGGCCGGCTCGGGGGCGCGGGAGCGCCGGGAGTTCCGGGCGTTCGTGCACCGGTTCCTCGACGCCCTTTACGCCGGCGGCCCGGGAGACACCCGCCCTTGACGCCGGCCCGCGCTCCAGGGATTATCCATCAGTCGTTGGATTAAGGAGGCGGGTATGGCCACACCCAGGGTCGCTGTCGTCGGCGCCGGAGCCGCCGGGCTGGCCACGCTCAAGGCGCTCGCCGACGCCGGTGTCCCGGCGGTGGCGTTCGAGGCGGCGGACACGCTCGGCGGCCTCTGGGTGTACGGCGCCCCCGGCTCGCCCGCGTACCGGACGCTGCACCTGAACACCAGCAAGGGGCGCACCGAGTTCGCCGACCATCCGATGCCCGCCGACTGGCCCGACTACCCCGACCACGCCCGCGTCGCCGGCTACCTCGGCGACTACGCCGACCGGTTCGGGCTGCGCGAGGCGGTACGGCTGCGGCACACCGTCGAGCGGGTCACCCGCACCGGCGACGGCTGGCGGGTGCGGGCCACCGGCCCGGACGGCCCGGTCGAGGTCGACGTCGAGGCGGTGGTGGTCGCCAACGGGCACAACCGGGTGCCGAAGCGACCCGAGCCGTACCCGGGCGAGTGCACCGCCGAGCAGATGCACAGCCATGACTACCGCGGCCCGGAACAGCTCGCCGGGCGACGGGTCCTCGTGGTCGGCGGCGGCAACTCGGCCATGGACATCGCCGTCGACGCGTCGTACGCCGCCGAACGCACGCTGCTGTCGCTGCGCCGCGGCGTGTGGGTGGTGCCCAAGTACCTGCTCGGCCGCCCGTCGGACACGCTCAACGGCGCGCTGGCCCGGCGGCTGCCGTGGCGGCTGCGGCAGCGGATCAGCCAGACCATGATCACCACTGCGGTCGGCCCGCCTACCCGGTACGGGCTGCCCGCACCGGCGCACGGCTTCCTCCAGGACCACCCGACGCTGTCCGACGCGCTGCTGTCCCGGATCACCCACGGCGACATCCAGGCCCGGCCCGGCATCGCCCGCTTCGACGGCGACCGGGTCGAGTTCACCGACGGCCGCCACGACGAGATCGACCTGATCGTCTGGTGCACCGGCTACCGGGTGGAGGTGCCGTTCCTCGACCCGGCGCTGCTCGGCGACGGCGCCGACCGGCTGCCGCTGTACCGGCACGTGTTCCACCTGGACGCCCCCGGGCTGGCGTTCGTCGGGCTCATGCAGTCCACCGGCGCGGCGTTCCCCCTGGTCGAGGCGCAGGCCCGGCTGGTGGCCGCGCGCCTGGCCGGCACCTGGACGCCACCGGATCCGGCCCGGCAGGCCGCCGCCTGCCGCGACGAGCTGCGCGCCGCCACCGCCCGGTGGGGGCAGCGCCGCCCGCACATGCGCGTCGACTTCGACGTCTACCTGGCCGAACTGGGCCGCGAACTGGCCGCCGGCCGGCGCCGCGCCGGAGCGGCCCGATGAGCGCGGCAGGCCGTGAGCGGACCGGAGTGAACGCGCCGGGCCGTGGCAGCGGGCTGGCCGGACGGCGGGTGCTCGTCACCGGCGCCCGGGGCACGTTCGGGCAGCACCTGGGCGCGGCGCTCACCGCCGCCGGCGCTCACGTGGTCGGGCTGGACCTGCACGCCGACCCCGACGTCACACCGCCGGTGCTCGGCGTCGACCTGACCGACCCGGCCGCGACGCCACCGGCGGTGGCCGCGGCCGTCGACCGGCTCGGCGGGCTGGACCTGCTCGTCAACAACGCCGGTGTCGGCGGACCCGCGCCCGCCGAGCTGCCGCCCGACGAGGTGGTACGCCGCCAGATCGAGGTGAACCTGCTCGCCGCCTGGCGCACCACAGCCGCCGCGATGCCGGCCCTGGAGGCGGCCCGCGGCCGGGTGATCTTCGTGGCCAGCCGGATGGCGGTGCTGCCGCTGCCGCTGGCCGCCGCGTACGGGGTCAGCAAGCGGGCGCTCGTCGCGTACGCCGACGCGCTGCGCCACGAAGTCGGCACCCACGTGGGCGTCAGCGTCGTCTACCCGAGCATGGTCGCCTCCCCGATCCACGACAGCACCGTGGCGGCCGGGCTGTCGCTGAGCGGGGTGTCCCGCCCGGAGCCGGTCGAGGGGGTGGTGGCCGCGATCCTGCGCGCCGCGACCGCCCGGCGCGCGCCACGGGACGTCGCCACCACCCGGCGCGGCCGGATCGAACTGGCGCTGGCCCGGCACGCTCCGGCGCTGGCCGACCGGATGGTGCGCCGTACCGTCGCCACAAGGCTGGCCGCCGGTGACCTGGACGGCGCGGCGCTGGCCGAGGGCATGGTCCGGCGGCACCGGCAGGACCGCCGGTAGCCTGCTCGCCATGGCCGTCTCGCCCTACATCGCCCGGCTGCGCCGCCACGTCGGCCACGACCTGCTCATGCTGTACGGCGTCAGCGGCGTGGTCACCGACGACGCGGGGCGGGTGCTGCTGGCCCGCCGGGGCGACAACGGCCGCTGGTCGGTCCCGGCGGGCACCGTCGACCCGGGCGAGCAGCCCGCCGACGCGCTGGTGCGGGAGGTCCACGAGGAGACGGGCGTGAAGGTGGCGATCGACCGGCTCGCCGGTGTCGCCACCCACCCGGTGGTCTACCCCAACGGCGACGCCTGCGAATACCTGAACATCTGGTTCCGCTGCCGGGCGGTCGGCGGGGCACCGGCGGCCGACGGCGACGAGTCGCTGGCGGTGGCCTGGTTCGCGCCGGACGCGCTGCCCGACCTGGACGACTGGGCGCGGCTGCGGATCGGCACCGCGCTCACCGACGACGCCCCGCCCTGGTACGCCGCGCCGGGACAGAGCCACCCGGCGCTGCACCAGCCCGACAATCTCTAGCCGAACACCATCTCGTACGGCCGGTCCGGGGCCAGCGTCACCGCACGGCGGCCGCCGGGCGCGTGCACGACTACGCGCTGCGCCACCGGCGACACCAGCCGCGCCCGCACCTGCCCCGGCGTCCAGGTCAGCTCCTCGACGGTGACCCGGCCCCGGCAGGTGATGCCGCGCAGCCTGCCCGAGGGCAGGCCCGGTAGCGGCGCGGGGAGCAGCCGCAGCGTTCCCGGGCGCGACTGCACCAGCGACTCGATCAGCACCGCCGGGAGCGCGTGCGCGGCGTCGGCGTTGTACGTGGTCCGGCCCGGGTTATGCGCGCTCATCAGCGACCGGAAGAAAATGTCCGCGCCGAGGATCTTGCGCAGGTTCGCCGCGACCAGTTCGCCGTCGCGCAGCCGGGCCGCCGCCAGCGCCCGGTGCAGGCTGCCGTGCGCGGACCGGTTCTCGTCGCCGCGCAGCGTCAGCGCCCGGTGCGCGGCGGCGGCCAGCTCCGGGGTGTCGTCCGGGTCGATCTCGTCCAGCGGCCACACCGGATAAAGGTGGCTGACGTGCCTGTGGTCCTCGTCGCCGGTGCTGCCCGGCCACGCCCACTCGGCCAGCGCGCCGCGCCCGTCCACCAGGTAGCCGGGCGGCCGCACCCCGGCCCACCGGTCCGTGCCGGTCACCTCGGCGGCCAGCCGCAACGCGTGCCGGGCGGCGGCGACGTCCATCGTGGCGTTGACCGCGACCGGCGCGACCCGGCCGGTGTCGTCGTACGGGCCGGTCTCCGGCGAGTACGACGGCACCAGCGCCGGCCGCCCGTCCACGACGGTCAGCACGTCGGCGAAGAAGTCCGCCACCTCGGCCAGCCAGCCGGCCACCTCGCCCAGCGGCTCACCGGTGACCATGTGGTGTTCGTGCAGCGGGTGCAGCAGCCAGTCCGCGCCGGCCAGCCACGCGGTGAACGGCCAGTCGGGGTGGACGTGGAACAGGTGCCCGTGCTCGCCGTCGGTGCGGCTGGGTGCCAGCAGCCCGCGCGCCGCGTACACCGCGTGGGCGTTGGCGCGCCAGTGGTCCACCTGCGCGGCGACCAGCCGGGCGTGCGCGGCTGTCACCTCCGGCAGCGCGCCCACGTTCGCGCCCGCCAGTTGCAGGTTCAGGTTCGCGTCGGTGGTGAAGTCACCGGCCCACGCGGCGTCCCAGGAGCCCAGCCACAGCCCGGTCAGCCGGGGCGGCAGCACCCCGCTGGCGCTGAACAGCAGGTACCGGCCGGAGTGAAACAGCCGTTCCAGCAGCGCCGGGTCCAGCCGGTCCGGCGCGGCGGCCTGCCGGGCCAGCAGCTCACCGACTGGTAGCGCCCGGTCGGCGGCGGGCACGCCGAGGTCCAGGCCGACCCGGGTGTACGGGCCGCGATGGCGCAGCACGTGCCGCGCCAGCAGCGTGTCGTAGTCGCCGGTCAGCGCGGCGAGCCGCCCCTCCGAGGCCCGGGTACGCCACGGCGGCGCGCCGGGCCGGTCCACGAGCGTGGTGAGCAGCGCCGGTCCGCGTACCCGCACCCGGTCGCCGTCGACGGTCACGTCGCCGCGCAGCAACGTCAGCCCTTCGAACCCGTACGCGCCGCCGGCGTCCGGATAGCGGGCGCGGACCCGCAGGAACACCAGCCCGTCGCGGCGGTACGCGGCGTGCTCGTAGACCACGTCGGCCGGCTTGCCGGGCAGCTCACCCGTCGCCCCGACCACGCAGTCGCCCTGGTCGAGGTGGAGCACCGCCACGTCGTCGGCGCGGGAGGCGAAGCAGCGCCGCCGCCCGCCCGACCAGTCGACGGTCACCTCCCCGGTGGTGAAGTCGGTGTCGCGCCGGTAGTCGCGTACCGGTCCGGGCGCGGCGTCGACTGTGAGCGCGTACCCGGGGTGGAACGACTGGGTCCACTCCAGTTCCCGGCCGCCGGTGAGCAGCCGGGCGGCCTCGGCCCGGCGTCCGGCGAGCACCAGCGCGCGGATGTGCGGCATCCGGCCGGCCAGCTCGGGCGCGCGGGCGTCCCGGGTGCCGTTCGGCAGGACGAGCCGGTGGTGGTTCACCACGATCCGTTCCGCGTGCGGCCGCCCGTGGACCATGAGTCCCAGCTCGCCGTTGCCGGTGAGGAACGCGTCCGTCCAGTCGTCGGCCGGTACGGTGTCGTGGATGCGGTGCGCCGTCACCGGCCGGCGCTGGTGTCCCGCACGGTGAGGTGCGGTTCCAGCAGCGTCACCTCCGGCACCGGCTCGCCGTTCAGGCGCCGCATCAGCAACGCCACCGCCTGCCGTCCGACCTCCTCGGCGGGCACCGGCACGCAGGTGAGCCCTGACTGCTCGGCCAGCTCGTCCGGGCAGATCGCGACCACCGACACGTCGCGGGGCACCCGGCGTCCCAGCAGCGGCAGCGTGGCGAGCACCGGCCCGACCGCCGACTCGTTCTGCACGACCAGCCCGGTGACGTCCGGGTGGTCGGCGAGCAGCGCCTCCAGGTCCCGGCGTACCGCGGCCGGTCCCTCCTCGCAGGGCCGGGTCACCGCGTCGACGCCGAGCCGCTCGGCCGCGGCGCGTACCCCGGCGCGGGTGCGGTGGGCGAACCCGGTGCCCCGGTCGTAGACCGCGGCGGGGGCGCCGAGCAGCGCGATCCGCCGGTGCCCGGCGGCGGCCAGGTGTTCCACGCACAGCTCACCGGCGCGCCGGAAGTCGAGGTCCACGCAGGCCAGCCCGGTGCTGTCGGCAGGGTGTCCGATCAGGACGCCGGGTAGCGCCAGCTCGCGCAGCAGCGGCACCCGGGAGTCCTCCAGCTCCACGTCCATCAGCAGCACGCCGTCGACGAGCGCGCTGCCGGCGATGCGGTGCAGCCCGGCAGGTCCCTCGTCGGCGGTGACCAGCAGCACGTCGTGGTCGTAGCGGCGGGCGGTGGTGACCACGGCGGTGGCGAACCGCATCACCACTGGCACCTGCATGCCGGTACGCAGCGGCAGCACCAGCGCGATCACGTTGGCCTTGCGGCTGGCCAGCGCGCGGGCCCCGGCGTGCGGGTGGTAGCCGAGCGCGCGGACGCTGGCGAGCACCCGTCCCCGGGTGGTGGCCGAGATGGTGCGTTTGCCGCTGAGCACGTACGACACGGTGCTGGCGGCCACTCCGGCGTGCCGGGCCACGTCGGCGATGGTGACCTGCTCACCCGGGGTCCGCCCGCTCACCGGACCGCCCCCACTCGTGAGCCCGCCGGCTCGGCGGTGGCGTCGCCGCCGGTCACTGTCAGCGCGCCGGCGAGCCGGATGTCCCGCGCGGACCGGCCGACCAGCACGGAGTGGACGGCGTCCTCCACCACCATCGCGGCGCGGGTCTCGTCCCACCAGGCCAGGTCGGCGGTACGCAGCCGCAGCGTCACCCGGGCGGCGCAGCCCGGGTCGAGCGTGACGCGGGCGAAGTCGCGCAACTGCCGCAGCGGCTGCTTGACCCGGGAGCGCCGCTGCCGGGTGTAGAGCTGCACGACCTCGGTGCCCGGGCGGCGGCCCGTGTTGGTGACCTCGACGCTCACCTCCACCTCCTCGCCGGCGCGCGCCGTGGTGGTGCTCAACCGGAGGTCAGCGTAGTCGAACGTGGCGTAGCTGAGCCCGTGCCCGAACGGGTACAGCGGCTCACCCCGGTGGTACAGGTACGTGGCGTCGGCGCCGATGACGTCGTAGTCGAGCAGGTCGGGCAGTTCGGCGGCGTCGGCGTACCAGGTCTGGGTGAGCCGCCCGCCCGGGTCGGCGGCGCCGAGCAGCACGTCAGCCAGCCCGTTGCCGTGCTCCTGTCCACCGTGGGCGCTCCACAGCACCGCCGGCACGTGCTCCTGCGCCCAGCCCACCGCGTACGGGTAGCTGCTCGTCAGCGCCAGCACGGTACGCGGGTTCGCGGCGTGCACGGCCCGCAGCAACTCGGCCTGGCCGGTGGGCAGCGCCAGGTCGGCCCGGTCCTCGGTCTCCCGGCCGTTGACCATCGGGTGGTTGCCGAGCACCACCACCGCCACGTCGGCTTCGGCGGCGAGCGCGGCGGCAGCGGCGGCCCCGTCGACGAGCAGCGTCACGGTGAACACGGCCGGGTCGCCGGTGGCGACGCTCAGCCGTCCGTCCGGTGCGACGCCGACGTGCCGACCGGTGGCGAGGTGGTGCAGCAGCGCGGTGCCGTCGGGCCGGTGGTGCAGGCGGAACGTCTCGCGTACCACCCAGCCGCCGGGTCCGTCGCGGTCGGCGACGAGGGCGCCGGTGTCGTCGGCGCCGACGTACCGGCCGGTGTCCACGGCGCGCAGCGCCACCACGTCCTGCCCCCAGTCGACCACGTCGAACTCGGCCGCTGTGTCGCCGAGCGCCAGCGGGCCGCCGTCGTGGCGTACCGCGCGGTCGCCGACGTGCAGGGTGATCCGGTCGGTGCCGGGGTGGGTGGTCACCTCGGGCAGGCGTCCGAGCAACCCGGCGTACGGGCTGATCGTGTACGGCGGGGTGCCGCTGTACCAGTCGGTGAGTACGGTGTCGGCGAGCGGGCCGAGCACCGCGACCCGGGTGCCGGGGCGCAGCGGCAGCAGGCCGTCGTTGCGCAGCAGCACCACCGACTGGCGGGCGGCCTCGCGGGCGAGTTCCCGGTGGGCGAGGCTGTCGAGCGTGTCCGGCGGCACGTCGTCGTGGGGGTCCGGGGCCAGGTCGCCCAGCCGCGACCGCACGGACAGGATCCGCCGTACCGCCCGGTCCACGTGGGAGGGCTCGATCAGTCCGCGCGCCAGCGCCTCGGTGAGGCGCTCCACTGTGGGGGCGGTGTCCTCGTCGTCCTCGGTGAAGCTGTCGATGCCGGCACGCAGCGCGGCGGCGAAGCCTGCCACGTGGTCGGGCAGGTACTCCTGCACGCCGGCGATGTTGCCGACCGCACCGGCGTCACCGACCACCATGATCTCGTCGTCGGCGTAGCCGCGCAGTTCACCCTCGATCAGCGGGCTCAGGTGCGCCGGTACGCCGTCGACCAGGTTGTACGACGCCATCACCGCCACCGCCGCGCCTGCGGCCAGGGGAGCGCGGAAGGCGGGCAGCTCGTACTCGTGCAGCACCCGGGGCGGCAGGTCGCTGGAGGTGGTGGCCCGGTCGGTCTCGTTGTTGTAGCCGAGGAAGTGCTTGAGCGTCGGCGCGGTCCGCAGCCGGATCGGGTGGTCGCCGCGCAGCCCCAGCGCGTACGCGGTGGCGAGCCGGCCGGTCAGCCACGGGTCCTCGGACCAGCCCTCCTCGTTGCGCCCCCACCGGGGGTCGCGCAGCGGGTTGACCACCGGCGCCCATACGTTGAGACCGACGCGGTCCGGGTCGGCCCGGTGCTTGACCCGCACCTCGTCGCCGACGGCGGCCCCGACCGCCCGGATCAGGTCCGGGTTCCAGGTCGCGGCCAGGCCGATCGCCTGCGGGAAGACGGTGGCGGTGCCGAGCCACGCGACGCCGTGCAGCGCCTCGGTGCCGGTGCGGAACGCGCGCAGGCCGAGCCGGGGCACCGGCGCCTGCCACTGGTGCAGCAGGCCGAGCTTCTCCGGCAGCGTGAGCCGGGCCAGCAGGTCGTCGAGACGGTGGGGGACGGGGTCGGTCATGGTGGGCGCCTCCGGTCGGCGTACGTGCTGCCGCTCGTTCGTCGAAGCGCTTCGACTAACGAGCCGGTGATGCGGCGGCGCGTACGCGAAAAGGGGTGGTGGTGGGGGTCGGCGGTGTCGGCCCGGAGCGGTGGTGAAGCGCTTCGACAACCGCCGAAAAACACGCCGCTTCGCAGGTTGCCCGGTCCCGGAACGCGGCGCTACCGAGGTTGACACCTTCCGGCGGGTGCGGTCAAGGGGTCATCCGGCGGGCAGGCGTCCCGCCTCCACTGTGGCCATTGCGGCGGTGGCCCCGCCCAGCGCGCCGGCTGCGGACCCGAGCGTGCTGGCCTCCAGCCGCACGCCGGGTGGGACCGGTGTGCGGGCGGCGAGTTCGGCGTGGGCGGCCGGCAGCAGCCACGGCGCGAGCGCCGCCAGGTGACCGCCGACCACCACCGCCTCCGGGTCGAGTAGCCCGGACAGCACCGACACGGCCTGCCCGAGCAGCCGGCCCATCTCGGTGAGCCCGGTCCGTACCGGCTCGTCCCCGGCGCGGGCCAGGGCCTGGATCCGTTCGATCTCCGGCAGGTGGTCGGTGACCGGCCCGGCGTCTGGTAGCAGCCGGCGGATCACCGCGTCCACGCCGAGCAGCGCGGTGAGGCAGCCGCGCCGCCCGCAGTCGCAGGCCGGGCCGTCAGCGGCCAGCGGCAGGTGCCCGACGTCCCCGGCGAAGCCCCGGCCGCCGCGCAGCAGCCGGCCGCCGCTGATCAGGCCCGCGCCGATCGCCGGGCCGCCGGTGAGGTGCACCAGATCGGTGGTGGCGGCGTACGGGCCGTGCCGCCGCTCGGCCAGCACGGCGAGGTTGGCCTCGGTGTCGACGGCGACGGGGAAACCCGGGTCGCGTAGCGCGCGGCGCACCGACGCCGCAAGCGGCACGCCGCGCCAGCCCAGCGCCGGGGCGGCCGGCACGTCGCCGTCGGGATCCACCAGCCCTGGTACGGCAACGGTCAGGCCGAGCACGGTGCGGTCGGCGCCGATCCGGGTGACGGCGCGCCGGACCAGCGCGGCGAGCGCCTTCACCGTCTCCTCGGGACCGGCGGTGGCGGCGGGGAACGCCCGTCGCCAGGTGAGCACCGGGTCGCCGCCCGGTCCGGCGGCGACCGCCACCAGTTCGTCCGCGCCGACGCGCAGGCCGAGCCCGACGTAGCGGGAGCCGTCGAGCACGAGCATGGTGGCCGGGCGGCCCACCCGGTTCTCGGTCAGCCCGGTCTCCCGCAGCAGGCCGTGCTCGATCAGCTCGGCGACCAGGCTGGAGACGGTGGCCTTGTTCAGCCCGGTGTGCGCGGCCACGTCGGCCCGGGAGCAGGGGGCATGCCGGCGGACGTGCCGGAGCACGGCGGCCCGGTTGGTCACCCGCACGTCGCCGAGGTCGGCCGTCGGCCGGTCGATGCTGATCACGTACTGCCCGCCTCCTGCGCCCGGCCCGAGTTCGGCTACAGCTTAAACTAAATGGGCGAGATTCCGGCCGGCCGGTCTCCGCCGCCGAACCACGGCGCGAACGGCGTCACCGGGACCGGCTCGCCGTCGAGCACCACCCGGCGCGGCGGATCCTCACCGACCACGCTGACCCGCCGTACGTCCAGCGGCCCGTCCACGCGTACACGCAGCGTGTCCCCGTCGCGCACGGCGGTGATCGTGGTGTCGCCGTCGGGGTCGTGCACCACGCCGTCCACGCCGTCCACGCCGCCCCAGGCCACCAGCGTGACGTCCCGGAACGCGCCGGTCCCGACCGTCGCCGCGGGCGCCACCGTGGGGATCAGCGCGCCGTGCCGCACGTACAGCGGCAGCCGATCGAGCGGCACGCTCACCCGCAGGTGCCGGCCGCCGGGGTGCCGCTGCCCCGTGTACGCGTCGAGCCAGTCGTCGCCCGCCGGCAGGTAGACGGCACGCTCGCCCGACGGGTCGAGCACCGGCGCCACCAGCAGGTCGGGGCCGAGGCGGTACTGGAGGTCGGCGGTCCAGGCGGCCGGGTCGTCCGGGGTGTCGACGAGCAGCGCCCGCAGCATCGGGCCGCCGGTGCGGGCGCTCGCCACCGCCGCCGACCAGAGGTACGGCAGCAGCCGGTAGCGCAGCCGCAGCGCGTCCACCGCGTGCCGTTCCGCCTCGGGCGGGAACTCCCACGGCAGGCGGCTGGTGGTGCCGTGCAGCCGTACCAGCGGGGAGAGCGCGCCGAACTGGGTCCAGCGCACGTACAGGTCCGGTTCGGGGGTGCCGTGGAAACCGCCGGTGTCGTGGCTCCAGAACGGCACGCCCGACAGCCCGTGGGACAGGCCGCCGCGCAGCGTGCTGGCCATGCCGGGCCAGGTGGCGTTGACGTCGCCGCTCCACTGGGCGCTGTGCCGCTGCCCGCCCAGGTACGACGAGCGCGCCCACACCGTGCGGTGCCCTGCGACCTCCTCGGTGACGTCGGCGACCGCGTCGTTGAACAGCAGCGCGTACACGTTGTGCAGTTCCACGCCGGTCATGCCGTTGTGCGCCACCGCGTCGGCCGGTACGCCCTCGGCGAAGTCGGTCTTGAACGCCGCGACGCCCTGCGCCAGCAGCGGCCGCAGCAGGCCCTGGAACCAGCGCACCGCCGCGGGGTTCGTGAGGTCCACGATGGCGCACTCCGGGTAGCTGCCGTGCCAGGTGTCGGCGACGTACGTGCCGCCGTCGGGGCGGCGCAGGAAGTACCCGGCGGCCTCGGCCTCGGCGTAGAGCGGGCTGCCGGTCATCAGGTACGGGTTCATCCACAGGCACACCCGGAAGCCCTGCTCGGTGAGGTCCTTGAGCATGCCGTCCGGGTCGGGGAAGGCGTCGGCGTCCCAGCGCAGGTCCGACCAGTGCCCGGCGACCTGCCAGTAGCAGTCGAGGTGCAGCACGTCGCAGGGGATGTCCCGCTCGCGGATGCGCCGGGCCCGTTCCAGCACGCGCTGCTGGCTGTCCGGGAAGAAGCCCGACGAGATCCAGGCGCCGAACGCCCATCTCGGCGGCAGGTACGGCCGCCCGGTCAGCGTGTCGAGCCGGTCGAGCACCCGCTCCGGGGTGGGCCCGGCCAGCACGTAGTAGTCGAGCAGGTCGTCCGGGACGAGGATCTGCACGCTGCTGTGGGTGCTCGCGCACACGTCGAACTGCACCGGCAGTCCGCTGTCGACGAGGACGCCGTAGCCGCGGTCGGACAGGTAGAACGGCACGTTCTTGTGCGAGCGGTCGGACTCGCCGCCGAACGCGTCGAAGTTCCACATCAGCGGTCGCTGGCCGCGCTTGTCCAGCGGCGTGAACTTCTCGCCGAAGCCGACGAACCGTTCGTCGCCGGGTGCGACGAAGCTCTCGTGCCAGGCCACCGGCTCACCGTCGACTGTGGAGCGGCCGAGCGGCAGCGTGCGGCGGCGACCGCTGATGTCCCGGGTGCCGCCGTCGGCGGCTAGCAGCAGCCGACCGTCGGGGGTGAGGAAGCGCAACCCCCACGGGTCCAGGCGCACCTCGGCGACCACGCCACCGGCACCCACCCGGACGCGCCCGTCGGTGACAGTCACCGTGGCCGGGTGCGGCTGCGGGTGGACCAGCGTCAGTGCCCGTGCGGACCGGCTGCGGACCGAGAGGTCGTCGGCGAGGCGTACCCGGATGATCCCGTCCCCGGCGGCCTCGACGCGCGCGGCGAGCGTGCGGCCGGACGCGCAGGTCGCGGTGAGCGTGACGCCGTGCGCATCGGTCGCGGCGACCTCGGCCCGCAGCACGTCGTCGGCGCCCTCCTCGCCGGGGGCGCGGACCGGCAGGTCGGGCGGGTCGGCCACGAACGTCTCGTACGGGACCAGCGGCGGGCGGTACGGCATGGGCGTCTCCTCGCGGCGTCCACGGGCGGTCCCGCCAGTTTCTTTGGAAGCCCAACTAACTGTCAATGATCGACGGCATTGACTTTCCGTCTCACCTGTTCCTATTTTGGCCGGGATGCCAACTAAAGCGCTGTGGGACGACGGCCGGCTCTGCTACGGCGGCGACTGGAACCCGGAACAGTGGCCGCCCGACGTGTGGCGCGAGGACGTCGCCCTGATGCGCGCCGCCGGGGTCAACCTGGTCACCGTCGGCGTGTTCGCCTGGTCCCGGCTGGAACCCGAACCCGGCCGCTACACACTCGACTGGCTCGACGACGTGCTGGACCTGCTGCACTCCGGCGGCATCCGGGCCGCCCTGGCCACCCCCACCGCGTCGCCGCCACCCTGGTTCTCGCTGCGCCACCCGGACGCCCTGCCGCTCACCGCCGACGGCGTACGCCTGCACCACGGCAGCCGGGACACCTACTGCGCCGCCGCGCCCGCGTACCGGGACGCCGCCCGCGGCATCGCCGAGGTGCTCGCCGCCCGCTACGCACACCACCCGGCGCTCGCGCTGTGGCACGTGCACAACGAGTACGGCACCACCTGCCACTGCCCGCACGCCGAGACGGCGTTCCGCCACTGGCTCACCACCCGGTACGGCGACCTCGACGCGCTGAACGACGCCTGGGTCACCAGCTTCTGGAGCCAGCACTACTCCGACTGGGCGCAGGTCGGCACCCCCCGCGCCACCCAGTACCTCGCCAACCCCGGCCAGCTGCTCGACTTCCGCCGCTTCTGGTCCGACACGTTGCTGTCCGCGTACACCGAGCAACGGGACCTGCTGCGCGCGGCGAACCCGGCGGTTCCTGTCACCACCAACTACGTGCTCGGCGACTGGGTGCCGGTCGACCACGCCCGCTGGGCGCGCGAGGTCGACCTGGTCGCGATCGACCACTACCCGTCCGCCACCGACCTGGGCGGCGAGGAGCAGACCGCGTTCGCCGCCGACCTGGCCCGCGGCTGGGCCCGCCACGGCGCCGGACGGCCGGTGCCGTGGCTGCTCATGGAGAGCGCGCCCAACCAGATCCACACCGCCGGGCGCATGCACACCAAGGAACCCGGCCGGATGATCCGGCACAGCCTCGCCCACGTCGCGCGCGGCTCCGCCGGGGTGATGTTCTTCCAGTGGCGCGCACCGGCCGGCGGCGCGGAACGCTTCCACTCCGCAGTCGTCTCGCACGCCGGGCCGGACACCCGCGTGTTCCGCGAGGCCGCCGACCTGGGCGCCGCGCTGGGCCGGCTCGCCGGGACCGCGCCGGGCCGCGTCCAGGCGGCGGTGGCCATCGCGTACGACGCGGCGAGCGGCTGGGCGCTGCGGCACCCGGGGATGCCCCGCGACGGACTCGACCACCCCGGCGAGGCGGCCGCCGTGCACCGGGCGCTGTGGCACGCGGGCGTCACCGCCGACGTGGTGCCGCCCGGCGCTCCGCTCGACGGCGCCCGGCTGCTCGTGCTCCCCGCCCTCTACCTCGCCTCCGACGCCACAGTCGACTGGGTACGCCGGCACGTCCACGGCGGCGGGCATCTGCTGGTGACCTGGCTCAGCGGCGTCGCCGACGAGCACGCCCGGGTACGCCTCGGCGGCTACCCGGGCGCGTACCGGGATCTGCTCGGCGTGCGGGTGGAGGAGTTCCACCCCCTCGCCGACGACGAACACGTGCCGCTGACCGGCGGCGGGACCGGCCGGATCTGGTCGGAGACGGTGCACCCGGCCGGCGCGGAGACGGTCAGCGCGTACGCCGGGGGAGTGCCGGCGGGCCGTCCCGCGATCACCCGGAACCGGGTCGGCGACGCGTACGCCTGGTACGTCTCCACCCGCCCCGACGACGACACGTACCGGCGGCTGCTCGCGGAGGCGGCCCGGCTCGCCGGTGTGGCCCCGGCCTGCCCCGGCGCGCCCGAGGGTGTGGAGGCGGTACGCCGCCACGACGGGGTGCTCTACCTGCTCAACCACACCGACCGGCCGCAGCGGGTGCCGGCTGCCGGGTTCGAACTGCTCACCGGCGCGGCTGTCGACGGCGAGTTGACGGTGGCGCCGGGCGGCGTGGCGGTGGTACGCGAGGAGACCCCGTGACGCGGCTCTGGTGGTGGGACGTCCTCGGGCGCTGAGGTGCGTACCCGGGTCAGGGGGTGGCGACGGCGGCGCGGGAGCGGTCGGCGGCGATCCGCACCGCGAGCGCCGCCAGCACCGTGCCCATCACCCACCGCTGCACGCGCGCCCAGCCCGGCCTGCGAGTGAGGAACGCCGACACCGAACCGGCGCTCAGCACGATGAGCGCGTTCACGGTCAGCGCCACGACGATCTGGGTCAGGCCGAGCAGCAGACTCTGCACCGCCACGTGCCCGCGCGCCGGGTCGACGAACTGCGGCAGCAGCGACACGTACAGGATGGCGATCTTCGGGTTGAGCAGGTTGGTGACCAGGCCCATGGTGAACAGGCGCCGGGGCCGGTCCGGCGGCAGCGGCGCCGGGGTGAACGCCGACGTGCCACCGGGGCGCAGCGTCCGCCAGGCCAGCCACAGCAGGTAAGCCGCGCCGGCCAGCTTCACCGCCGTATACAGCGGCGGGACCAGCACGAACACGGTGGCGATACCGGCCACTGCGGCGGCCAGGTAGACCAGGAAGCCGACGGCCACGCCGAGCAGCGACACCAGCCCGGCCCGCCGCCCCTGCGTCACCGACCGGGACACCAGGTAGACCATGTTCGGCCCGGGTGTGAGCACCAGACCGAGCGCCACAAGGGCGATTCCCAGGACCGCGCCGACAGTGACCACGTCGCCTCCCCGTTGCCGACCGTGAACCGGACCCTACGCCGGTTGCCGCCGTCCACGGGTGCCCGTGGGGCGCTGGTGGGGTGTTGCGCGGGTCACGTGATCGGGTCGAGGGCGGTGATACTTGCCGCATGTCGATCGTGCTGTCCGCGCCGGCCACCCCGACCGCACCCGCCCTGCTGCTGCGCCCGTGGCGCGACGGCGACGCCGGCGCGCTGATCGAGGCGTACCGGGATCCGGTGCTGCGCGCCTGGACCAGGCATCCGGTGACCGGTCCGGCGCAGGCGCAGGTGTTCCTGCGTCGCAGCCACCAGGGCTGGGCGGCAGGGCACCGGTTCATGTTCGCGGTGCTGGAGGAGGACCGGGTGGCGGCCTGCGTGGTGCTCAAGGATGTCCGCCCGGGACGCCCGTCCGCCGAGATCGGCTACTGGACGGCGGCGCCGGCACGCGGGCGGGGCGTCGCGCCACGGGCGGTGGAGGCGGTCACCGCGTGGGCGTTCGCCCGGTTCGCCGCCACCGGGCTGACCCGCCTGGAGCTGCTGCACCAGGTCGACAACCCGGCCTCCTGCCGGGTGGCGGAGAAGAGTGGGTACGTCTTCGCCGAGGTGCTGCCGGCCCGCGCGCCGTTCCCCCGGGACGGCCACCGGCACGTCCGCCACCTGCCCTGACACCGGCCCGCCGCTGCTCTCACGGGCCGAGCAGGCGCAGCAGCAGCCGCGGCTCGCCCGGCCACGCGTCGAGCAGCACCTGCCGGGGCACCTGCCGGGCGGCGTAGCGCAACGCGAGCGCCACCACCACGATGTCGTCCAGCGGGCCGATCACCGGCAGGAACTCCGGGATCAGGTCGATCGGGCTGGCCACCCAGATTCCGGCGACCACGATCGCGACGCGGGCACGGCGGGGCACCCGCGGATCGCGGCGAAGCCGTCGTACCGCTGTCACGCAGTCGGGCACGAACGCGGCCAGATCGCGCAGGATCCCCGGCGGCAGGCGCCGGGCCAGCAGTACCAGGACCGCCCAGCTCACAATCAGGCAGGCCGCCGCCACCGCGAGTCCGATGAGCCAGTCGCGCACGCCGTCACCCCTTTCCCCGGGGGCACGCTACGCCGCAGTCCTGCCCGGCGCCCGGGAACAGCCCGGCCCCGCGCGACGCTGACCCTTGTCGGACGGCGGCGGATACCGTGGGTACGGGAGGTGACGGCGGTGACGACAGACTGGGAGGCCGCGGTCGAGGCGCAGATCCGCTCGGCCCAGGAGCGCGGCGAGTTCGACAACCTGCCGGGCGCCGGCAAGCCCATCCCGGGGCGTGACATGCCCTACGACGAGGGCTGGTGGATCCGCAGCTTCATGGAGCGCGAGCAGATCCCGTCCGACCTGCTGCTGCCCACCCCGCTCCAGTTGCGCCGCCGCATCGAACAGCTCCCGGCCGAGCTGCGCGACCTGCCCACCGAGGAGGCCGTCCGGTCGTACGTGGCGGCGCTCAACACCGAGGTGGTGGCCTGGCTGCGTACCCCGACCGGGCCACGCGTGGTGGTCCGCCCGGTGAACGTCGACGAGGCGGTGCGCCGCTGGCGCGCCGATCGGGAACACGCCGCGCCGGGCGTCACGGCACCGGAGCCGCAGCGTGCCGCCTCGGCCCGCCCGCGCCGTCGCTGGCGCTGGTGGCGTCGCTGAGAGCGCTCAGGGAAGCGCCGCCTGCCAGGTCCACGCGGTACGCCGCGGCCGGTCGCCGAGCGGCGCGCGGCCGGTCAGCCACAGCAGCACCGGCACCGGGTCGCCGCCCGGCGCGTCGGGGAACAGCCGGCGCACCACGCGGGCACACGATTCGGCAGGTGGCGACCAGTCCAGGCCGAGCCCTCGGGTCAGGTCGTGCGTGTGCAGCAGGATCTCGGCCACGCCCATCGCGGCGAACCCGCCCGGATCGCACGGCCCGAAGTGCCACGCCCGGTCGTCCGGGCTCGCCGCGTCGATGGTGGCGGCGAGCATCCCGGCCGCGGCCGCCGCGACAGTGAGCACCTCGGCGGGCGCGGCGTCGGCGCGTACCCGCAGGTCGAACGGGAGGTAGCCGCCGTCGGGCCGGCCGGACACCTGACCGGCGTACGCGGCCAGGTCGTGCGCGACGTGCGCGGCGGCGGTCCAGCAGGACCAGTCCAGGTCGCCCGCGCGTACCGTCCAGTCGCGGCCGGCGGTGGGCCGCAGCACGGCGGTCATCGCGGCGGCGGCGGACCGGACGTCCGCGCCGTTCACCTGCGCCGCACCCGCAGTACGCAGGTGAGCATCGGGAGCGTGAACTCCCCGTCGGCCGTCTCCGGCCGGCTCGCCAGGTAGGCGCGGATGCGGTCGAGCGCCTCCGTGCGTTCCCGTTCCGGCATGACCAGCATCCCGGCCCGGGTGGCGAGCGTCGCCACGAGCGAATCGGCGGTACGGCGCTGCCCGTGCGGGAACTCCGCCTGCTCGGGCGAGCCGAACCGGGCCTCGCCCGTCTTCGGCAGGTGCATGGTCGCCGTCGCGGCGCGCCAGCTCGCGGGCGTGTCCCGGGGGCCGATGGCGGCGCTTCCGCTGACCGCCGCGAGCCCCGCAACCCAGTCGACCCGGTCGTCCACGACGTTCCACAGTCCGGCCAGGACTCCGCCGGGCGCGAGGACCCGGGCGATCTCCGGCCCGGCCACGGCCATGTCGAACCAGTGCATGGCATTGCCGGCAACGACGGCGTCGACGGAGGAGTCCGGCAGGGGGATCGCCTCGGCGCTGCCGGCGAGCGCACGTACGTCCGGCAGTGTGCGGCGGAGTTCGGCGAGCATCGCCGGGTCCGGCTCCACGGCCGTGACGTCGTCGCTCACCTCGGCCAGGGTGGCGGTGAGCTTGCCGGTGCCCGCGCCGAGGTCGAGCACCCGCACGCCGGGTGCGGGTTCGAGGGCCCATCGCAGGGCGGTGTGCGCATAGTCCGGGCGGTGTTCGGCGTACGCGGTGGCCTCCGCGCCGAACGACGACGAGTGCCGGCGTCGTGCGTCTTCGTCCATCCGGTCACCCTATCGACGGCCGGCTCCCCCTTGACGCACGAACTGTGCTTCGTGAATAATCGATCGTAGTTCGAGGGGGAGTACCCGACGATCCACGCACCGCCGTCAGTACGGGCCCGGCCCATCCGGATCCCGGCGGTGCAGCCACCGCTACGGGTGGCCCGGGGAGACCTTCGTCCAGCAGCGCCGGAACACCTCGGGTGTGCCGGCCCCGGGCGAAAGGTCCCCTTCGTCATGTCCGTGTCCTGGTGGATCTGGGCCGTACTCATGCTGGCGATCGCGGCGATGCTCGCCGTCGATCTGTTCCTGCACCGCGACAACCACGTCATCGGCTTCCGTGAGGCAGCGGTCTGGTCCGGCATCTGGATCGCCGCCGGCCTGCTCTTCGGTGTCGTCCTCTGGGCCTGGCAGGGCGGTGACGTGGCCGGCACCTACTACGCCGGCTACCTGATCGAGAAGGCGCTGTCGATCGACAACGTCTTCGTCTTCGCGCTGATCTTCACCTACTTCGCCGTGCCGGCCGCGTTCCAGCACAAGGTGCTGTTCTGGGGTGTCATCGGCGCCCTGGTCTTCCGGCTGGTCTTCATCTTCGTCGGCGCCGAGTTGCTCGAGACGTTCTTCTGGACCGCGTACGTGTTCGGCGCGTTCCTCGTCTACACCGGATACAAGATGGCGTTCCGCCACGACGAGCAGACCCCGCCGGACCGCAACCCCGTCGTCCGGCTGGTCCGCAAGGTCATGCCGACCGACCCGGCCTATCACGGCGACAGGTTCTTCACCCGGGTCGACGGCAAGCGGGTGGCGACTCTGCTGTTCGTGGTCCTGATCGCGGTCGAGGCCACCGATCTGATCTTCGCCGTCGACAGTGTCGCCGCGATCCTGGCCATCACCACCAGCACGTTCATCGTCTGGACCGCCAACGCCTTCGCCATCCTCGGCCTGCGCAGCCTCTACTTCTGCCTCGCGGGGCTGCTGCGCCGCTTCGTGCACCTGCACTACGGCCTGGCCGTCCTGCTCGCCTTCGCGGGCGTCAAGTTGATCCTCTCGGAGACGCCGGTCGGCAAGCTGCCCATCCCGGTCACCCTCGGCGTGATCGTGGTGACGATCGCGGTGTCGATCGGGTGGAGCCTGCGCAGCACCCGGGGCGCCGGGGCGCTCGACGGCGCCGACTCCCCGGCGAGTTCGGCGCGCTGATCCTCGGCCCCCGCGGTACCGCCGCTGGAGCCCATGGGCGCACTACCATCTGCGCATGGGCTCCAGCGGGGCGTCTGTCGAAGCCGTCTTCTTCGGCACCACGACCGTCTACCTGTCCGACGGGACGTCCGGCATCCTGATCGACGGCTTCCTGAGCAGGCCCTCACTGCTCCGCGTCGCACTGGGCCGCGTCGCCCCCGACCTCGGGCGGATCACCCGCGCTCTCTCCCGAGCCGGCGTCACCCTTCTCGACGCCCTCTTCGTCTCCCACTCCCACTACGACCACGCCATGGATGCCCCCGAGGTCGTCAAGCATCTCGGCGGACGGCTGTTCGGCTCCGCGTCGACTCTCAACATGGGACGCGGCGCGGGTCTCGCCGAGGAGTCGATGACGTGCATCGCGGACGGCGACGAGCACAGGATCGGTGCGTTCACCGTGCGCGTGCTCGCCGGCGTCCACAGCCCGGACAACAGGTTTCCGGGCACGATCGAGGAGCCGCTGGTCCCGCCGGTACGGGCGAGCAGTTACCGCGACGGCGGGTGCTTGTCCTTCCTCATCACCCACCCCGGCGGCTCACTGCTGATCCATCCGAGTGCCAACTTCGTGCCGGGCAAGTTCGACGGACTCGACGTCGACGTCCTCTACCTCGCGATCGGCGCCCTGGGGGTTCAGCCGCAGCGGTTCCAGAGCGACTACTGGCGGCACGTGGTGGAAGCGACGCGGCCCGGCCTCATCGTGCCGATCCACTGGGACAACTTCTTCGTGTCGCTGGACCGCAGGCTGCGCCCGCTGCCGGCGATCTTCGACAGGTTCGCCGTGACGAAGGCGTTCCTCGACCGTAAGAGTGAGGAGACCCGGATCCCCGTGCGGTTCCCCGAGCCCTTCGAGGTGATCAGGCCGTTCGCGAGGTAGGGCGCGCGGCCGTTGAGTTCACCGGCGGGGCGTCAGCGGAACCGGTCGACCGTGACGGGAACCATCCCCTGCCGGCGCACCTGCGTCGTCAGACCGTGCAGCAGCACACCGACCGCTTCGTCGCGTTCCCCGAGAAGGTCGCAGGCCACGTCCAGTGCCCAGGCGGCACCTGCGGCGACCCGGAGCAGATCCCAGCGGAAGGCGTCGCCGGAGACCTGACGGCGTACCGTGCCCAGGATGCGCGTCTCGGGATCCGCCGGGTCGCCGGTGATCGGCATCTGCCAGGCCTCGCTGAGTGCCGCGAGACCGTCCGGGCTCAACTCGCCGGCGAACAGGATCCGGTAGACGCGCGTCTCGCGGAACCCTGGCCGGGGCCCGGAGTCGTTCAACCGCAAGGGGGACGGCGGCGGAGCCGGAGGGGTGCCGAAGTACTCCCGCAGCGCGCCTTCGTCCGGCAGGTCCTCACCGCAGAGGTCCCGATAGAGCGCCGCCGCCGCGGACCGGCCGACGGACGTCACCCGCTTGCGCAACGCGGCGTCCACGCGTAGGCGCCGGCTGGTGGCCGACGCCTCGTGCCAGCGGCCTTCGGAACGAGTCCAGCCACCGCTCACCAGCCCGGCGGAGGAGTGGTCCGCCGCGAGCAGGAACTCCTCGACCAACAGCCCTTCCGGCGCGCCGACATCGTCGTACACCACGTAGTAGTGCAGTGCGGGAGGCAAGCCGGCCGTCTGTCGCGCGAGGGAAGTCTTCGCCACACGTGGATTGTCGAGCAGTGCGGGAGCTGCCACCGTCCGGCTCGCCGAGGGTTTCGCCGACGCTAATTACCGGATTACCGGTAACACCAATTGCCTAATACGAGCGGTCAAATAGGACGAATAGGTGGTGCACCATAATGACAGTTATGTGCGCGCACGCGATGCGGGAGCGCCTCGGCCCGTTTCGCCGACTACGGTGAGGCGGACGCATCCGAGAGGAGGCAGATGGCGATGCGGATCGCGGTTGCGGGAGCGACGGGCCGGATCGGGGCACTGACCGTCGCCGCGTTGGAGCGGCAGGGCCACGACGTCGTGCGCATCAGCCGCTCTCTGGGCGTGGATCTGACGACGGGCACCGGGCTGGACGAGGCGCTCGCCGGCGTAGAGGCGGTCGTCGACACGACGAACGTGGCGGCAGGCGATCGTTCCGAGACGATTGCGTACCTCGGCGGCCTCACGCGCAACCTGCTGGCGGCCGAGCGACGCGCCGGCGTACGGCACCACGTGCTGCTGTCGATCGTCGGCATCCACCGGGTCGACGACAACGCCCACTACGCGGGCAAGCGGGAACAGGAGCGACTGGTAGCAGGCGGGCCGGTGCCGTGGACGATCGTCCCGGCCACCCAGTTCCACGACTTCGCCGCCATGGTCACCGGCTGGACCGAACGCGACGGCGTCGCCACCGTCGCACCGCTGCTGGTGCAGCCGATCGCACCCCGGGACGTCGCCGACATCCTCGCCGAGGTCGCCGTCGGTGAACCGCAGGGACACCACGCCGACATCGCCGGACCCGCGACGGAGGATCTCGTCGACATGGCCCGGCGCACCCACGAGGCGCGGGGCCGCCGGATCCGGCTTGTTCCGACGTGGTCGGGCGTGTTCGGCACCTCGATGTCCGGCAACGTGCTGCTGCCGGGCGACGGCGTACGCATCGCGCCGACCAGCTTCGACGACTGGCTAGCCGCGGGTGCTCGTTGACGGGGTGACGGCGGCGACGACCAGGTCGACGATGCCGTCGGCGTAGTCGTCGGTCAGTGGGCCGTTGCGCAGCAGCCAGCGGTGGTAGAGCGGGCCGAACAGCAGCTCCACCACCTGGTCCAGGGGAGCGTCGGGGCGTACCTGGCCGGCCTCGCGGGCGGCCTCCAGGCGTACGCGGACGGCGTTCAGCTGGGGGCGGAGCAGCCGGTCGCGCGCCTGGTCGGCCAGCTCCTCGTCGGCGAGAGTCTCGATGGTGACGGCACGGGTGGTCGCGGACAGCCGCGGATCGGCGAACTCGGCGACAGTGGCCCGGAGCACCTCACGCAGATCGGCCCGCAGGTCACCGGTGTCGGGCAGGGCGATGACCTCCGGCATGTCGTCGGCGAGCGCGTCCAGGATGACCGCGCCCTTGCCGCGCCACCAGCGGTAGATGGTCTGCTTGCCGACTCCGGCGCGGGCGGCGATCGCCTCGACGGTCAGGGCCGGATAGCCGGTCTCGGCCAGCAGCTCCAGCGCGGCGGCGAGGATCGCGCGGCGGGACTGCTCGTTGCGGCGGGTGGGCTGCGGAGTCACAGCGACAGCCTACAGCGAGACGAGACGTAGCGTCTTGACGGGCGCGGTCACCTCGTGCTTTTCTTTGGCAAGCGAGACGCGACGTCTCGTCTCAGTGGAGATCAGGAGATCACGTGCCGCACATCGCCATGGTCAGCATTCCGTTCCACGGCCACGTCAACCCGAGCCTGGAGATCATCAGTGCCCTCGTGCGGCGCGGCCACCGGGTCACCTACGCCAACGATCCCGCCTTCGCCGAGGTCGTCCGGACCACCGGCGCGGAGCTGAAGCCGTACGCCTCGACGCTGCCCGCCGACGGCGGCGCCGGCATCGACGACCCGATCGCGCAGCTCACGCTCTTCCTCGACGACGCCGTCGCCATGCTGCCGCAGCTACGGACCGCCTACGCCGACGACCGGCCGGACCTGTTCCTCTACGACATCGCCGGCGCGCCGGCGCGGCTGCTCGGCGAGCAGTGGGGGATTCCGGCCGTCCAGCTGTCCTCGACGTTCGTCGCCTGGGACGGCTACGAGCAGGAGATGGCACCCGCCGTGGAGGCGATGCGGGCAGATCCGCGCGGCGCCGACTACTACCAGCGGTTCACGGCGTGGCTGACCGCTGAGGGTTCGTCGGTCACCGACAGCATGGCGTTCCAGGGGCGGCCGGTGCGCAGCCTCGTCCTGCCGCCGGAGGCGCTCCAGCCGAACGCCGACCGCGTGGACCGGTCGGTCTACAGCTTCGTCGGCCCGGTCCTGGGCGACCGCTCCGACCAGGGCTCCTGGGTACGACCGGAGCGCGCAGACAAGGTGCTGCTCGTCTCGCTCGGCTCCGCCTTCACCCGGCAGCCCGAGTTCTACCGCCGTTGCATCGCCGCGTTCGGTGACCTGCCCGGCTGGCACACGGTTCTCCAGATCGGCAAGCACGTCGATCCCGCCGAGCTCGGCCCCGTTCCGGACAGCGTCGAGGTGCACCGGTGGGTGCCGCAGCTGGCCGTACTGGAGCAGGCGGATGCCTTCGTCACCCATGCCGGCATGGGCGGCAGCAGCGAAGGTCTCTACTGCGGGACGCCGATGATCGCCGTACCGCAGGCGGCCGACCAGTTCGCGAACGCCGAGCAGCTGGCATCCCTCGGCGTCGCCCGGGTCGTCGACTCGGCCACCGTCACCGCCGCGGAGCTGCGCGAGACGCTGCTCGCCCTCACCGCGGACCCCGCCGTGGTGGCGCGTAGTGCGCAGCTGAAGCGGCAGGCCCGCGCCGTCGGCGGCGCCGACCGGGCCGCCGATCTGATCGAGGCCGAACTCGCCACGGCGAGCGGCGGGTGATGCGTGGTCGCGGCGGCCGGGTGCCGCCGCAACCACGCCCCGGTCAGTCCTCCGCCAGCACGGTGAAGGTGAAGGCGGTGCTCGTCGGACGCTTCAGCGGGATGTCGCACTTGACCCGGCGCAGCACCTCGGACCGGGTGAGGCCGAACCGGCGAGCGATGAGCCGGTCCGGGCGTACCGGCACCGGATCCTCGAAGGTGACGTCCACCTGGACCGGCCACCGGTCCAGCGGCACCGTGGGCGCGTCCAGCGTCCACGCGTCCGTCCAGTCCAGGGTGAAGCGGCAGCGCCGGGCGAACGCCGGATCCAGCAGTGTGGCCGCCACCAGGGCGGGATCGTTGACGTGGTGGCCGTGCAGCTCGGCGGGATCGAACGAGCTGACGGTCGCCCGCTCGCGGACGGTGAGCTTGACGGTGCGGTCGCAGGACACGCACCGGACGAGCAGCCACACGTCCAGCAGCTTGCCGTTGGCGTTGACGCGGAACCGGCCCTTGGCGGCGGTGGCCGACTCGGCCCGGCAGACGGCGCAGCGCAGCGACAGCAGCGGAAGGCGGGTCCGGCGTACGACCCAGGGCAGCACGATATGCGGTTGGGATGACATGGAGACCTGATCTCTGAAGACCTGACGCGAGGCCGATCACGCGCGGCCTCGGACGCTGTGGCCGGGCGCGCGAGGGCAGCCCGGGGAGCCGGCGCGCAACGGCCGGCTACAGGCGTGGGGAACGTGTCAGGTTCTAGAGAGCAGGAGGGGTCACGCGGAGTCGTCCTTCTTCGCTGCGACAGGAGTGCGGGAAACGTACGGGAAGTCCGGAACCGCCCTCAACCCGTTTTCCGGCGCCGGTGCGATGCGGCGCCCGTCACTTCACTCACTAAAAGTTTGCACTGTCTGCAAGATTGCTCGTAGTGTCGTCGCGTGACCCCGGATCAGAGCCGCCCCGGCCTGCGTGACCGCAAGAAGCGCCAGACCCGCGCCGCGCTCAGCGCCGCCGCGCTGCGCCTGGTCGCCGAACGCGGCCTGGACCAGGTGACGGTGGAGGAGATCAGCGAGGCCGCCGACGTGTCGGCCCGCACCTTCTTCAACTACTTCCCCAGCAAGGACGAGGCGCTGCTCGGCGACCAGCCGACCGACCGCGAGGTGCTTGCCGCCCGCATCGTCGCCGCCCCGCCGGAGCTGTCCGCGTTCGACGCGCTGCGGCTGGCCTTCGACGACGTGGTCGAGGCCGTCGAGGCCGACCGCGAGGTGTGGCTGCTGCGCCTGCGGGTGATCGCGGCGAACCCGTCGCTTCTTCCGCGGCTGATCAGCGGCAACGCCGAGACCGAGCAGGTGATCGTCGCGGCGGTGGCCGCCCGGCTGGGCGTCGACCCGTGCCACGGCCACCCGACGCTCGTCACCACTGTCGCCGGCGCGGTCTTCCGCACGGCCCTCATGCAGTGGGTCGAGCGACCCGACACGACGACGCTGCGCGAACTGACCGCCGAGGCGTTCGCCGCCGTCGCCGCCGGCCTGCCCGATCCGTACGCCTCGGCCTGAGCCGTTCCTACCGGCCGCCGCCGTCGCGCGGCCACTCGCCGGTGCACACGACAAGGAGTTCGATGACCACCGCCACTGTTCCGCCCGCCGAGACGGGTACGCGGATGTCACGCCGGGAGGTCCTCCAGGCGTTGTCCGGCCTGATGGTCGGCATGTTCGTGGCGATCCTCGCCTCGACGGTGGTGGCGAACGCGCTGCCCCGGATCATCGCCGACCTCGACGGCAGCCAGACCGTCTACACCTGGATCGTCACCAGCGAGCTTCTCGCGATGACCGCGACGGTGCCGCTGTGGGGCAAGATGGCCGACCTCTACAGCAAGAAGCTGCTCATCCAGCTGTCCCTCGGCCTGTTCGTGGCCGGTTCGCTGGTCGCCGGCTTCACCCCGAACGTCGAGGTGCTGCTGCTCAGCCGGGTCATCCAGGGCATCGGCGCGGGCGGCATGACAGCGCTCGCCACGATCGTCATGGCGGCCATGATCCCGCCGCGTGAGCTGGGCCGGTACGCCGGCATCTTCGGCGCCGTGTTCGGTGTCGGCACCATCGCCGGCCCGCTGATCGGCGGTGTCCTGGTCGACACGTCCTGGCTCGGCTGGCGCTGGTGCTTCCTGATCGGTGTGCCGTTCAGCCTGCTGTCCATCGCCCTGCTGCAGAAGACGCTGCACCTGCCGGTGGTGCGCCGCAAGGTCCGCATCGACTGGCTCGGCGCCCTCCTGATCACCTCGGGCGTGTCCACGCTGCTGATCTGGTCGTCGCTGGCGGGCAACAAGTTCGACTGGGCGTCCGGCTGGACCGCGCTGCTGGTCGGCGGCGGGCTGGCGCTGCTCGCGCTCGCCGTGTTCGTCGAGTCCCGCACCGAGGAGCCGATCATCCCGCTCGGCATCTTCCGTAACCGCACCGTCAGTCTCACCACGATCGCGAGCATCCTCGTGGGCGTGGCGATGTTCGGCGGCACCGTGTTCCTGTCGCAGTACTTCCAGACCTCGCTGGGCAAGTCGCCGACCGCGGCCGGCCTGATGAGCCTGCCGATGGTCCTCGGCCTGCTGGTCTCCTCGACCGTGGCGGGTCAGCTGATCACCAAGTACGGCCGCTGGAAGATGTTCCTGGTCGCCGGCGCCGCGGTGATGACGGTCGGCATGCTGCTGCTGAGCACCATCGACGCGAACACGAGCGTGCCGGTGCTGTCGGTGTACATGGCGGTGCTGGGTGTCGGCGTGGGCATGCTCCTGCAGAACCTGGTGCTGGCCGCGCAGAACGACGTACCGGCCGCCGAACTCGGCGCGGCCACCTCGGTGCTGACGTTCTTCCGCAGCATGGGCGGCGCGGTCGGCGTGAGCGCGCTCGGCGCGGTCCTGGCGAACCGGGTGACCTCGCTGACCGTGGAGCGGCTGGGCCCGGTCGCGGCCGGCGGCGGTTCGGCCGAGGTGCCGGACCTGTCCGCCCTGCCGGAGCCGGTGCTGCGGATCGTGCAGGACGTCTACGGCATCGCCACGTCGGAGATGTTCCTCATCGGCGCGCCGTTCGCGCTGCTCGCCCTGATCGTCGTGCTGTTCATCAAGGAGAAGCCGCTGAACACGCTCAGCGGCGACGAGCGCCGGGCCCGCGAGGAGGCGGCTGCCGCCGCCGGCATGCACTGACCGCGTCCGGTCGAGCGTGGAGGGCCGCCCCCGGGAACACCGGGGGCGGCCCTTTCCTCGCGTACGGTCAGCGTTCGGTGCGGTCGTTGATCTCCGTGCCGGACTCGCCGGGCATGGCGCCGATCGACTCCTCGGCGGCCCGGCCGCCGGTGCTCTCGTCGCCCTGCTTCAGCGAGCTGCGGGGCAGCCCCGCCAGGTGGGCCGGGTCCTCGATCGGCTGGGGCGGCCACTGGTCCTGCGTACCGTCGGTCACCCCGGCGCGGCGCAGCGCCTCGACCAGTTGGTCCGGCGACAGGCGGTCGACCTCCTGTATCCCGGCCCCGCGCGCAATCGCCTGCAGTGTCTTCAGGTCTTCGCTCACGAATGTCTCGGCCATGCCCGAGCCTTCCCGGCGCTCAAGACAAGGAAACCCGGCCGGCGCCCCGGCCTGCCTGCCCTCCGTCGATCATGAAGTTGTGCCGGGCAAACCGGACACGGAACGCCGTCAACCTCATGATCGACCCGAAATGAGAGGTCTGGTCAGCGGCGGGCCGGTTTGCGGTCGGGGCGCGGGCGGTCCCGTTCCGGGTCGACGCCCACCTGCACGGCGAACGCCGGGTCCACGGCGAGCAGCGGCCGGGGGCCGAACAGGGCCATCCCGGTCAGCAGCGTGTCGGTGTCCCGGCCCTGCCAGACCGGGCGGCGCTCCGGGTCCAGGTCGGCGTGCTCGCGGCGCAGCCGCCGCAGCAACCGGCGGGCGGCGGCGCCGGTCTCCGGCACCTCGGTCAGCCACCAGCCACCCAGCGCGGTGGCCAGGCAGCACAGCAGCAGCCCGGCGACCGAGGCCGGGCCGCCCGCCGAGCGCCCCTCGACCGCGCTGTCCACCAGCCGGGTCAGTCCGACCGCGGCGACCGCGAACAGCGGCACCGTGCCCAGCGCGATCCGCCGCCGCTGCCCGGGGGTGAGCAGCCAGCCGTCGCGGACCAGCCGCCCGACCGTACGGCGCAGCGCCCGGCCCACTGCGGGATCGGCGAGCACCGCCGCCCAGGTCTGCGGGCGGCGCAGCGCGGTGTGCAGGGCGCGCACCAGCGCGGGCGAACCAGCCGGAGGCGGCCCCTGCGCGTGCAGGGTGGCGAGTTCGCCGACGTCGACCCCGCCCGCGCGGCGCAGCGCGGCCACCCCGACCTGGCAGGCCAGCAGCGCCCGGTCGGTCAGGTACGCCAGCTCGACCCGGTCGGGCGTCGCACCACGGGTACGGCGGCCGGTCAGTTCGCGTACCGCCACGGCGATCACGACTGCCACGGCGACCGCGCCGAGGTAGTCGAGGAGGAAGATCGGCCCGCTGACTCCCCAGAGCATGGCGGCAAGTATCTCAGGAGCCGTGGCGTACCTCGGTGTCCCAGATCTGTGACCACGGACGCCGCAGGCCCCGGGCGAGGAAGATCGGCTCGCCGTTCTCGTCGTTGTCGACGTCGACCCGCTGGTCGACCCGGCCCACCTCGGTGACCTCGGTGAACCAGGCACGCAGCGGCTCCGGCCGGGACCAGCCGACGACGATCACCACGTCGGCGTCGTCGGGCGGCCGGCCGAACGTGGCCATGCTGTTGTGCCCGGAGTACCCGCGGGGCAGGCCCCGGGCCGGACCGTAGCGGGCCAGCGCCCCGGCCTCGCCGTAGTTACCGGTCAGCACCACCGCCCGGTCGCGCTCAGCCGGCGGCAGCGCGCGGTGCACGGCGGCCACCGAGTCGGCGAACTCGGGCCAGCCGATGGTCTCGCCCGCGTCGTAGTTCACAGCGACCACGAACCCGGGCAGCCGGTCGGCCGGCAGCGTGGGCAGCAGCAGCACCGCGCTGCTCGCCGCCATCAGCACGGCGGCTGTGACCAGCAGCGCCTGCCGGCCCCGGGCCGCGCCCCGCCGCGCCCACGCGACGACCGGCACCACCCCGGCGGCGGTGAGCACCAGCAGCAGCGGCGCGTCGTAGTAGCCCTTGCCACCGGCCGCCACCACGATCGCGACCACCACCATCCACGCCCAGGCCAGCGACCGGTACGCCGCCCAGGACGGCCGGCGCAGCAGCGCCACCAGCCCGGCTACCCACACCGGGACCGCGAACGGGCTGATGATCAGGAACTGGAGCACCACCGCGTCGATCCGGCCGCTGTAGGAGCTGTCGCCGTCGGCGATCGACGCGGCGACGTCGAGCTGCGGGAAGCCGTGCGCGGCCTGCCACACCGCGTACGGCACGGCGAGCAGCGCGGCGATTCCCGCGCCGGCGAGCACCCACCGGTCCCGCAGCAGCCGGCGCGGCCCGGCGATCAGCAGACCCGCGACCAGGCCCACGCCGAGCAGCGCGGGCAGCGGCTTGTTGAGCAGGCCGACGCCGAGCGCGAGCCCGGCGCCGAGCGCCCACCGGGTGTCGCCGGTGCGCAGCATCCGCACCACGCACAGCGCGGCGGCCAGCCACACCAGCAGGTCGACGCTCGTGGTGCTGAGCAGGTGGCCGCCGGCCAGCACGATGCCCGAGGCGGCGGCGAGCACCGCCGCAGCCGTCTGGGCGACGCGGCCGGCGCCGAACTGCCGGGCGATCGCGGCGACCAGGACCACCGCCGCGCCGCCGATGAACGCCGACGGGGTACGCAGCACCACCAGGTTGCCCGGCGCGATCGTGTCCGCCAGCCGGGCCAGGGCCGGCACGAGAGGCCCCTGGTCGACGTAGCCCCAGTCGAGGTGCCGGCCGCACAGCAGGAAGTACAGCTCGTCGCGGTGGTAGCCGTAGCGGCCGGCCAGCGACAGCAGCACGACGGTGAGGACCGCGCCCACCACCAGTGGCGCGGCGGTACGCGGACCGGCGGGCGGCGGGCCACCGGGTGCGGCGGCCTCGCTCCGATCGATGTCGGCGACTGATTCGGCCACCCGTCCATGATGGCCCCGGCGGGTGGCCCGCCGATGCCCCGCCGCCCTCGGCCGGGTGGGCGGAAACCGGTGGCCGGACGGCCGGGGCGGCGGCTAGCGTGCGCGCCGATGCTGATTCGTGACTACACCGACGCCGACTGGGCCCAGGTCCGGCCGATCCTCGCCGACGTCATCACCGCCGCCGACACGTTCCCGTACGACCCGCGGTGGCCGCCGGAGACGGTGCGCGAGGTGTGGGTGGAGCGCCCGCCGGGGCGTACCTCGGTCGCGGTGGACCGCGACGGCGCGGTGCGCGGCACCGCGAAGATGGGCCCGAACCGGCCCGGGCCGGGGTCGCACGTGGCGACGGCGAGTTTCATGGTCGCGGCGGACGCCCGCGGCCGGGGTGTGGGCCGGGCGCTGTGCGAGGAGGCCCTGGACTGGGCCCGGCGGCAGGGTTTCGCCGCGATGCAGTTCAACGCCGTGGTGGAGACCAACACGGCGGCGGTGGAGCTGTACCGGCGGCTCGGCTTCACGGTGATCGGCACCGTGCCGGAGGCGTTCGCGCACCCGGAGCGGGGACGGGTCGGGCTGCACGTGATGCACCGGCGGCTGTGAGCGCGGCCCGGGAGTGTCGGTGGCCGGGGCTAGGTTGACCGGGACCGTCACCACCCGAGGAGTCGCCATGACCACGCTCACCGGCCGTCCGCACACCGCGTTGCTCGTCGTCGACGTGCAGAACGGTGTGGTGGGCGGCGCCCACGACCGTGACCGCGTGGTCGCCACCATCGCCGGTCTGGTCGACCGTGCCCGCGACGCCGCCGTCCCGGTGGTGTGGGTGCAGCACCGCAGCGACGACCTGCCGCCCGACAGTGAGCAGTGGCGGATCGTGCCGGAGCTGTCGCGCCGCGACGACGAGCCGCTGGTGCACAAGGCGTACGGCGACTCCTTCGAGGACACCGACCTGGAGCCGGTGCTCGCCGCCGCCGGGGTGGGCCGGCTGGTCGTGACCGGCGCGCAGACCGACGCGTGCATCAGGTCGACGCTGCACGGGGCGTTCACCCGCGGCTACGACGCCACGCTCGTCGCCGACGCGCACACCACCGAAGACCTGTCCGCCTACGGCGCGCCGCCGCCCGCGCAGGTGATCGCCCACACCAACCTCTACTGGAGTTTCCAGACCGCTCCGGGGCGCACCGCCGGCACCGTCGAGGCCGCCGAGGTGGACTTCGCGGCCTGACCTGCCGGGACGCACCGGTCGCGCCGGTCGGTGTCGGGGACCGGCCGGGCCGCCGTCCGCCGTGGCGACCCGGGGAGCGGCGGCCGGAAAACGCCTCGCCGGATCCGGCGGGTTGCTGACAGGCTGCCCGCCATGACCGCTCAAGCCCTCGCCGGGGCGCTCGCCGACGAGCGCCGCCGGACCGTGTTCGCCGCGATCGTGCTCGGCGCCCGGGACGTGCCGGCCGTGGTGGCCCGTACCGGCCTGCCCGCCCGCGACGCCGCAGTGGCCGTCCGCCGTCTCACCGACGCCGGGGTGCTCACCGACGACGGTGACGGGCTGCGGGTCGACGCCGGGCGGCTGCGCGAGTTCGCGCGGGCCGGTGCGGCATCCCCGGCGGCGCCGGCCGCGAACCCGCGCGAGACGATCCTGCGCACGTTCCTGCGCGACGGCGCGCTGACCCGGCTGCCCGCGCAGCGGGGGCGCCGCCGCGTGCTGCTGGAGCACATCACCGAACGCACCTTCGAACCCGGGCGGCGCTACCCGGAACGGGAGGTGGACGACGCGCTGCGCCGCTGGTGCGAGGGCGGCGACGCCGACCACGTGACGCTGCGCCGTTACCTGATCGACGACATGCTGCTCACCCGCGAGCAGGGCGTCTACTGGCGGACCGGCCCGTGACGGGCTGGAGCACGCAGGTCGTGCGCCCGGACGGGCCGGACGCGGCGCTGATGCTGCGCGAGTACATGGCGGAGATGGTGAGCCGCTGGTACGGCCGTCCGGAGCGGCCCGGCGAGGTGGACGCCGCGCTGGCCGAGGACCCGAGCGACGACCTGGCCCCTCCCACCGGGCTGCTGGTGCTCGCCCGCCGCGACGGCCGGCTCGCCGGGTGCGCCGGGCTGAGGTGGCAGCCGGGATGGGCCGAGCTGACCCGGGTGTACGTGCGCCCGGAGCACCGGGGCGCCGGGGGCGGGGCGGCGCTGATCGCCGCGATCGAGGCGTACGCGACCGGGGGCGGGGCGACGCGGATCCGGCTGGACACCCGCTCGGACCTGGTCGAGGCACGGGCCCTGTACGCCCGGCACGGCTACCGGGAGATCCCCGCGTTCACCAGCGGCCCGTACGCCCAGCACTGGTTCGAGAAGGCGCTCGCGGGACGAGTTGACGACGCGGCGCAGGCGCGCTAAAACAGAACCAGGAACTTGAGTCACCCGGACTCAACTTGAGACCTTGGGTCAGGAGAACCGAGGAGGCAAGAGTCATGTTGATGCGTACCGACCCGTTCCGCGAGATCGACCGGATCGCCGAGCAGTTCTTCGGCACCACCGCCCGGCCCGCCGTGATGCACCTCGACGCGTACCGCGACGGTGACCACTTCTACGCGGCGTTCGACCTGCCCGGCGTGGACCCGGACAGCATCGACTGCACCGTCGAGCGCAACGTGCTGACCGTCCGCGCCGAGCGCCGTCGCCCGACCGGCGAGAACGTCGAACTGGTCGCCGCCGAGCGCCCGATGGGCACGTTCACCCGGCAGCTGTTCCTGGGCGACACGCTCGACACCGACCGGCTGGAGGCCGGCTACGACAACGGCGTGCTGACGCTGCGCATCCCGATCGCCGAGCGCGCCAAGCCGCGCCGGATCACTGTGAGCACGCCCGCCGAGAGCAACGGCCACCGTCAGCTCACCACCGCCTGAGCACGTCACGCCCGAAGCGGGGGAGGCCGGAGCGCCGGCCGACCCCCTTCGGCGTACCGGCGGTCAGCGCGCCTCGTCGCCAAACACCCCGCCGGCTGAGAACCTTTCTCACATGCTTCGCCCCGAGGTGCTGCCCCGCGCCCGCCCCGCCGCCCTGCCCGCCGGTCCGGCCGACGTCACCGAGGCGTGGCTGCGCAACCGGCGGCTGTCCGAGCACACCCGCGACGCGTACCGCCGCGACGTCACCGGATGGCTGACGTGGTGCGCCGAGCAGGCAGTCGACCCGCTGCGGGCCACCTTCCTCGACGTCAACACCTACGGCCGGGAACTGGAGTCCACACCCCGCGGCCGCGCCGGCCGTCCGCTCACCCCGGCCACCGTCGCGCGGCGGCTGTCCGCGCTGTCGAGCTGGTACGACTTCCTGGTCAAGCTGGGCGCGGTGCCCGCCAACCCGGTGTCGGCGGCGGACCGGCCGCGCGTCGACCGGGACCACTCCGCCACCGTCGGCCTGACCCCCGACGAGGTCGACGCGCTGATCGCCGCCGCCGAGGCCGACACCGGCCCGGCCGCCGCCCGCAACCGGGCCGCCGTCGCGCTGCTTGCCGACCTGGGGCTGCGGGTGGGGGAGCTGGTCGCGCTGGACGTGTCCGACCTGGGCACGGAGCGCGGTCACCGCAGCATCCGCTTCGTCGGCAAGGGCGGCAAGGTACGCCGGCGCGCGCTCACCCCGGGCACCGCGTACGCGGTCGACGCCTACCTGGCCGTGCGGGCCGCCGCGCAGGGTGTCACCGTGCCGGAGCTGACCGGTCCGCTGCTGGTCACCGCCACCGGCGGCCGGTTGGACCGGCACGCCGTGTTCCGGCTGGTGCGCCGCCTCGCGCAGCGGGCCGGGATCGCCGCGTGGGCGAAGTTGTCGCCGCACTCGCTGCGTCACGCGTTCGCCACCACGGCCCGCTCCGAGGGGGTGCCGCTGGAGGACGTGCAGGACGCGATGGGGCACGCCGATCCGCGTACCACCCGCCGCTACGACCGGGACCGGCACAACCTGGACCGGGATCCGGCGTACGCGATCTGGGCGGCGCGGGCCCGCCGCCGCGGCTGACCGCCACCAGCCGCGCAGCGGGCCGCGGAGCACTGCGGCCCGCTGCGCCGACCGGTCAGCCCTGGGGGCGGGGGCAGAGGCAGAACGGCTGCCCGATCGGGTCGAGCAGCACGGTCCACCGCTCGCCGCCGGGCTGGAACTCGGGCCGGGTCGCGCCGGCCGCCACCAGGTCCTTCTCCGCGACCGCCACGTCGTCGACGTAGAGGTCCAGGTGGTAACGCTTGTCGCCGCTCTCGTCCGGCCACGCCGGCGGCGTGTAGCCGGGCACCAGGCCGAACCCGATCGCCGGGCCGTCCTTGACGATCATGGCGTACTCGGCCTCGCTGTGGGTTATCTCCCATCCCAGCGCCTTGGCGTAGAAAGCGGCGTGCGCGGCCGGGTCGGAGCTGTCGATACTGATCATGGCGATGTCGGCATGAGCTGTCATGCGGACAGTCTGCCGCCGATGCCCGCCGTTTGCTGTCCGGTACGAGCGCGCGTCGTAACCGGCTGCGCGTCACCGTCCGGTTGCCTACCGTCGACAGTGATGGGCAGGCAGCGGGAGTGGCACCACACGGCCCGGCGTCGCCGCCCGCTACGCGCGGGCGTGCTGATCGCCGGTCTCGGCGTGGGCACCTGCCTGATCGGGGTGGCCGGGCTGGCGGCGTGGAACGCGCAGGTGGTGTTCCAGGCCGACGGGCCGGTGCGGGAGACCGCCGACGGGTTCTTCCGCGACGTCGCGGCCGGTGACACCGACGCGGCGTACGAGCGGCTGTGCGCCGAGGCCCGGGGCAGGTGGAGCAAGTCGGGCTTCGGCAGTTGGGTGCGGACGCCTCCGCAGGTCAGCGGCTACGAGATCGTCGACGTGTCGGTGGCGACCCGATCGGGCCGGCCGCGCGGCACGGTGGTCGTGCGGATCAACCGGGACGGCGGCGGCAGCGAGGAGCGGGAGCTGCCTGTGGTGCCGGAGGGCGGCGGCTGGCGGGTGTGCGGAGACCCGTTCTGACGCTCAGCCACGCGGGCCGAGGTCCCCGGAGCGGTAGTGGCGCCGGCACAGCACCTGGTAGCGCACGTCGGCGGTGTCCACGGTGTCGCCGATGACGACCTGCGCGCCCTCGCGGACCACCCGGCCGCCGACCACGCGGGCGTTGAGCAGCCCTTCCCGGCCGCACCAGCACAGCACCTCGACCTGGATGCGGGCCACCTCGTCGGCCAGTTCGAACAGCCGCTGCGCCGCGGGGAACAGGCAGGAGCGGAAGTCGGTCGCCAGTCCGAAGGCGTAGACGTCGACGTCGAACCGGTCGACCAGCTCGGCCATCTGCTCGATGTGTTCGAGGTTGTAGAACGAGGCCTCGTCGCAGATCAGGTAGTCCACGCGTACCCCCTCGGCCCACGCGTCGCGGACCAGGACGCGCAGGTCGAGGTCGTCGGTGACCTCGACGGCCTCGTGGGCCAGGCCGATGCGGGTGGTGACCTGCGGGCCCAGCGAGCGGTCGATGCGGGTGGTGACCAGGCCGCGGCGGCCCTGCCGGGCGTGGTTGTGGTTCATCTGCAACGCCATGGTGGACTTGCCGCAGTCCATCGGTCCCCAGAAGAACTTGAGCGCGGCGGCGTGCAGCGGCCGGCCGTCGACGCCGCGGGCGGCGGCGCAGCCGGCGGCCCGGTCGTCGCCGGGCCCCGGCAGGGGGCGGGCCAGGCAGGTGGGGGCGGCGTCGTCGGTCACGTCGGGGCAGCCTAGTCCATCGACGCCGCCTGATCAGGCCCCCGATGATCCACGGGGGCGCGGCGGGTCAGAGCACCCGGGGCGGGGTGTTCCCGGCGGCGATGATGGCCCGGCGCATCGGCACGGCGGCCAGCAGCGCGAAGCCGACCACGAAGAAGATCAGCAGCGACACCAGGCCCACCCGGTACGACGAGGTCAGCTGGAAGACCAGGCCGAATGCCAGCGGGCCGAGCCAGCTGGTGCCCTTGTCGCTGATCTCGTAGAAGCCGTAGTACTCGCCCTCCTTGCCGGCCGGGATGAGCTGGCTGAACAGCGACCGGCTCAGCGCCTGGCTGCCGCCGAGCACCAGGCCGATGCAGCCGCCGAGGATCATGAACGGCACGGGCGCCTCGGCCGGCAGCCGGAACGCGGCGATGATCACACCGGTCCAGAGCACCAGCGACAGCAGCACGGTCTTCCAGGCACCGATGCGTTTGGCGAGCGCGCCGAGGGCGAGCGCGCCGCCGAAGGCGAGGAACTGCACCAGCAGGATCGTCACGATCAGCGTGCTCTGCTCCAGCCGCAGCTCCTCGGTGCCGTACTGGCTGGCGAGGGTGATGACGGTCTGGATGCCGTCGTTGAAGACCAGGAACGCGAGCAGGAAGTACAGCGTCAGCGGGTACGTCTTGATCTCCCGCAGGGTGCGCCCGAGCTGCCGGAACCCGTCGGTGAGCACGTTGACGCCGCTGCCGCCCCGGCGGGCCGCCTCGGTCGGGTGCTCCCGCAGCCAGCGCAGCGGCACCAGGGTGAACGCGGCCCACCACACGCCTGCGGACACGATCGACCAGCGGGCCAGGTCCAGCGTGCGCTGGGCGTTGCCCTCCTCGCTGAGCATGGTGACCGCGACGAGGTTCAGCGCGAGCAGCAGGCCGCCGCCGAGGTAGCCGATGGCCCAGCCGCGGCTGGAGATGCCGTCGCGCTCGTCGGGACCGCCGAGTTGCGGCAGGAACGAGTTGTAGACGACCACGGCGGCGCCGAAGGAGATGTTCGCGATCAGGAACAGCGCGCCGCCGAGCAGGTAGCGCTCGCCGGTGACGAACGCGAACGCGATGGTCGCGCCGGCGCCGGTGAACGCCGCGGCGGCGAGCAGCCGCTTCTTGTGCGCCGACCGGTCGGCGATCGCGCCGATCACCGGCAGCACGAACACGGTGAGGAAGACCGACAGCGAGATCAGGTACGGGTAGAACGAGCCGGCGGCGACCTTGATGCCCAGCGGGTACACCGCGCCGTCGCAGCTGTCCGCGCCCAGCTCGCAACCGGCGGCGAGTTCGGTGACCGTGGTGAGGAACGGCCCGAGGAAGACCGTGATGACTGTGGTCTGGAACGCGGAGTTCGCCCAGTCGTAGAAGTACCAGCCGGTGCGCTCGCGGCGGGTGCTGCCCGGTCCGGCGGGGTCGGCGACGGCGGGGGTGACCGTATCGGCCATCGGGGGTCGTCCTCGGGGGCTCAGGCGGCCCAGTGGCCGCGACTGCGATAGACGTCACGGAGCACGCTGACGTGATCGGTCATGATGCCATCCACACCAAGATCAAGTAAGTGGTGCATCTGGGCGGGATCGTCGATCGTCCAGACGTGCACCTGCAACCCGATCCGGTGGCAGTACGCGAGGAACCGCCGGTCGGCCACCGGCACCCGCCCGAAGGCGACGGGCACCTGCGCGGCCACCACCGACGGGGGCAGCCGTAGCGGCCGTCCGTGCAGCGAGGCCAGCCGCAGCCGGGCCACGCCGCGCATGCCGAGGCTGGTGGCGACCTTCGGCCCGGCCAGCGCCCGCAGCCGGGCCAGCCGGGCGTCGCTGAACGAGGCGAGCAGCACCCGCCCGCCCGCGCGGACCCGGGTGACCGTGGCGACGGTGGGCGTCACGCCGCCGTCGGACTTCACGTCGATGTTGAACCGCACCTGCGGCCAGGCGCCGAGCACCTCGTCCAGGCGGGGCACCAGGGCGGCGCCGCCGACGCGTACCGAGGCCAGGTCGGCCCAGCGCAGATCCGCGATGCGACCCGGCTCGCCGGTGACCCGGCGCAGCGTCGGGTCGTGGAAGACCACCGGTACGCCGTCGGCGGTGGCGTGCACGTCGGTCTCCACGTACCGGTAGCCCAGGGCGACGGCACGGGCGAACGCGGCGGCGGTGTTCTCGTCGCCGTCGGCCGCGCCGCCGCGGTGGGCGAACGCCAGCGGCGCGGGCGCGTCGAGGTAGCCGTGACGGGGCTGCACGCGGGCAGTATGCCCGGCCCGGGTGGCGCAGACATGGCCGGGCGGTGAAATTACCTATCGTTCCCCATCATCGCTAAGATAGGGTGCGATGAGTAACGACATGTACTCGGTGGATCAGGTCGCTGACCTGCTCGGCCTGCACGTGCGCACCGTGCGCGGCTACATCCGCTCCGGGCGGCTGCGGGCCACGCGGATCGGCAAGCAGTACCGGATCGCCCGCGCGGACCTGGACGCGCTGACCGGCCGCCCGGCGCCGCCCTCGGCGCCGGGGGCGGAGGTGTCGAGCGTCGTGCGGCTCGACGGCGTCGACCGGGCCGCCGCCGACCGGCTCGCCACGCTGGTGCTGGCCGGTGTGAACACCCACCACGACCCGGACCGTCCGCTGCGCGTGCAGACGGTCCACGACGAGGAGCGGCACCGCATGACCATCATGATCCTGGGCGATCTCACCGCCACCGCCGACCTGCTGCGCCTGCTCGACGGGGTGCTCGACGGCGGCAACGGCCTGCTCGGCGGCGGGGAGCGCGGCCGTGGCTGACCTGATGCAGGAGCGCGCCGGCGAGCAGGTGCTGGTCTGCGACCCGGACGGCCCGCCGATCGCCACCGAGCGCGACGCGCTGGACCTGATCGGCGCGGCGTTCCTCGGCGCGACTGTGGTCGCGGTGCCGGCCGAGCGGCTCGACCCCGACTTCTTCACGCTCGGCACCCGCTTCGCCGGTGACGTGATGCAGAAGTTCGTCAACTACCGGCTGCGCCTGGCGATCGTCGGTGACATCTCCGCCCACCTGGAGCGCAGCGGCGCGTTGCGCGCGCTGGTGGCCGAGTCGAACCGGCACGACCAGGTGTGGTTCGTCCCGGACCTGGCCGCACTCGACGACCGGCTGCGCACCACCCCCTGATCCCACCCCGCCCTCGCGCCGCTGATCTTGCACTTGCGGCCCTCGTCGGGGGCGTTTGGCCGGTTTTGCCGGGGCACCAATTGCAAGACGCTTCTATGTCTGTGGTGATCGGTTCGGCTGATTGCCGTTAGGGTTCGGCGTTGGTGATCACTTGGGTGGCTCTTCGTTGATCCGGC
>NZ_VISU01000018.1:0-156260 GCF_007827625.1 Micromonospora sp. CNZ297 | reverse complement strand
CTGGGCCATGATCCACGTCATGGTCACCCGCCTGGCCCGACACACGAAACCGGCCCAGGCAACCCACACCTGAGCCGGAATCTCAAACACTCACTAAGAAGGGGCCCTTCCTTACATCTCAGGCGCCGATGGCGTGGTAGCCGCCGTCGACGTGGACGACCTCGCCGGTGGTGGCCGGGAACCAGTCGGACAGCAGCGCCAGGCAGGCCCGCGCGGCGGGCTCCTGGTCGGTGAGGTTCCAGCCCAGCGGGGCGCGCTCGGTCCAGGCGTCCTCGAACCGGTCGAAGCCGGGGATGGACTTGGCCGCGATGGTCCGCAGCGGGCCGGCCGCGACCAGGTTGCTGCGGATGCCCTGCTTGCCCAGGTGCAGCGCCAGATAGCGGGAGGCGGACTCCAGCCCGGCCTTGGCCACGCCCATCCAGTCGTAGACCGGCCACGCCTTGGTGGCGTCGAACGTGAGACCCACCACGGCGCCCCCGGCGGACATCAGCGGCAGCGCGGCCATGGCGAGGGACTTGTACGAGTAGGTGGAGACCTGGAGCGCTGTCGCCACGTCCGCCCAGGGGGCGTCGAGGAAACCGCCGCCGAGGCAGCTCTGCGGGGCGAACCCGATCGAGTGCACGACGCCGTCCAGGCCGTCGACGTGCTCGCGCACCTTGTCGGCCAGCCCGGCCAGGTGCTCCTCGTTGCTGACGTCCAGCTCGATCACGGGCGCCGGCTCGGGCAACCGCTTGGCGATCCGCTCCACCAGGGAGAGCCGGCCGTAGCCGGTGAGCACGACCTGGGCGCCGTTCTCCTGGGCGAGCTTCGCCACCGAGAAGGCGATCGACGCGTCGGTGATGACGCCGGTGACCAGCAGCCGCTTACCGGCGAGAAGTCCGGACATTGCGTGTCTCCTCCGTGCTCTGCTCAGTGGCCCATGCCGAGGCCGCCGTCGACCGGGATGACGGCGCCGGTGACGTATCCGGCCGCGTCCGAGGCGAGCCAGGTGACGACGCCCGCGACCTCGTCCGGGGTGGCCATCCGGCCGGCCGGGATCGACTTGCGGATCTCCGCCTTGCGCTCCTCGGGCAGGCCCGCTGTCATGTCGGTGTCGATGAAGCCGGGCGCCACCACGTTCGCGGTGATGTTGCGGGTGCCCAGCTCGCGGGTGATCGAGCGGGCCACGCCGACCAGGCCGGCCTTGCTGGCCGCATAGTTGACCTGGCCCGCGCCGCCGGAGAGGCCGACCACCGAGGAAATGAAGATCATCCGGCCCCAGCGGCCGCGGAGCATCTTCGTCGAGGCCCGCTTGGCGACCCGGAACGAGCCGGTCAGGTTGGTGTCGAGGACGCGCGCGAACTGCTCCTCGGACATCCGCATGATCAGCGTGTCGTCGGTGATGCCGGCGTTGGCGACCAGCACCTCCACCGGGCCGAGTTCGGCCTCGATCGCGGTGAACGCGGCGTCGACCGACTCGGCGTCGGTCACGTCGCACCGCACCCCGAACAGGCCGTCGGGAGCCTCGCCGCTCCGGTACGTCACCGCCACCCGGTCGCCCTGCTTGGCGAACGCCTGCGCGATGGCCAGGCCGATCCCCCGGTTCCCGCCGGTCACCAGCACGGTTCGGGCCACGGATCCCCCTCTGCTCCAGTGATCTCTCGGTCGGTCGGAGCCTAGGGGTTACCGACAGGTAAGCGCTAACCCGCGCAGGTCACAGGGCCCACCCCGGCCGACGTCGGCGGGGGTCCGCGGAGGCTGCCGGCCGCGCGCGCGACACCCACACCCCCGGTGTACGATGATCGCGTCTACGGGCCGCTCCGTGCCCGCTCCGGGCCCCGCCGACCGCAGGAGGTGATCGCTGTGCGAGATAGCGATCCTCCCAGTCGTGGCCGGGCCCACCGTCAGCCCCGCTGAGCCACGGCTCGGTCCACCCGGCTGACCCGCTTCCCGCCCTCCGCACCGCATCCGCTTCCCGGCGACCACGCCGGGGTGTGGCCTGCCGCGCGGCGGAGCACCCGGTCACGACTTCGTGCGCGTACGCCCCGACCCCCCCACGGCCCTCACCGGCCGACCGTCGCCACGGAGCACACTCATGAGCCGTTACGTCGCCCCGCTGGGCTTCACCCTCGCCGCCGTCTGGGTGGCCGTCCTGTTCGTGCTGGCCGGCGGCGGTCACTGACCACCGCCGGCCGGTTCCGGCTCAGACCAGCCGGGACGTCCAGAGCAGACTCAGCCCGCCCGCGCACAGCGCCAGCAGCAACGCGATCCCCGCGTACCACTGGGTGATCTCGCGCGGCTCGGTCCGGTAGCCGATCGAGCTGCCCATGTCCTGGTAGACCTGCTTCAGTTCGCTGGCCGACGCGGCCTCGTAGAAGAAGCCCTGCGTGGTCTCCGCGAGCTGGGACAGCGCGGTGCGGTCCACCGGCACCCGCTGGAGCTGCCCGCCGATGTCGACCTGCCCGGAGTCGGTGCCGAACGCGATTGTGGACACCGGCACGTTCGCCGCCTGCGCCGCCGCGGCGGCCTCCTCGACCGAGCGGCCCGACGTGCGGTAGCCGTCGGACAGCAGCACGATCCGGGCCGGCGGGATGCCGGCGGCGCCGTCGGCCGGCACCGAGCGGATCGCCTCCAGGCAGGTGAAGACCGCCTCGCCGGTGGCGGTCGCCTCGGCCAGCACCAGCCCGTCGATGGCGGTGGTGACGGCGGCCCGGTCCTTGGTCGGCGGCACCAGGACGTTCGCCGACTTGGCGAACGAGACGAGCCCCAGGTTGTAGCTCTCCGGCAGCTCGCCGACGAACTGCTTCGCAGCCTCCTGGGCCGCCTCCAGGCGGTTCGGCGACACGTCGTCGGCCTGCATCGACAACGACACGTCGATGGCGAGCATCACCGTGGCCCGCTCCAGCGGCTCCCGGGTGTCGATCGCCGGCCGGGCCAGCCCGGTCGCCAGCACCAGCAGGCAGAGCAGGAACGCGGTGGCCGCGACGTGCCGCCGCCAGCCCAGTCCCTTGGGCGCGACGGTACGCAGCAGGTCCACGTTGGTGAACCGCAGCGCGTACTGCCGGCGGTGCAGTTGCCGCCAGACGTACGCGGCGGCGAGGGCGAGCACCGGCAGTACGGCGAGCAGCCACCACGGTTGCAGAAAACGGATCATCGCGTCGTCCCTCTGGTGCGGGCGTGCCGCTGCGCGGCGACGAAACGCACCATGTCCAGCAGCCAGTCTCGGTCGGTACGCAGGCGCAGGTGGGCCGCGCCCGCGGCGCGCAGCTCGGCGGCGATCGCCCCGCGCTGGGCGGCCGCCGCCTCGGCGTACCGGCGGCGCAGGCCCGGGTCGGCGGTCTGCACCTCGTGCAGTTCACCGCTCTCCGGGTCGACCACCGGCAGCACCCCCACGTCGGGCAGTTCCAGTTCCCGCGGATCGACCACCTCGACGGCCAGCACGTCGTGGCGGACCCGCAGCTTACGCAGCGGCCGGCCCCACTGCTGCGGCGGCGCGAGGAAGTCGGAGATCACCACCGCCACGCCGCGCCGCCGGGGCGGGCGGTTGAGCATGTCGACGAGCGCGCCGAGGTCGCTGCGGCCGGGCCGGATCTCGGCGCCGGCGACCGCCCGCAGCAGCCCCTGGGCCTCCTTGCGGCCGGAGCGGGCGGGCAGCCGCAGCATCGTCCCCGGCCCGCCGGTGCCGACCACCGCGCCGATCCGGTTGCCGCCCCGCACGGTGAGGTGGGCCAGCGCGGCGACCGCGGCGACCGCCACGTCCCGCTTGAGCCACCGGCCGGTGCCGAAGTCCAGGCTGGCCGACATGTCGACGGCCAGCCAGGTCTCCAGTTCGCGGTCGGCCACCGTACGCCGGACGTGCGGCATGGTGGTGCGGGCGGTGACGGGCCAGTCCATCCGGCGCACGTCGTCGCCGGGGCGGTACTCCCGGGACTCCCCCGCCTCGCTGCCAGGTCCGGGCAGCAGCCCGGCGTAGTCGCCCTGGAGCAGCCCGTCCAGCTTGCGGGTCACCATGAGCTGGAGCCGGGCCAGCACGGCCCCCGAGCGGTCGCCGGCGGCGCTCAGCGGGGTGGGCGAGGTCACGGCCGCTGCCCGGGCCATCCGTTGTGCGGGACGGCCGGTGGCGGCGGTGTGGCCTGCTGACGGGGCGCGACGGCGGGCAGCGGGATGGTCGACATCACCCGGTGCACGATGTGGTCGGCCGGTACGTCGTCGGCGAGCGCGTCGTAGCTGAGCACCAGCCGGTGGCGCAGGATGTCCGGCGCGATGTCCTGCACGTCCTGCGGCAGCGCGTAGTCCCGCCCGCGCAGCAGCGCCAGCGCGCGGGTGGCCCGGACCAGGCCGAGCGAGGCGCGCGGGCTGGCGCCGTACTGGATGAGCTGAGCCACGTCGGGCATGCCGTGCTCGGCCGGCGCCCGGGTCGCGAGCACCAGCCGGACCGCGTAGTCGACCAGCGCGTTGTGCACGAACACCTGGTCGGCCTTGTGCTGGAGGGCGACCAGGTCCGGGGTGTCGAACACCCGGGCCGGCTCGGGCGGTGCCACGCCCATCCGGTAGACGATCTCGCGCTCCTCGGCGTCGGTCGGGTAGCCCACGACGATCTTCATGAGGAACCGGTCCCGCTGCGCCTCGGGCAGCGGGTAGACGCCCTCCTGCTCGATCGGGTTCTGGGTGGCCATGACCAGGAACGGGTCGGGCACCCGGTGGCTCTCGCCGCCGATGGAGACCTGCCGCTCGCTCATCACCTCCAGCAGCGCCGACTGCACCTTGGCGGGCGCGCGGTTGATCTCGTCGGCGAGCAGGAAGTTGACGAAGACCGGGCCCAGCTCGACGTCGAACTTCTCGCTGGACTGCCGGTAGATCCGGGTGCCCATGATGTCGGCGGGCACCAGGTCGGGGGTGAACTGGACCCGGGCGAACGAGCCGCCGACGACCCGGGCCAGGGTCTCCACGGCGAGCGTCTTGGCCACACCCGGTACGCCCTCCAGCAGGCAGTGCCCGCGCGCCAGCAGCGCGACGAACATCCGCTCGACCATCCGGTCCTGGCCGACGATCACCCGCTTGGTCTCGAACAGCGCCCGCTCCAGCAGCGTGGCGTCCTGTGCCGGGGTGGTGCCCGCCGGGGGCGGCGCGTCCGGCGCCACCTCGGTCGGGTTCGGCACGTCGGGTGTGGTCGGCTGGGCCACCGGTCCTCCACAGCAGGTTCGTCGTCGCGGCGTGGTGCGTATCAAGACTGTCATGCCTCGCTGAGAGCCGAGGGTGGGAGAGGCACGATTTTCGCCGCGCCGTCCGGCCACGCCGTCCCGCCGCGCGGGAAACGCTGAACACGGGTGGACAACAAGGGGTCCGCAGTGTGTACGATTCACCCCGTCGCCGGGCGGCTCCCCCCGTGGCCGCCCGGCGCTAAAACTTCCGGCGTGCGGCCTCTAGACTCGCCCCGGTGACGACTCCCACCACCCCGGACGAGACGCTGATCTGCTCGGCGCGGGGGTGTCGCGCGCCCGCCGCCTTCCAGCTCCGCTGGCACAATCCCCGCCTGCACGCGCCCGACCGGCGCAAGACCTGGCTGGCCTGCCCGGACCACCGGGGCTCCCTCGGTGACTTCCTCGACGCACGCGGCTTCCTCCGCGAGGTGGTCCCGCTGCCCTGATCGCCTACGCTCGAAGCGTGAGCGAGCAGATGACCCGAGCCCGTACCGGCGGCGAGCACGGCAGGTCCTCCCGGTGAGCGGTGACGGCCCGGCCGGCCTCCCGCCCGCCTCGCGCAGCGCGTTGGAGCCCTGGCCGGACACGGTCCGCTGGCAGCCGATCTCCCGCGACCTGATCTGGGTGGAGCTGATCCGGCTCGGCATCGGGCTGGCCGTGGCGCTCGTGGTGCTCGGCGTGTCCTGGGCGCTGTCCGGGCACTGGCTGCTCGGCGCCGTCGTCGGCCTGGCGGTGCTGATGGGCGTCTGGCGGTCGGTCACCATCGTGCGGGCGGTCCGCGCCTGGGGGTACGCCGAGCGCGACGACGATCTGCTCGTGCGGCACGGCCTGCTGGTGCGGCGGTTGTCCATCGTGCCGTACTCGCGGATGCAGTTCGTCGATGTGAGCGCGGGTCCGCTGGAGCGCGCCTTCGACCTCGCCACCGTGCAATTGCATACGGCCGCGGCCGCGAGCGACGCGCGGGTGCCCGGGCTGCGTCCGGCCGAGGCGTCCCGGCTGCGCGACCGGCTGACCGCCCTGGGCGAGGACCGGGCGGAGGGCCTGTGAGCGAACGGAGCGACTCCGGCGCCCCGCCGCCCCAGGACGACCGGCCCGAGCCGACGCCCGGCCCGCCCACGCCGGCCGACGCGGCGCAGCCACCGGCTCCGGGTCAGCAGCCCAACGGGTATCCGTGGCCGCCCGCGCCGGGATACGGACCGCCGCCCGTCCCCGGACCACCATCCGGGTACGGGCCTCCGCCCGGCTACGGACCTCCGACCGGGTACGGGCCGCCCGGCTCGGCGGCACCCGGGTACGGGCCGCCGCCCGGACCCGACGCGGCGCCCGGGCCGTGGCCCGCGCCGCTGCCGCCGTACCCGGGACCGTGGGGTCCGGCGGCCGGGCCGCCCGCCGGTGGTGAGGAGCCCCGGCAGCGGCTGCATCCGCTCAGCCCGGCGCTGCACGGCGCGAAGTCGCTGGTCGTGGTGATCGCCGGGCTCTCCTGGTCGACGCTGTCGCGGGTCGGGTTCGGCTGGTTCGCGGTGCTGGTCACCGTCTTCGTGCTCGGCGCCACGGTGCTGTCGGTGGTGAGCTGGTGGAACACCGGCTACCACCTGGTGGGCCGCGAGCTGCGGGTCTACGAGGGCCTGCTGTGGCGGCGTACCCGGGCCATCCCGCTGGAGCGGTTGCAGGCGGTGGAGGTGGTCCGGCCGCTGCTGGCCCAGCTCACCGGCCTGGCCGAGCTGCGGCTGGAGGTGGTCGGCGGGGGCAAGACCGAGGCGCCCCTGGCCTACCTCAGCGTCGCCGAGGCCACCGCGCTGCGTCAGCGGCTGCTCGCGGTGGCCGGTCGCTCCGCCCCGGCGCCGGTTCCGGCGGCCGAGCCCGGCGCGCCGGTCGCGCCCGTGCCGGAAGGGCGCCGGCTGCACGCGGTACGCAACCAGGACCTGCTGATCAGCCAGTTGCTCACGCCGCAGGCGTTCCTGCTGCCGTTGGGCCTGGCGTTCGTCGGCGCCCAGTTCCTCTCCGAGGGCTCGTGGTCGTTCATCGCGGTGGCGAGCACGCTCACCGCGATGGCGGGCGTGGTGCTGCAACCGATCCGCCGGGTGCTCGACGACTGGAGCTTCCGGCTCGACCGGGACGACGGCACGCTGCGCGTGCACAACGGGCTGCTGGAGACGCGGATGCAGACCGTGCCGCTGCACCGGGTGCAGACCGTACGGGCGACCTGGCCGCTGCTCTGGCGGATGAAGGGGTGGTTGCGGCTGCGGCTGGAGGTGGCCGGCTACTCGGCCGGTGAGCCGGACGACCGCAACCGCCCGGACCGGCTGCTGCCGGTCGGCGACGCGGGCACCGGCGCGATGGTCGTGGCGGAGGTGCTGCCCGGCGTACGGCTGGACGCGCTGCCCGCCACGCCGCCCCCGTCGCGGGCCCGGTGGCTGCGCCCGCTGAGCCGCAAGGTGGTCGGCGCCGGTCTCGACGAGCGGGTCTTCGTGGCCCGCTCCGGGCTGCTGACCAGGCAGTTGACGCTGGTGCCGTACGCCCGGATCCAGAGCGTGCGGGTCACCCGCGGTCCGGTGCAGCGGCTGCTGCGGCTGGCCACCGTGCACGCGGACACCGCCGGTGGGGCCGGGGCTGCGGCTGTCGACCGGGATCTGGCCGACGCGTGGGAGCTGGCCGCGGAGCTGACCGAGCGGTCGCGCGCCGCCCGCCGTACCGACAGCGGCCGCTGACCCCGGCGGCCGCGACGCCACGACGGCGGCGGGCGAACCACGGCGGCGCGCAGACGACCCGGCCGCCCGTGACGGCGGCGGGGGGCCTACCGGCGCTCGGCGGGCACCGCGTCCCGGTCGTCGGCGGCGCGGTCCGGGGTGTCGGCGGCGGTGTCGCCGTCGGCGGACGGGGCACCTGCGGCGACGGCGGGCTCACCGGCACGCCGGGCCTGCCGCGCCGCCCACCAGCGCTCGGCCAGGCCGACCACCAGGAACGTCATGCCCACGTACGCCCAGCCGACCAGCACGTCGATCAGGTAGTGCTCGCCGCTGTACATCAGCGTGAACGTCATGGCCAGCGGATACGCCAGCATCAGCGGCCACCAGCGCTTGCGCACCGACCGCATGAAGAACAGCACCACGAACAGCGCGAACGCGGTGTGCAGCGACGGCATCGCGGCCACCGGGTTGGAGGCGATCTGCCCGGCGTTGAGCAGGTTGCCCGCGCCGTGCATGCCGATCTCCTTCCAGCCCCGGGTGGAGATCCGCGCGACCTCGGTGAGCAGGCCGTTCTGCGCCGCCCACCACGGCGGCGCGGCCGGGTAGGCGAAGTAGGTGACCAGGCCGGCCGCGCACAGGAAGCCCCAGCGCGACATGTACGCGATCCAGCGCCGCCGGTTGCGCATCCACAGCACCGCGGCGGCGGCGAACGTCGCCACGAAGTGCGAGAAGTAGATCCAGCTCACCAGCACGTCCCACCAGCGCACCTCGGACGCGTCGTACAGGCGCTCCTGGAGCCAGATCGTCGGCACCTCGCCGCCGGTGAGCCACCCGGTGAGGAAGCGGTCGGCGACGATCAGCTCCATCGCGTGCGGGGTGGCGCCGTTGTCGGCGAACCCGCGGGACAGGTTGTACGCGGCGAGCAGCAGCACCACCGGGATCCAGTCCCGGGCGAAGCGCAGGTGGCTGCGCCACGGGCGGGCCGAGTTCCACGCGACGGTGCCGGCCCAGATCCACAGGAACGCGTACGCCGGGTCGGTGGGCAGGCCGATGGCGAGCCAGGCGACGACGAAGGCGACGCCCCAGATGGTCATCGCGATCACACGGCGGCGCCCACCGTCGGGCGATTCGGTGGTCGCGTCGGGGGCGGGGGTCGGAGATTGTGTCAGCTCGGCCATCGCGGACAAGGTTAACGGCGGGCGACGGGCGGGCATGCGGGCGGGCGGTGGCGACCGGACCGGCGGCGGCCCGGACGCCGGACGGCCGCGGGTCGGCTGCACTAGGCTCGGCCGCATGCAGGAGCAGCCGGAGTCGCCCTTCACGCCGGGCCTGACCGCCCGGGTCGAGCTCACAGTGACCGACGCCGACACCGCGCAGGCGGTCGGCTCGGGGGACGTGCCGGTGCTCGGCACACCCCGGGTGCTGGCGCTGGCCGAGGCCGCGACGGTGGCCGCCACCGCGACCCGGATGCCGTCCGGGTCGACCACTGTCGGCGTGCGGGTGGAGCTGGAGCACCGCGCGGCCACGCCGGTCGGTCGTACCGTGGCCGCCCACGCCGAGCTGGTGAAGGTCGACGGGAAGCGGCTCGTCTTCGACGTGACAGTCACCGACGGGCCCACCGTGGCGGCGCAGGGCCGGGTCGAGCGGGTGCTCGTCGACCGGCAGCGCTTCGTCGAGCGGGCCGTGCGCCAGTCATGACGGCCGGGTTCTCCGAGGTCGCCGCCGGGGTGCACGTGCTGCGCGAGCCGACGCTCGCGGTGAACGTCGTGCTGGTGGCCGGTGACGGCGCGGCGCTGCTCGTCGACACGCTCTCGACCGCCCGGCAGGCCCGGGAGCTGGCGGAGGCGGCGCGGGCGGTGACGCCGTACCCGTGGACGATCGTGAACACGCACCACCACTTCGACCACTGCTTCGGCAACGCCACGCTGGCCGGGCCGGACACGGCGATCTACGCGCAGGCCCAGGCCGCGGCGGCGCTGCGGGACCGGTCCGACGCGGTGCGCCGCGCCGCGTACGAGGAGATGCGTGCCGGGCACCCGGCGCTGGCCGAGGAGCTGGCGCGTACCGAACTGCGGGCGCCGACGCACGAGGTGCACGAGGAGACGGTGCTCGACGTCGGCGGCCGGCGGGTGGTGCTGCGCCATCCCGGGCACGGGCACACCGACGCCGATCTGGTGGTGCACGTGCCCGACGCGGACGTGCTGGTCGCCGGCGACCTGGTGGAGCAGAGCGGGCCACCGGCGTTCGAGGAGTCGTACCCCCTGAAGTGGCCGGACGCGCTGGCCGACCTGCTGCGGCTGACCACGCCCGCGACGGTGGTGGTGCCCGGCCACGGCGAGCCGGTCGGCGTGGACTTCGTCCGCGAGCAGCACGCGCAGCTCGCGCGGCAGGCGTGGCTGATCCGCGCCGGGCACACCGGCAGCGCCCCGCCGGAGCGGGTGGCGGCCGAGTCGCCGTTCGGCGCCCGGCCGGGCCTGATCGCCGCCCGCCGCGGCTACGCGGAGCTGGACGGCACGGCCTGACCGGCGGCCGCGCTCAGCCGGCGTCGGCGAGGATCTCGCGGAGACGGTTGCGGCACTCGGCGACGAACGCCGGGAACGTGTCCCAGTAGTAGGAGACGCCGCTGGCCGCCACCCCGAGCGCCCAGGCGCGGGCCCGTGCCCAGGTCACGTCGTCCACGCCGAGCGCCTCCCGGTAGGCGTGCCGGGCCCGCGGCGGAAGGTCCCAGATCGGCGCGTGTTCCGCGTCGGGGTGCCCGACGGTCAGGCCGCCGAAGTCGATGACCGCCCGCAGCCGTCCGCCGTGCACCAGCAGGTTGGTGGGCTTGAGGTCGCCGTGCAGCCAGACGTGCGGCCCGGCGGGTTCGGGCAGGGTGAGGGCGTCCCGCCAGAGCCGGACCAGGGTGTCGACGTCCGTCTCGTCGCCGATCCGGCTCCGGCAGTCGTCGAGCGCCGCGGAGATCCAGGCGTCGCAGGGGTGGAGGCTGCCGCCGCGGTATCCGCTGAGCGGGCCCGCGCGGGTCGCGCCGAGCAGGTCGGTCGCGTGCAGGCGCCTGACGAATACGGCCAGGTCGGCGCCGAGGGCGGCCCAGTCCTCGACCGTGCCGGACCGGACCTCGTCGCCCGGTATCCACCGCTGCACCGACCACGGCAGCGGGAAGGCGTCGGCCGGGACGCCGGCGTACACCGGTTCCGGCACCCGGTACGGCAGCAGCGGCGCGAGCCGGGGCAGCCACTGCTGTTCCTTGCGCAGGGCACCGGCCTTCTCGGCGGTGCGCGGCAGCCGGACGAGCAGGTCGGCGCCGAGGCGGTACATCGTGTTGTCGGTCCCGGCCCCGGCCGGCGTCAGCGGCAGCGCGGCCCACTCGGGGCGCTGGTCGGCCAGCAGCGCCCGGACGACCTGCTCGTCCACGGGTATCTCGTCCTGGTGCAGGGCCATCCGGTGATCATGCGGGGCGGGACGGCGCGACGGCCACCGGGTTTCCGGGGGCCCGTCCGGGCGGTTCCGGCCGGGCATGGCCCCGCAGTGCGCCGAGCAGCGCGTCGAGGTGCGGGGCGGCGGCCAGGATCGCCTCCCTCGCCGCCGGGTCCAGCTCGGCCAGTGCCTCGTCGAGCAGCGCGGCGCGGTTGGTCTCGTAGTCGGCCATCCGGGCCCGGGCGGCCTCGGTCACGCGCAGCCGCAGCACCCGGCGGTCGCCGGGGTCGCGGTCACGGGCCAGCAGCCCGGCGTCGGTGAGGTCGCGGACCAGCGTGCTCACCGTGTTGGGCGCGGTGCAGAGGCGCCGGGCCACCTCCTTGCCGCTGATCCCCGGCGTCTCCCGGACCAGCAGCAGCAACTCCACCTGCGCCTCGGGCAGCGGGTCTCGTCCGACGCGCGCCCCGGTCCGGCGGCGCAGGAGGCGGTGCAGCTCCCCCACGACCGCTCCGACGCGCGCGACCTGCTCGTTCGTCGCCACGGGGTCACCCGCCTCACATCGCAATAGTTCTGACTACAGATGTAAGGTACCCGGACGCACCGGATCCAGGGGGTACCCACTCGTGAGCAACGCCGCGCCGACCGCCGCGCGCCCGGCCGCCGACCGCACCACCGCGTCCACCGGCGGCGTGACGCTGCTGGTGCTGCTCGGCACGCTCACCGCGATCGGTCCGCTGTCGCTGGACATGTACCTGCCGGCGTTCCCGGCCATGACCCGCGACCTCGGCGCCGACCAGGCCGGCATCCAGCTCTCGCTGACCACCTGCCTGATCGGCCTCGCCCTGGGCCAGCTCGTCACCGGTCCGCTCAGTGACCGCTGGGGGCGCCGCCGCCCGGTGCTGGTCGGCGTGGTCGCGTACACCGTGCTGGCGCTGGCGTGCGCCGCGGCGCCGAACGCCCCGCTGCTGGCCGCCGCGCGGTTCGCCCAGGGCGTCGCCGGCGGCATGGGCGTGGTGGTCGCCCGCGCGGTGGTCCGCGACCTCTACTCGGGACGGGACGCCGCGAAGTACTTCTCCCGGCTCACCCTGGTCTTCGGCGTGGCACCGGTGGCGGCGCCGGGCGTGGGCAGCCTGGTGCTGCGGTTCGGCTCGTGGCGGGCGGTCTTCGTGGCGCTCGCCGTCATCGGGGCGGTGCTCGCCGTGGCCGTCGCGCTGCGCCTGCCGGAGACGCTGCCGGCCGAGCGCCGCAGCACCGGTGGCCTGGGGGCCACCGTCCGGACCATGCGGTCGCTGCTCGCCGACCGGGTCTATCTCGGGTACGCGCTGACGCAGGGCTTCGCGTTCGCCGGGCTGTTCGCGTACATCTCCGGGTCGTCGTTCGTGTTCCAGGACGTCTTCGGCGTCTCCGCGGCCGTGTTCAGCGTGATCTTCGGCGTCAACGCGCTCGCCCTGGTCGCGGTCGGGCAGGCCAACGCCCGGCTGCTCGACCGGTTCACGCCGCGCCGGCTGCTGGTCACCACGCTCGTGGTCGGCCTGGTCACCGCGCTCGGCGTGCTGAGCGGCGCGCTGGCCGGCAGCCTGGCCGTGACGGCGGTGGCGCTGTTCGCCTTCGTCGGCTCGCTCGGCATGGTGATGCCGAACAGCACCGCGCTGGCGCTGGACGCGCACGCCCGGCACGCGGGCACCGCTGCGGCGCTGATGGGCGGCATCCAGTCGGTGGTCGGCGCGCTCGCCGCGCCGCTGGTCGGGCTCGGCGGCGAGGGCAGCGCGCTGCCGATGGCTGTGGTCCTGGCCGGCGCCGCGTTCCTGTCCCTGACCGCCGTCCTGACGATGACCCGTCCGCGCGCCTGAGCTCGCCCTCCGCGCGTGACGCCGGCCTCCGCGCGTGGGGGCGGGTGTTAAGAAGGGGCCCCTCCTCTACCGGAGGCGTTAAGAAGGGGCCCTTCCTTTCACGCGAAGCGGGCTTCGACCGCGGTGCGGGTGGGCATGGCGGTGGCGCCGCCCGGTGACTCGCACACCACCGCCGCCACCCGCAGCGCGAACGCGACCCGCTCCCGCCACCCGGCCGGGTCGGCCGGCTCACCGGCGACCAGCAGGTCGGCCACCAGCGCGCCCATCACCGAGTCGCCCGCGCCGGTGGCGTCCACCGCGTCCACCTTCGGCGCGGGCACGCGTACCACGTCGTCGCCGGCGGCGACCAGGGCGCCGTCCGCGCCGAGCGTGACCACGACGGTGCTCGCGCCCAGTTCCCGCAGGTACGCGGCGACGCCCTCGACCGGCTCGTCCGGGTAGAGCAGCCGCGCGTCGGCGCTGCTGAGCTTCACCAGGTGCGCGGCGGCGGCGAACTCGGCGACCACCGCCCGCAGCCCGTCCAGCGCGCCCGGCGTGGTGAGCAGGCGGGGCCGCACGTTCGGGTCGAACACCCGCAGCGCGCCCGCTATCGACCAGGCGCGCCGGGCGGCGGCCAGCACCGGCGGGTCGAGAAGCACGATCGAGCCGCAGTAGAGCACGTCCGCGCCCTCGACCAGCGCCACGTCCAGGTCGTCCGGGCCGAGCAGCGCGTACGAGCGGGGTTCGCCGTAGAAGCGGAAGTCCGGCTCCGCGCCGGCGAACGTCGCCACGGCGAGCGCTGTGGGCGCCGGCACCGTGACAGTCCCGCTCACGTCCACACCCGCGTCGGTGAGGAACGCGCGGATCCGTCCGGCCAGCGCGTCGTCGCCGAGCGACCCGACGAACCGCGCGTCTCCGCCGAGCCGGGCGATCGCCACCGCCACGTTGAGCGGGCCGCCGCCGATCGCCTGCCGGTAGACGGGTTCTCCGTCGTGCTCGGCGTCGAGCAGGTCCACCAGCGCCTCGCCGAGCACCACCGCGTACCCCATCCTGGCTCCCCTCGTCGTCCTCCCCCGATCCTGGCGCATGGCGGGGTCGCGGCGCGCCGCGACCCGGACATCGAGCAGCACCTATTGCGGGCGGCGTCCGGACGTGGTGGGATGGCGATGCCGGGTAACGACGCGGGGGGCTGCCGCGTCACCGGCCGCCGGGTCGAGCCGACGCGAGGGCATCCACGGTCCGTGGCAACGGACCGCAGGCGGTGCGCGCCCGCCGACGGCCCCGGCCGCACGCCGACCGGGCGCGGGCACCGCGATCGTCGCATCCGCTCGTCGCAGCGGGGCGGGCCGAACCGGGCCACGCTCCGCGAGTCAGGAGATCCCCGTGCACCGATCCCGTACGGCCGCGTTGCTCACCGCGGCCGCCACCCTGGCCCTGGGCGCGTTCGCCCTGGCCACCAACTCCGGACCGGCGGCCGCACACGGCGCGGCCATGACGCCGGGCGCCCGCACCTACCTGTGCTGGAAGGACGGCCTCACCGGAACCGGTGAGATCCGGCCGAACAACCCCGCCTGCTCGTCGGCGGTGGCCACGAGCGGGGCGAACTCGCTGTACAACTGGTTCAGCGTGCTGCGCTCCGACGCCGGCGGGCGGACCGTCGGGTTCATCCCCGACGGCAAGCTGTGCAGCGGCGGCAACCCCGGCTTCAGCGGGTACGACGCGGCGCGCAACGACTGGCCGATCACCCACCTGACGGCGGGCCGGTCGATGGAGTTCCGGTACAGCAACTGGGCCCACCACCCGGGCACGTTCTACTTCTACGTGACCAAGGACAGCTGGAGCCCGAACCGGCCGCTGGCCTGGAGCGACCTGGAGGAGCAGCCGTTCCTGCAGGTGACCAACCCGCCGCAGCGCGGCGCGGTCGGCACCAACGACGGTCACTACTACTTCACCGGTAACCTGCCGTCGAACAAGAGCGGCCGGCACATCATCTACTCGCGCTGGGTCCGCTCGGACAGCCAGGAGAACTTCTTCGGCTGCTCCGACGTGACGTTCGACGGGGGCAACGGCGAGGTGACCGGGATCGGTTCGGGCGGCAGCCCCGGCCCGACCACCCCGGCGCCGACCACGCCCGCCCCGACGACGCCCGCGCCGACCACCCCGGCCCCGACCACGCCCGCGCCGACGACGAGCCCGACCATGCCGTCCGGCACCTGCATGGCGGTGTACAAGGTGGTCAGCGCCTGGAACGGCGGCTTCCAGGGCGAAGTGATGATCATGAACCACAGCACCCGGACGTACTCCGGGTGGACGGCCAACTGGACCTGGCCCAGCGGTCAGACCATCAACCAGGTGTGGAACGGCACGTTGAGCGGCAGCGGGGCGTCGGTGAGCGTCTCCAACGCCGCCTACAACGGCAGCGTCCCGCCGGAGGGCACCACGACGTTCGGCTTCACCGCGAACTTCTCCGGCACCAACTCCCTGCCGACGGTCACCTGCACCGGCAGGTGATCCCGCAGTGAGAAGGGCCCCCGGGGGCGTACCCCGGGGGCCCTGTCACGTCTGGCGGGTCAGCGGACCATGCTGCCGACGACCGGCTTGGTGAGCAGCGCGGACTGGTTGCGCTGGATGCCCGGGTCGAGCGTCTTGGCCACGAAGATGGCGTGCCAGATGCAGAAGATCAGCACGGTCCACACCTTGCGGGAGTGGTCGGCCTCCTCCCGCTTGTGCTCGTCGAGCAGGCGCATCGCGTACGACAGGTCGATCAGGTCGCCCGCGCCCGAGGTGGCCAGCACGTGCCGCGCCCACTCGTACATCTCGCCGCGCAGCCAGACCCGGGTCGGGGTCGGGAAGCCCAGCTTCTTGCGGTTGACGATGGCCGGCGGCACGACGCCCTGGAGCGCCTGGCGCATCGCGTACTTGGTGGCCTCGGAGCGGGGCGGCAGCTTCAGGTCGACCGGGATGCCGGCGGCGACGTTGAACACCTCCCGGTCCAGGAACGGCACCCGCACCTCCAGCGAGTGCGCCATCGAGATCCGGTCGGCCTTGACCAGGATGTCGCCGCGCAGCCAGGTGTAGAGGTCGACGTACTGCATCTTGGTGACGTCGTCCAGCTCGGTGCACTCGGCGTAGATCGGCGCGGTCACGTCGGTGTAGCGCACCGAGGGGTCGTAGCGGCGCAGCAGGTGCTGCTTCTCCTCCTCGGTGAACATCCGGGCGTTGCCGTAGTAGCGCTCCTCGATCGGGGTGGTGCCGCGCTCCAGGAAGCTCTTGCCCTTGACGCCCTGCGGGATCGCCTTGGACACCGCGCGCAGGCCCTTCTGCACGCCGTCGGGCAGGCTGTTGACCGCGTTGAGCGACAACGGCTCCCGGTAGATCGTGTAGCCGCCGAAGAACTCGTCCGCGCCCTCACCGGAGAGCACCACTGTGACGTGCTCGGCGGCCTTCTTCGCCACGAAGTAGAGCGGCACCAGGGCCGGGTCGGCGACCGGGTCGTCCAGGTGCCAGACGATCTTCGGCAGCGCGTCGATCATGTCCTGCGGCCCGATCTTGGTCGGGATCGTGGTCACGTCGAGGTGCCGGGCCGAGTCCTGGGCCACGTCGATCTCGGAGTAGCCGGGCACGTCGTAGCCGACCGTGAAGGTGAGGATGTTCGGGTTGAACTCGCGGGCCAGCGCCACCACGGCTGTGGAGTCGATGCCGCTGGACAGGAACGAGCCGACCGGCACGTCCGAGCGCATGTGCATCCGTACGCTCTCGCGCAGCGTCTCCCGGATGTCGTGGTAGAGCCGCTGCTCGTCGGAGACCGGGGCCGGCCGGAACACCGGGCGGTACCAGCGGCGCACCTCGATCCGGCCACCAGGGGTCCAGGTCAGGTACTCCCCCGAGCCGATCCGGCTGATCCCCTTGTGCAGGGTGCCCGGCTCGGGCACGTACTGCAGCGTCAGGTAGTGGCTCAGGTTCGCGGTGTCGATACCAGCGTCGCCCTGGTACGCCGAGTGCGCGAACGGCAGCAGCGCCTTCTTCTCCGAGGCGAGGTAGAGGCCGTCCTGTGTCTCCAGGTAGTGCAGCGGCTTGATGCCGAAGTAGTCCCGCGCGCCGAAGGCCCGCCGCTCCTGCCGGTCCCAGATCACGAACGCGAACATGCCGCGCAGCTTGGTGAGCACCTGCTCACCCCAGTAGTGGTAGCCGGCGACGATCACCTCGCCGTCGCCGTTGGTGGCGAACTGGGCGCCGTAGTCGCGGATCAGCTCCTCGCGCAGCTCGATGTAGTTGTAGATCTCGCCGTTGAAGGTGAGCAGGTACCGCCCGCCCGCGTACGGCAGGGGCTCGTGGCTCAGCGCCACGTCGATGATCGCCAGGCGCTTGTGCGCGAACACGCCGTCCGCGTACCGGCCGGAGGCGTCGCCGACCACCTCGACCCCTGTCTCGTCCGGGCCGCGGTGGTGCAGGCACTCCAGTGCGCCGGCGATGTTGTCGCGGTGGGCGGCGGCGTCGCCGCGCGCGCTGAAGAAGGCCAGGAGTCCGCACATGGCCGCCATCTTTCCACGCGCCGGAAGCCACCGTCGCGGCACCGCAGGCACCTCCCGCTGTCGTGCGCGCGGTACCGTCGGGACCAGCGACGAGGCTCAGGGAGGGGCGGATCATGGCCGAGGAGCGGACCGGGCAGGGCAAGGCGGCGGACGGCACGGAGTCGCACGACCCGGATTTCCCGGAGGCGTTCCTGTCGTTCATGCGGCAGGGCTGGCGGGACACCGAACTGCCGGTCACACCGCGCGCCGAGGTGCCCAACCACGCCAAGCGCCGGGCCGCGCTGGCCGAGGCCTTCCCGGGCGAGACGCTGGTCATCCCCACCGGCAACGAGAAGGTACGCGCCAACGACACCGACCACCGGTTCCGGCCGGGCAGCGACTTCGCGTACCTGACCGGCGACCTGGAGCCGGACAGTGTCCTCGTGCTGCGGCCGGGCGGCGAGGCCACGCTGTTCATGCGGCCCCGGTCGTCCCGGGCGACCGATGAGTTCTTCCGCAGCCGCCACGGCGAGCTGTGGGTGGGCCGCCGGCCGACGCTGCGGGAGAAGTCGACCGAGCTGGGGCTGCCGACGGCCGACCTGAGCGAGCTGGACGCCGCGCTGGCCGAGCTGGCGCCGGGGCGTACCCGTGTGCTCCGCGGTTTCGACGCCCGGGTGGACGCGGCGGTGCGTCAGTACGACGGCGCGCGCGCCGAGGGGCAGCCCGGCCGCGACCGGGAGCTGGCGATCGCGATCGCTGAGCTGAAGCTGGTCAAGGACGAGTGGGAGATCGCGCAGCTCCAGGAGGCGTGCGACGCGACGGTGCGCGGCTTCGAGGACGTGGCACGGGCACTGCCCGCCGACCGCCGGGTCTCCGAGCGGCTGCTGGAGGGCGTCTTCGCGCTGCGTGCCCGGCACGACGGCAACGACGTCGGCTACGGCTCGATCGTCGGGGCCGGCGAGCACGCCACGATCCTGCACTGGGTGCACAACCACGGCGCCACCCGTCCGGGTGAGCTGCTGCTGATGGACATGGGCGTGGAGAACCGCAACCTCTACACCGCCGACGTGACCCGGGTGCTCCCGGTCGACGGCCGGTTCACGCCGTTGCAGCGTCAGGTCTACGACGCGGTGTACGCCGCGCAGCAGGCCGGCATCGAGATGTGCCGGCCCGGCGTGGCGTTCCGGGACGTGCACCTCGCCTCCATGCGGGTGCTGGCCGAGGCGTTGAAGGATCTCGGGCTGCTGCCGGTCAGCGTGGACGAGGCGATGGACCCGGCCTCCACGGTCTACCGGCGGTGGACGCTGCACGGCACCAGTCACATGCTCGGCATCGACGTGCACGACTGCGCCAACGCCCGCAAGGAGACCTACCGCGAGGGGCCGCTCGGCGAGGGGTACGTGCTCACCGTCGAGCCGGGGCTCTACTTCCAGCCGGAGGACGAGCTGGTCCCGGAGGAGTTGCGGGGCGTCGGCGTGCGGATCGAGGACGACATCCTGGTCACCGCCGACGGCCCGGTGAACATGTCGGCCGGGCTGCCGCGCGCCTCCGCCGAGGTGGAGACCTGGCTGGCCGAGCAGCGTGAGGCGGGCCCCCGCCTGCCTGGCTGATCCCCCGCGGCCGCGAACTCCCTCGGGCCCCACCACCGCGCCTTTCCGGCAGGTGGCGGGGCCCGCCGCCGTTCCGGGCCGTTCCCGTACCGCTCACGTGGTTGGTCACCGACCGCCGTTCGTGGGAGGAATGCGGGCTTTTTTCGGATACGTCTTCCTCGCGAGGAACCTTCTCATACGGTGCTGATCAGAGGCTACAACCGGTTTGTAGCTGGTCGCCCGGCCTGGGGCGGTGCGACCCGTTTGGGAAGAACCGAAAGGGCTCTCATGTCGAACGACGTAACGACACCCGACGGCGGCGCGCCGATGGCGCCCCCGCCGCGGACGAGCAAGCGGCGGGCGCTCTGGGTCGCCACCGGCGTGGCCGGGCTGACCGGCGTCGTCGGGCTGGCGGCACTCGGCGGTCTCGCCGCCCGCGACGACAAGTCCGGCACCGAACCGGTGGCGGAGAACCACGCCGCCGCGCCGCAGAACGCCGCTGACGACTCCCGCGCCGAGGGCGGGAAGGGCGGCGAGAAGGGCGAGGACGGGTACGGCAAGGGCGGCCGCGACCGTGGCGAGTGGGGCCCGGACAAGGGCGAGTGGGGCAAGGACGGCAAGGACGACCACGGCAAGACCCGCGAGGTCCCCTGCAAGGACGACGCCCTGATCGACGCCCTCGAACTGGCCAACCGCGACCACGGCGGCACCATCAAGCTCGCCGAGAACTGCACCTACGAACTCGGCGTCAAGGACCGCAAGTTCGGCTCCGCCCTGCCCGAGATCAAGCAGGACGTCACCATCAAGGGCAACAACTCCACCATCAAGCGCGACGCCGAAGACACCTTCCGCATCTTCCGCGTCGTCGACGGCGGCGACCTCACCCTCAAGGACCTCACCGTCAAGGGCGGCAACGCCAACGAGTTCAAGTACCCCGGCGGCGGTGGCCCCGCGCCGACGGCGCTCGTCCCGGACGGCAAGGACGACGACAAGCGGTTCGAGGGTGACGGCGGCGCGCTCCTGGTGGAGCGTGGCGGCAGCGCGCACCTGTCGAACGTGAAGCTCGTCGACAACAACGCCGAGGGCGACGGCGGCGCCATCGCCAACTACGGCCGCACCTGGCTCAAGGAGAGCAAGGTCGTCGGCAACCACGCCCAGGGCGACGGCGGCGGCGTCTACAACGAGGGCATCCTCAAGGTCGAGGAGACCCACGTCGACGACAACACCGCAGGCGGCAACGGCGGCGGCATCGCCAACGGCGGCGGTGAGCACCACGACGGGCCGGTCGACCTGGCCTCGGCCGCGAAGCCCGGCAAGGGCGACAAGGGCGAGCACGGCAAGCACCACGCGGGCACCGTCGAGATCATCGGGGCGCACGAGGGCAAGGACGCCTCGCTGAGCACGCTGAGCCACAACCGGGCCGGCCACAACGGTGGCGGTCTGTTCAGCAGCGGCGGCTGGGTCACCGTCTCGTTCACCGCGATCGGCGGCAACGTCGCCTGCGAGAACGGTGGCGGCGTGTACGCCGAGAACACCGACCTGCTCCTGGAGAAGGTCCACGTGGCGGGCAACCACGCCGACGGCGACGGCGGCGGCGTGGTGACGACCGGTGGTCGGGACTGGGCCGGTAACGGCGCCGAGAAGGACGGCCTCGCGGGGAGCGCCACGATCGCCGACAGCGCCGTCGTGGACAACACGGCCGGCCGGTTCGGTGGCGGCATCTTCAACGGTGAGTGGCTCGTCAAGATCGAGGACGGCTTCATCGTCCGCGACCACGACAAGGACGACAACGCCACCCTCACCATCCGCGACACCGACATCAAGGGCAACACCGCCCTCAACGGCGGCGGCATCTTCAACAACAAGGCGAAGATCACCCTGACCAAGACCCACGTCACCAAGAACACCGCCACCGACTCCAGCAAGCTCCACCGGGTCGCCGGCGGCGTCCTCAACAACGAAGGACGCGTCAAGCTCGACGACAAGTCCCTCATCAGCAACAACGACCCCACCAACTGCGCCAACACCGTCGAGGACTGCTTCAACTAACGGAACCACCACATAACCGGGAAGCCCTCCTCGCGCCGTGTCGCGAGGAGGGCTCCCACCCCGGGCAGCCCGGCTGGCCGTGGTGTCCCCCGCCGGGGCATCCGGGCCGCACTGCGCCCGCCCATCCCACCCGCACCCTTATGCGGGTTTTTTTCGTGTATGACCACGAGGCGAAGAAGGTTCTCATACGGTCATCTTCAGCAGCTACAACCGATTTGTAGCGAAGGCCGCCTCGCCAGGGCGAAGCGACCTTGTCAGGTACAAGGAGAGGGCAGAGAGCTCCGATGTCCAACTACCTTCGCAATAACGATGACGCCACCAGCAAGACCATCTCCCCGCTCCGGCGTCGCCGGATGTGGCTCGCCACCGGCGTTGTGGGCCTGACCGGAGCGGTCAGCCTCGCCGGCGTGGCCTACGCGACCACCGGGGCCACCGGCCCGCACCGGCTCGCCGACGTCAAGTGGTCGACCACGCAGCAGCTCAGCGACGGCGACTACGGCGACAAGGGCGCCGAGGGCGAGTACGACAAGGACGGGTACGACAAGGACGGGTACGGCAAGGACGGCAAGGACCGCGGCAAGGAAGGCCGCGACCGTGGCGAGTGGGGCCCGGACAAGGGCGAGTGGGGCAAGGACGGCAAGGACGACCACGGCAAGACCCGCGAGGTCCCCTGCAAGGACGACGCCCTGATCGACGCCCTCGAACTGGCCAACCGCGACCACGGCGGCACCATCAAGCTCGCCGAGAACTGCACCTACGAACTCGGCGTCAAGGACCGCAAGTTCGGCTCCGCCCTGCCCGAGATCAAGCAGGACGTCACCATCAAGGGCAACAACTCCACCATCAAGCGCGACGCCGAAGACACCTTCCGCATCTTCCGCGTCGTCGACGGCGGCGACCTCACCCTCAAGGACCTCACCGTCAAGGGCGGCAACGCCAACGAGTTCAAGTACCCCGGCGGCGGCCAGCCGCCGGCCGCCGCTCCGGCGGTAGCGGCCCCGGCTGTCGCGGCCCCGGCTGTCGCGGCTCCGGCCGCGGCGACCACGGCCGCCGCTGTCACGCCCGTCGCGGACGGCATGAACGGCGGCAAGGACGACGACAAGCGGGTCGAGGGCGACGGCGGCGCGCTGCTCGTCGAGCGTGGCGGCAGCGCCTACCTGGACAACGTCAAGCTCGTCGACAACAACGCCGAGGGCGACGGCGGCGCCATCGCCAACTACGGCCGCACCTGGCTCAAGGAGAGCAAGGTCGTCGGCAACCACGCCCAGGGCGACGGCGGCGGCGTCTACAACGAGGGCATCCTCAAGGTCGAGGAGACCCACGTCGACGACAACACCGCAGGCGGCAACGGCGGCGGCATCGCCAACGGCAGCGGCCTGTCCGGTGGGCACGGCCCGGCGGCCTCCGCCGCGCCGAAGGGCTACGACCCGAAGGGCAAGCACCACGAGGCCGGCATCGTCGAGATCTTCGGCTCCGACCACGGCAAGGACGGCGTCAAGTCCACCCTGTCGGACAACCGCGCCGGCAAGAACGGCGGCGGTCTGTTCAGCAGCGGCGGCACCGTCACGGTCTCCTTCACCGCGATCACGGGCAACACCGCCTGCGAGAACGGTGGCGGCGTGTACGCCGAGAACACCGACCTGCTCCTGGAGAAGGTCCACGTCGCCAAGAACCACGCCGACGGCGACGGTGGCGGTGTGGTGGTCACCGGTGGCAAGCACTGGGGCTACCCGGACAACAAGGAGCACGCCAGCGCCACGATCGCCGACAGCAAGATCGTCGACAACACCGCCAACCGCTTCGGCGGCGGCATCTTCAACGGTGAGTGGCTCGTCAAGATCGAGGACGGCTTCATCGTCCGCGACCACGACAAGGACGACAACGCCACCCTCACCATCCGCGACACCGACATCAAGGGCAACACCGCCCTCAACGGCGGCGGCATCTTCAACAACAAGGCGAAGATCACCCTGACCAAGACCCACGTCACCAAGAACACCGCCACCGACTCCAGCAAGCTCCACCGGGTCGCCGGCGGCGTCCTCAACAACGAAGGACGCGTCAAGCTCGACGACAAGTCCCTCATCAGCAACAACGACCCCACCAACTGCGCCAACACCGTCGAGGACTGCTTCAACTGACCTGACGGCCCGGGGTACGCGACCGGCCCCCTGCCACGAAACGTGGCAGGGGGCCGGTCGGCCGTGCGGTCAGCTCTGGACGAACACCGCCACGCTGCGCGCGGGCACGGTGAACGTGCCGGCGGCCCGGTCGAACGACGCGGTACGCAGCGCCGGGTCGGCCGAGTTCCGCAGCACCGGGTGCAGTGCCACGTTCGCCCCGCGCAGCCCGGTGACTGTCTGCTTCGCCGTCTCCGGCGTGGCGTTGAAGACGACTGTCACCGACTTCCACCTCCCGTCCAGCCCTCGCGCGTCGAGGGTCATGGTGAGCACGCCCGGGGTCTCCTTCGTCCCGGACAGCGGGAACGCCACCCGCTTCTGCACCTGGGCGGCGGTGTCGAGCCCGAACACCGGCGAGGACCGGCGGACGCGCAGCAGCTCCGCGTACCGGGCGTCGGCCAGGTCGATCGCCGCGCAGTCCGGCACCAGCGACGGATCGGCCAGCAGCGGCTTCGCGTACGACCACTTGTCCTTGTTGTCGGCCTCCGGCGGCAGGCCGGCGCCGAACCCGTTGCCCTGGGCGCAGTCCCACCGGATCTGGTTGAACCAGTCACCGGAGTTGTACGAGTTGCGGTCCAGCGACTTCGAGCGCAGCCGCTCCGAGCCGGTGGTCACGAACCCGGCACCCTGCCCGAGCGCGGTGGTCGCCAGCGCGAGCACCTGCATCCGGGCCCGGTCCTGCGCCGAGGTCCCCTGCGGCAGCTTGTACGCCAGCGCGTCGTACAGGATCTCGTTGTCGTGCGCGTCGACGTAGGTGACCGCCTCGCCCGGCGCGGCGGTGTACCCGGCCGGGGCGCCGTTGTAGTCGACCTGCGCCCCGGTGACCCGCTTGCCGGTGGAGTCGGTGAACCGGTAGCCGCGCAGGTTCCCGGTCAGCCCCACCTTGATCAGGTCGTGCTGGTGCAGCAGCCGGGCCCGCTGCTCGGCCGCCGAACCGTTGACGTCGTCGCCGTTGGGGTCGGTGTAGAGGCCGGAGGCGAAGCCCTGCGCCCGCGGGTTGGCGTCGAACGGGCCGCCGCCGCGCACCGCGTCGCGGAGCCGGTCGTTGAACGTGCCGACGCCGGTGCCGGCCATGTTGGCCTGGGTGGCCTGCGTGAACCGGGCGTCGTCGGCGACCTCGCCGAAGTTCCAGCCCTCGCCGTACAGCAGGATCTTGCGGCCGTCCACGCCGTCGCGGGCGAGCGTGAGCTTGTCCAGCGCGGCCCGTACGGCGAGGATGTTCGCCTTCGGGTGGTGGCCCATCAGGTCGAACCGGAAGCCGTCGACCTTGTACGCCTTGGCCCAGGTCACCAGCGAGTCCACCACGAGCTTGCCCATCATGGCGTGCTCCGGCGCGGTGTTGGCGCAGCAGGTGGAGTTGGCGACCGTCCCGTCCTCAAGGAGCCGGTGGTAGTAGCCCGGCACCACCTGGTCGAGCACCGACTTCGGGTCGGCGCCGGCGGCCGAGGTGTGGTTGTAGACCACGTCCATGACCACCCGCAGCCCGGCCTTGTTGACTCCGGCGACCATCTGGCGGAACTCGGTGGTGCGCTTCGCGCCGTTCGGGTCGGTGGCGTACCCACCCTCGGGCACCGTGTAGTGCAGCGGGTCGTACCCCCAGTTGTAGCCGTCGGTGCCGGCGACCGCCGCGACGCACTTCTGCTGCTCGTCGGAGTCCGGCGGCAGCGCGGCCAGGTCGCAGTTCGGCCGGGCCTGGTCGGCCCGCTTCTCCGGGATGGTGGCGAAGTCGAAGGCCGGCAGCAGGTGCAGGTGGTTGACCCCGGCGTCGCCGAGCTTGCGCAGGTGCTTCATGCCGGCGCTGTTCGGGTCGGTGAACGCCAGGTAGGTGCCCCGCCGGTCGGCGGGGACCGTGGTGTCGGCGATGGAGAAGTCCCGTACCGACAGCTCGGAGATCTGGACCTTGGACGCCGGCGGCGCGGCCGGCTTGCGCAGGTTCGCCCAGCCGGCCGGCGCGAGCGCCGGGTCGGTCAGGTCGACGATCTGGCTGTGCGTGGAGTTCGGCGCGAGCGCCACCGAGTACGGGTCGGTCACCGACGCGGTGACCATCTTCTGCGTGGCCGGCTGCCACGCCTGCACCCGGTAGCGGTAGTAGCGGCCGTTCCACGCCTTCGTGCCGCGTACCGACCAGACGCCGGTGCGGTCGTCGCGGCGCATCGCCACGGTGGCCGGCTGGGCCGTGGGCGAGTCGAACAGTTCCAGCGACACGGTCCGCGCGGTCGGAGCCCACACCGCCAGGGTGGGCACCCGGCCGGCGAACGTCGGCCCGAGCTTCGCGCCGGTCGCCGCCGCGTAGACGTCGTCGAGCACGCCGGGGATCTGCACGCCGGTGGCGGCGAGCAGCGCGCCCTCGGCGTCCCGCTCGGTCACCACGATCTGGCCGCGCAGCGCCGCCGGCACCCGGGCCAGGTCGGCGCGGTCCAGCGAGAAGGCGCGCGAGGCCCAGAGATGGGGGTACGCCTGCCGTTGCGCCTCGGTCAGCCCGTTGCGCTGCGCCCGCAGCGCGATGGTGGTGTACGTGCCGGTCAGCTCACCGTCGGCGAGGCCGATCCCACCGGCCGGGGCGACTGCCAGCGCGTACCGCCTGCCGTCGGTCGGCCCGGTCGCCCACGCCACCGTGGACCTGTCGATCCACTGCGCCTTCTGCTTGGTCAGGTCGAGATCCTTCGCGGCGCCGGACGTGGTGGTCGGCAGCAGCCGTCCCTTCACGCCGGCGAGCAGCCACACCTCGCGCCCGGCGGTGGCGAAGTCGAGCCGCTGGTCCTCGGGCTGATCCTTCTCGTCGCCTCGGTGGATGATGTAGCTCAGCCCGGTCGCCCCGGCGGCGAGGGGCACCCGGAACACCGCGCCGTACGCGTCGGTCTTCTCCGGCTTGAGCGGGGCGGCCCAGTCGGTCGGGTTGGCCGCGCCGTCCCACAGGTGCAGGCCCCAGCCGTCGTAGTTCCCGTCGGCCTTGCGCCAGTGGATCAGCGCGGTGTCCTGGGCGACGGGCGGGTCGGGCTCACCGGTGGCGGCCTGCCGCGTCGGGTAGACGGCCGGGTCGCCCTGCTTGACCCAGACCTCGCCGGTCGCAGTCACGTCGATGGTGCGGTCGTTCGCGACGTCCTTGTTGCCGTCGCCGTCGATCACGAGGAACCCGACCGTCTTCGCACCGGGCTTGAGCTTGACCCAGGCGAACCGGCCGTACGAGTCCTCACCGGCGAACGGCTGCCCGGCGGGCCACTGCGTCACGTACGCCGGGTCGATGTCGCCCCAGGCGTAGAGCCGCCAGTCGTCGTACCCGCCGGCCGGACGCTGGTAGTGCACGATCGCCCAGTCCCGCGACGCGCCCTGGGCGGGGGTGCCGACGGTGCCGGTGGCCCGGGCGGTGGCGGTGCGGCCCTTGCCGTCGCGGACCACCGCCTTGTACTCCACGCGGGTGCCGCCGGGCAGGCCGGTCAGGTCGTGGTGCACGGTGTACGGCGCGCGGTGCGCGGTGCCCAGCAGCGTCCACTTGCCGCCCGCGACCCGGGCGGCGAACGTGACGGTGGCGAGCGGGTCGCCGGTCACCTGGGCGGTGACGGCGGCCTTGCCGGGCACCGGGTCGTCGCCCGGCTCGGTGATCGTGATCGTCGGTGCCCCGGCCTGCGGGATCGCCCGGTCGGCCTTGAGCACCAGCGCCGACATGGCCGGCACGGTGACGCTCAGCTTGCCGTCCGCGCCGGCGGTCGCGCCGGTGGCGCCGCCGTACACGCCGGTGAAGCGGGCGCCGGCCGACCAGGTGTCCACTGTGACAGTCTGCGGCGTCGCGGCGTTGTTCACCGCCGCCACGTACTCGATCCGGTCGGCGGGCAGGACGCGGGAGAACGCGAAGACGCCCGGCCCGTCGGCCGCGTACCGGGTCACCTGCACGCCGTCGCGCAGCGCCGGGTGCGCCGTCCGCAGCTCGCCCAGCTCGGCGATGGTCCGGTAGAGCGGGTGGCGGGTGTCGTACTGGTCGGCGGCGTGGGTGCGGGTGGTGCCGATCAGGTCGTCGTCGAGGTAGTCGGCGGTCCGCGAGGCGAACATGTCCTGCCGGGCGTCCTTGTCGCCACCCGGTCCGGTGAAGCCCTGCTCGTCTCCGGAGTAGACGACCGGCTGGCCGCGGGTGAGGAACATGAGCTGGTGGGCGAGCCGGCTGCGGTTCAGCTGGGCGGCGTCGTCACCACCGGCGGCGGCGACGAACGAGCCGATCCGGCCCATGTCGTGGTTGCCCAGGAACGTGGTGAGCCGGTTGGCGTTCGTGTCCCGCGCGGAGTACAGGTCGTCCTTGGCGTAGACGTCGGCGAGCGACTTGGCCGAGCCGTCGGCGGCGGCGTACCCGCGTGCCGCCTCCTGGAACGAGAAGTCGAGCGTGGCGGGCAGTCCGCCCTGCCGAACGTAGGTGGACTGGATCTCCTGCTCGGCGCTGTAGACCTCGCCGAACATGAAGAAGTCCTTCTTGCCGGCCTTCGCGGCGGCGGCGTCGATGCCGCGGGCGAACTGCGGCCAGAAGTCGAGGTTGGCGTGCTTGACCGTGTCGAGGCGGAACCCGTCCACGCCGGCCTTGCCGATCCACTGGGCGTAGATGTCGGTCATGCCGCGGACCACCTCGGGACGCTCGGTCCACAGGTCGTCGAGGCCGAAGAAGTCGCCGTACTCGCTGTTCTCCCCGGCGAAGGTGGAGTCACCGCGGTTGTGGTACATGGTCGGGTCGTTCAGCCACGCCGGTACCTTGACCTTCGCGTCGGCCGGGGTGGCGAACACCGGGGTGTACGGGAACGACGTCGAGTTCACCGCCGGGAACTTCCGGGTGCCGTCGGCGTAGTTGCGGTCCTCGAAGGGACGCCCCTGCGCGTCGCGGTACGGCGCGGTCTTCTTGTCCACGTAGCCGTACTTGTCCTCGGCGTACCGGATGACGTCGGCGGTGTGGTTGACGATGATGTCGAGGTAGACCTTGATGCCCCGCCGGTGGGCCAGGTCGACCAGCTTCTTCAGCTCCGCGTTGGTGCCGAAGTGCGGGTCGACCTGGGTGAAGTCGGTGATCCAGTAGCCGTGGTAGCCGGCCGAGACATCCGCGCCGGTGCCCTGCACCGGCCGGTTCTTGAAGATCGGCGCAAGCCAGATGGCGGTGGTGCCGAGCCCCTGGATGTAGTCCATCCGGTCGATCAGGCCCTTGAGGTCGCCACCGTGGTAGAAGCCCTTGTCGGCCGGGTCGAGGCCGGTGGTGAGCCGGCCGCCGGTCAGACCGCCGGTGTCGTTGCGCTTGTCGCCGTTGGCGAACCGGTCGGGCAGGACGAAGTAGAACTGCTCGGCCTTGGCGGTGCCGGTGCCGGCCTTGAGGAGCGCGTCGGGGGAGGGCTCGCGGTTCCACTGCAGAGCATTGCCGGCGGCCAGGACGTCGGGGGTGGCGGCCGGGGCGGTGGCGTCGGCGCCGAGCTGGTGGAGAGCCACCGGCACGCCGACGAGAGTGAGTACGAGGGAGGTGACCAGGGCGAGCAGCGCCTTGGGGGATATCGGCGGCGGTTTCATCGACGGCCTTTCTCTGGTCGCTGATTCGCCCGCACGCTAGCCCTTGCCGAAACATTCTGCAATACCTTGCAAACCATGCCGCAACAAAGCAGTCACCTTGCAAGAGGAGACACTCGCGCCGGCCCCGACCGGGCCGCCGGATCTAACGGTCGGTGCAGGGCGTGCCGTCGACAGTGCAGCTCACCGGCCGGGTGCCGGCCCGCTCGATGTGGAACCGCACCGGCACGGACTGCCCGGGGGCCAGGTCGAACCCGCTGCGGTAGGTGAACACGCCGTCGTCGAAGCGGAACACGCCCTGCTCGGCGCCCTCGACCCAGGCGGTGACCAGCCGGCCACCGGGGAACACCGCGCGCACCGTCCAGCCCTGCGGCGTACGCGCGGTGTTGACCAGCAGCACCTCGCCGATGAAGCCGCCGTCGAAGGCGCTCATCACGCTGTACCGGCCGGTCACCGCGGACGGCGGCGGCGCGGGAGGCGGCGGCGGGGGCAGCACCGGCCGGGCCACGCCCCGAGGGCTGGGGGTCGGCGCGGCCGGCGTCGGCCGGGCGGGCAGCACCGTGGACCGGGGAGACAGGCCCGGCACCACCGGAGCGGTGGCGGCCACCGGCGACGGGCCGGTGGCGCTGACCGCCGTGGGCGTCAGCGGGACGTGCGGCAGCGACATCACCGGATCCGCCGGACCGGCCGCCGGGAACGTACGCCGGCCCCGCACCGAACCGAGCGCCACCACCAGCAGGACCACCATCACGACCACGCCCGCGGCGACGAGGATCCAGGGGGACGAGGTCATGGCGGTCCCGGGCTGCGGGCCGGGACGACGCGTGCGGGACATGGTCCTCCTGTCGGGGTCCGGGCCAGCGTAGCCACACGGACCGGGTCGCGGCGAGCACTCCGATCGGGGCCTGCCGCACGGCGTGGACACCTGATACCTTGCACGCCGATCAATGACCACAATGGCTCGTCGAGCCGGTAGGACGGTTGGCCAGTGAGTGAGTGGCAGGGCAACATCCGGCGGGCGTCCACGGCGGACGCAGCCGTCGTGACCGCGATCCTCGCCGAGGCGTTCATGCGGGATCCGGTGAGCGGCTGGGTCTTCCCGGCCGACGACCACCGCGCTCGGGTCCATCCCGCCTTCTTCGGACCGTTCGTCGCGCTGGCGCTGCGCACCGGTGAGGTGCACGTCGCCGGCGACGGCCTGGGCGCCACGCTCTGGCTGCCCACCGGCGAAGGACACGACGCCGACGAGGGCGACGAGTTCGACGAGATGGAGGCCGCGATCGGCGCGGAGGCCATGAAGCGGTTCGGCGTGCTGGACGAGATGATGAGCGCCCGGCACCCGGCTGAGCCGCACTGGTACCTGCCCTTCATCGCGGTACACCCCGACCATCACGGCAAGGGCGTCGGCTCGGCGCTGCTGCGTAACAAGCTGGCCGAGCTGGATCAGGCCGGCACCGCGGCGTACCTGGAGGCCAGTTCGCCGCGCAACGCCGCGCTCTACGAGCGGCTCGGATTCCGGCGCCGCCCGCTCACGCTGGACCTGCCGGAGGGCCCCAGCCTCTACCCGATGTGGCGCGACCCGGCCTGACCGGTACCGTCCCGCCCCGGCTCGGCCCGGGGCGGGACGTCATCGCCGTACCGTCGTGGTGGTGACGTCGAGCGCGCCCACGACGGCGGCGAGCAGCCCTTCGAGCTGAGCCGGCAGGAACCGGCGGCAGTCGCGCATCCGCGTGGCCACCTGCGGGTCGAAGATGTGCGTGGCCAGCCCGACCGCCTCGGCGAGGGTCGCCAGCAGCAGCGTGCCCGGGTCCAGTTCGGCCGGGGACGAGTGCATCAGCATCGCGGTCAGCCGCACCCGCGGTGAGGCCGCCTGGTTCGGGTCGATGGCCGGCCAGCGCACCATCCGGCCGATCAGCTTGCCCTGCTCGCGCCGGAGCACGCCGGCGGTGACCAGCCGGGTGCCCACGCGCTCGTTGATGTTGAGCTGGGTCCGCAGGTAGCGGATCCACAGCCGGGCCGGATGCGCACCCTCGCGGCGCAGGATCTCGGTGATCAGCAGGTCGGTGAGCGGCTCCTGCCACAACCGCGGATCGACAGCGGCGATCCCCCCTCCGTCGAGGGCGATCCGGCCCTCGAACATCAGCTCGGCGAGCGCGGCGCCAGCCAGCCCGCACTCCAGCCGGTCGACGGCGACATGTGGCTTGCCGGTGAACTCGTCGTGTCCGATAAGGAACAGCGCATCCGCAAGCCGGTAAGTGGCCTGCGCCCCGGGGTAGGTCATGGTCCATCCTCGAACGGTGGCCGTGATCGTCGACACGGGACGGTACGGCATGACCACGCACAGCTCAATTCCGGCCGATCACGCGCACCCCAATCGATATCGAAGCGGGGTTGTCACGATCAGTGATCACCAATACCCTGCTTCAGGTTGTTCCGAAGTAGACACCTCAATCCCCTCACCCCCTCCCCTGGAGAAGCCTTGTCCTCCGATCCGTTCTTCTCCGACGGTGGGCTGCGCCGCGGTCGTCTCGGCACCGCCCACCTCGTCTTCTTCACCGTCGCCGCGTCCGCCCCGCTGACCGTTCTCGGCGGTGGTGTCACCACCATGTACGCGGTCAGCGGCAACATCGGCGCCGCGCTCGGATACGTGCTCCTCGCCGCCGTGCTCGCCGTCTTCGCCACCGGCTACGCCGCGATGAGCCGGTACGTCGCCAACGCCGGCGCGTTCTACGCGTACATCGCCAACGGCCTCGGCCGGGCCGGCGGGGTGGCCGGCTCGGCTGTCGCGCTGGCGGCGTACAACGCGATCCAGATCGGTCTCTACGGCCTGCTCGGCGCGATCCTGGGCGACTTCATGGACGCCAAGACCGGCATCAGTCTCGACTGGTGGGTCTGGGCGCTGCTGGCCTGGGTGTTCATCGGCGCGCTCGGCGTCCTGCGCATCGACCTCAACGCCACGGTCCTCGCCGTGCTGCTCATCCTCGAGTGCGTGGCCGTGCTGATCTTCGACCTGGTCGCCTTCGCCAACCCCGACGGCGGCACCGTCACCACCGCCGGCATCAGCCCCGGCCACCTGTTCGGCGCCGGCTTCGGCGCGGTGCTCGCGTTCACCATCGCCTCCTTCACCGGCTTCGAGAGCGGCGCCATCTACAGCGAGGAGGTCAAGGACCCGCGGCGCACGGTCGCCCGGGCCACCTACATCGCGGTCGCGTTCACCGGCCTGTTCTACGCCTTCTCCGCCTGGGCGCTGACCGTGCTCACCGGTCCGGAGAACGCCCCGGCGGCCAGTGCCGAGGCGGGGCCGGGCATCATCTTCGGCGCACTCGACCAGTACACCGGCGCGGTCGTCGCGGACATCGCCAACGTCCTGTTCATCACCAGCGTGCTGGCCGCCCTGCTGTCGTTCCACAACGGCGTGGCGCGTTACCTGTTCGCCCTGGGCCGGGAGCGGGTGCTGCCGGGCTTCCTCGGCGCCACCTCCAGCCGCAGCGGCGCGCCGGTCGCGGGCTCGCTCGTGCAGAGCGTCCTCGCAGTGGTGGTGTTCCTGGCGTTCGCGATGACCGGCCGTGACCCGGTCATCGACCTGTTCACCTGGCTGTCCGGCGCCGCGGCCGTCGGCGTCGTGCTGCTGATGACGCTCACCTCGGCCTCCGTGGTGGGCTTCTTCCGGGGCCGCCCCGGCCCGGAGAGCGCGTGGCAGCGGGCGATCGCCCCGGCGCTCGGCACGGTCCTGCTCACCGCCGTGCTGCTGGTGCTGCTGTTCAACTTCGACGCGCTGCTCGCCCCCGACACGGCGAGCTACCTGAAGTGGCTGCTGCCGGCGATCCCGGTGGCGGCGGGCGTGGTCGGCCTGATCTGGGGCGCGATCCTGCGTACCAGCCGGCCGGACACGTACCGCCGGATCGGCCAGGTCACCGAGGAGGGCCTGCACGAGCCCGGCCTGCACCCGGCCCCCGAGGCCGACCGCTGGGCCGGCGCCCACCACCGCTGACACCGGTCGGTGCGGCGGCCGGCCCGCGTGGCCGGCCGCCGCACCACCACGATCAGGCGGTACGGATGACGGTGCAGATCACCGGGCCGTCCTCGGTGGTGCGCAGCAGATAGCGGTAGCGCTCGCCGGGCACCGCGCCGCCCTGGCTGTCCAGGAACTCCCAGCGCACCGCAACCTCGGTGAGCAGTGCCGAGATCTGCTGCACGTCCTCGATCTGCGCGTTCGCGGCGACGAGTTCCCGCTCCTGGTAGTCCGGGGCGGCGCCGACGAAGCTGAGCGCCACCGCCGCGGGCGAGGTGAACGAGAAGCTGTAGGTGTCGGCGACCACCAGCCCGGGCAGGGCGTAGCAGCCGGCGATGGCCGGCACGTCGGCGGTGGTCAGCGCCACGCCGTACCGGTCGAAGAAGTCGGTGAGCGTGTCGAGGTCGGTGGAAGCCGTCACGACGCTCCTCATTACCGGCACGCCCCGGCGGCAAACCTGGTCAGCGCGGCGGGATCTGCACCTCGATCTCGGCACCGAGGTGCGCGCCGCCGTTGAGGGCCAGGTCGTCGCCGCTCCAGAACCGCCCCGGGTCGTACCAGTTGGGCCGTCGCCCGGCGGGCAGCAGGCCCATCGCCTCGTAGGTAACAGCGACCACCTCGGCGCAGTACGCCGTCTCCAGTGCTGCGGCGTTCTCCCTGCTGGTGTCGCCGATCCTGCTCGTGTCGGCGGTCCTGCTGGTGTCGGCGGTCCTGCTGGTGTCGGCGGCCCTGCCCCGGAGGCCGCCGAGGCTCAGGCGGGGCGGGTGCGGCAGCCGCCCCCGGGCCCACCGCCAGGCGAGCTGCGCGGTGGACGGGAACGGTGTCCCGTCCAGACGAGCCACGGTACGCAGCACCGCCTCCTCCATCGCCGTGTCGGCCGGCGGTTCGAGCTGGCGCAGCCAGCCCCGCTGGCCGTACCGGTTGCCCCAGACGCAGACCGCGTCCCGGAGGTCGTGCAGCTGCACGCCGCGCTGGTGGGTGCCGGTCCACATGTCCGGCAGCGAACGGCCCAGCTCGGCGTGCCACATCAGCGGCGGCATGTCGTCGAGCACCACGGCCATGCCCACGTGGTTCACCGGGCTGTTCGTGGTGAGCTGGATGGCCCGGTCGGGCACGCTGCGTCCGCGGAACACCCACAGATCGCCGGTGCGGGTCAGCTCCACGGCCTCGTCCAGGCTGATGCTCATGGAGGACTACCCTATGCGGATGCGGCAACGGATGCGGTGGTGGAAGGTACTCGGGCTCGCGGGTCTCGCCGGCGTCGCGGCGACCGGAGTGGTCGTGGCGCGGGCCGAGCGGCGGCGCCGGGCGTACACCCCGGAGGAGATCCGGGACCGGCTGCGCGAACGGCACGCCAAGGCGTCCTCGTCGTCCTGACCGGACAGTCGCGGGCGGCGGATTCTCCTACCATCGCCATGATGGGAACCGTTTTCTGGGAGAGCCCGTTCGTCCTCGATCCCCCGCCCGCCGCCGTGGAACGGCACGGCGACGTCGACCTGCACGTGCCCGTGGGCGACGGCCGGCATCCCGCTGTCGTCGTCGTGCACGGCGTACCGGGGCCGCCCGAAGCACCCGACGCGCGGGACTGGCCGCTCTACCGCGGCTACGGCGCGCTGCTCGCCGAGGCAGGCGTGCTGACCGCGATCCCCCGGCTCACCGTCGCGAGCCCCGACGACCTGTACACGGTCGCCGCGCGGGTCGCCGCCGCCGCCGAAATGCTCCGCGCCGACCCGCGCGTCGACGCCGACCGGCTCGGGCTGTGGTTCTTCTCCGGCGCCGGCCTGCTGCTCGGCGACTGGCTCCGCGACCCGCCCGCCTGGCTGCGGGGCGTGGCCGCCACCTATCCCCTGCTGGCGCCGCTGCCCGGATGGCCGCCGGTGGACCCGCGCTTCCGCCCGATCGACGCCCTCGACCTGCCCGCCGGCGCAGGTGTCGGAGCCGCGCAGACGGAGGGCGCGGCACGGCCGACGCTCGTGCTGACCCGGGCCGGGCGGGAGCGGCCCGAGGTCGCCCCCACGATCGAGGCGTTCACGGCTGTCGCGCAGCGTCGCGGCATCCCGTTGTGCGTGGTGGACGTGCCGAACGGGCAGCACGGATTCGACGCGCTGGACCACACCGAGGAGTCCCGCGACGCAGTTCGCGCCGCCCGCGACACCCTGCTCACCCTGCTCACCGCCCCCTGACCACCGGCACGCGCCCCGCCCCGTCGATCATGAAGTTGACGGCGTTTCCTGTCCGTTTTGTCGCCGCCAACTTCATGATCGACGCTCTGGAGTGGTCGGGTCGGGTGCGGCCGGCCGAGATCTTGGTAGGAAACGGCCCCTCTGAGGGCCTTTTCCTACCAAGATCTCGTGGGCCTTCCCGCTGCGGGACATCACGCCCCCGGTCCACCCGGGCATCGCGCCCACCCGGTCCACCGTGACCCCGCACTGCTCGCCGCCCCACCCACCCACATCGGTGATCAAGGAGTTTGTGTCACTGCGGGAGCCACTGCAGGACACAAACTCCTTGATCAACCGGGTAGGGGCGGGCAGCGCAAGGGTGAGGCGGGGCCTGGCGAGGGCGGGCAGCGCAAGGGCGAGTGCCGGGCCGGGCGAGAGCGGGACCAGGCGAGGGCGGCGGCGCAGAGGCGAGGGCACGCCGGGGCAGAGGCAGAGGCGAGGGAAGGCGCTGGGGCGGGGGTCAGCGGTCGGCTGCGGGGACCGGGGTGGGCTGGTCGGAAGGCTCGGACACGTGCAGGCGCTTGGCCCGGCGGCGCAGCCACGCGGTGCTGACCACGCCGGCCAGCACCGCCAGCACCAGCCCGGCCCAGGAGATGTCCTTGAGCCAGTGCTCGGCGGCCTGCCCGAGGTAGAACAGCAGGTAGGTGGTGCCGAACGCCCACACCAGCCCGCCTGCGGCGTTCGCGACCAGGAACCGGCGGTACGGCACGCGCAGCGCCCCGGCGAGCGGCCCGGCGAGGATGCGCAGCAGCGCGACGAACCGCCCGAAGAACACGGCCCAGACGCCGTGCCGGGCGAAGCTCAGCTCGGCGCGGGCCAGGTGTGCCGGGCCGAGGTGTTTCGGGAAGCGCCGGCCGAGCCGTTCCAGCAGGGGGCGGCCACCACGGCGGCCGACGGCGTACCCGACGGAGTCGCCGATGATGGCGCCTGTCGCCGCGGCGGCGGCCACCCACTCGGGCCCGACGGCGCCTGTGGCGGCGAGCAGGGCGGCGCTGACCAGCACGATCTCGCCGGGCAGCGGGATGCCCATGCTCTCCACGCCGATCACCCCGCCCACGAGCAGGCAGATCAGGGCCGGTGGGAGCGCGGCGAGCCAGTGCTGTACGTCGACCACCCGCCGACCCTACCCGCGCCTGGTCAGCCCGCGGGGGCCAGAAACTCCAGCCGGTTGCCGTGCGGGTCGTACGTGTGGAACCGACGCATGCCGGGAATCTCGTCGTCGCCCCAGGTCACTGTGTGTCCGGCGGCGTCGAGGCGGGCGGCCAGCTCGTCCAGGTCGGTGCGCAGCAGCGCGGGGTGCGCCTTGCGGGCCGGGCGGAAGTCGTCCTCGACGCCCAGGTGCAGTTCGGCGTCGTACCCGGTGAACCAGCAGCCACCGCGGGCGGCGAGGGCCGGGGGTTTGGGCTTCTCGGTGAGGCCGAGCAGGCCCGCGTAGAAGGAGCGGGACGCGTCCTCGGAGCCGCGGGGGCAGGCGAGCAGGACGTGATGGATCATGGTGGCACCTCCTCGTCCCGCAGCGTGGCACGAGGTTGCACGAATAGCAAGACGGACGTACGGTTTTGTAGAGACCGACGCAGGTAAGTGTTGCCTAAGCACGGCAGCGCCCCGGCCGGTGCGACAAACTGCTCAGGACTACTCACGGTCGCTGGTGTGAAGGAGTACGACGTGGCGAGCCTCGACACCTTCGGTGCGAAGACCCAGCTACGCGTCGGAGACGCGAGCTACGAGATTTTCAGGATCGACAAGGTGGAGGGCCACGAGCGACTGCCCTACAGCTTGAAGATCCTGCTGGAGAACCTGCTGCGGACCGAGGACGGCGCGAACATCACCGCCGACCACATCCAGCAGCTCGGCGCGTGGGACGCCACCGCCGACCCGAGCGTGGAGATCCAGTTCACCCCGGCCCGGGTGCTGATGCAGGACTTCACCGGCGTGCCCTGCGTGGTCGACCTGGCCACCATGCGCGAGGCGGTCCGTGACCTGGGCGGCGACGCCACCAAGGTCAACCCCCTGGCCCCGGCCGAGCTGGTCATCGACCACTCGGTCATCGCCGACCTGTTCGGCCGCGAGGACGCCTTCGAGCGCAACGTCGAGCTGGAGTACGAGCGCAACAAGGAGCGCTACCAGTTCCTGCGCTGGGGCCAGACCGCGTTCAACGAGTTCAAGGTCGTCCCGCCGGGCACCGGCATCGTGCACCAGGTCAACATCGAGTACCTGGCCCGTACGATCATGGAGCGTAACGGCCAGGCGTACCCGGACACGGTCGTCGGCACCGACTCGCACACCACCATGGTCAACGGCCTGGGTGTGCTGGGCTGGGGCGTCGGCGGCATCGAGGCCGAGGCCGCGATGCTCGGCCAGCCGGTCAGCATGCTGATCCCCCGGGTCGTCGGCTTCAAGCTCTCCGGTGAGATGCCGGCCGGCACCACCGCCACCGACCTGGTGCTGACCATCACCGAGATGCTGCGCAAGCACGGTGTGGTCGGCAAGTTCGTCGAGTTCTACGGCCCGGGCGTGAGCGCGGTGCCGCTCGCCAACCGCGCCACCATCGGCAACATGTCGCCGGAGTACGGCTCGACCGTGGCGATCTTCCCGATCGACGCCGAGACCGTCCGCTACCTGGAGCTGACCGGCCGCGACGCGTCTCAGGTGGCGCTGGTCGAGGCGTACGCCAAGGAGCAGGGCCTCTGGCACGACCCGGAGCGCGAGCCGGAGTACTCCGAGCGCCTGGAGCTGGACCTGAGCACGATCGAGCCGTCGCTGGCCGGCCCGAAGCGCCCGCAGGACCGGGTGCCGCTGGGCAGCGCCAAGACGCTGTTCCGCGCCGCGCTCAGCGACTACGTGGCAGCCGACGAGACCGGTGGCGACCCGGGCCGCAAGCCGGGCGTGCCGCAGCAGGAGAAGCCGTTCGGTGCCGACGGCCCGGCCGACGAGGCGTCGGCCGAGTCGTTCCCGGCCAGCGACTCCCCCGCCAACGGCGTGAACGACCCGGCGGACGCGCCGCGCGACCTGGAGACCGCCGCCGTGGGCGCGGGCGGCCGGGCGAGCAATCCGGTACGCGTGACCGGCGCCGACGGCGTCGAGTACGAGCTGGACCACGGCGCCGTGGTGATCGCCGCGATCACCTCCTGCACCAACACCTCGAACCCGCAGGTGATGATCGGCGCCGCGCTGCTGGCCCGAAACGCGGTGGAGAAGGGCCTGGCCCGCAAGCCGTGGGTGAAGACCACCCTGGCGCCGGGTTCGAAGGTCGTCATGGACTACTACGACCGAGCCGGCCTCACGCCGTACCTGGAGAAGCTCGGCTTCAACCTGGTCGGCTACGGCTGCACCACCTGCATCGGCAACTCCGGCCCGCTGCCGGAGGAGGTCTCCGCCGCCGTCAACGACGGTGACCTCGCAGTCGTGTCGGTGCTGTCCGGCAACCGCAACTTCGAGGGCCGGATCAACCCGGACGTCAAGATGAACTACCTGGCGTCCCCGCCGCTGGTGGTCGCGTACGCGCTCGCCGGCACCATGGACATCGACCTGGCGAACGAGCCGATCGGCGAGGACGCCCAGGGCAACCCGGTGTTCCTGCGGGAGATCTGGCCGAACAGCGCCGAGATCCAGGACGTCATCGCCTCCGCGATCGGCGCGACCGGCTTCAGCGCCGCGTACGCCGACGTGTTCGCCGGTGACGAGCGCTGGCAGTCGCTGCCGACCCCGACCGGTGACACGTTCTCCTGGGACGGCGAGTCGACGTACGTGCGCAAGCCCCCGTACTTCGAGGGCATGCAGCAGGAGCCGGCCCCGGTCCAGGACATCGCCGACGCGCGCGTGCTGGCGAAGCTGGGCGACTCGGTGACCACCGACCACATCTCCCCGGCCGGTTCGATCAAGGCGGACTCCCCCGCCGGCAAGTACCTGGCCGAGCACGGCGTGGCCCGGCACGAGTTCAACTCGTACGGCTCCCGCCGCGGCAACCACGAGGTGATGATCCGGGGCACGTTCGCCAACATCCGGCTGCGCAACCAGCTCGTCCCGGGTGTCGAGGGCGGCTTCACGGTCAACCACCTGACCGGCGAGCAGACCTCGATCTACGACGCCTCGATGGCCTACCAGGAGGCGGGCGTCCCGCTGGTCATCCTGGCCGGCAAGGAGTACGGCTCGGGCTCGTCGCGTGACTGGGCCGCCAAGGGCACCATGCTGCTGGGCGTGAAGGCGGTCATCGCCGAGTCGTACGAGCGGATCCACCGCTCGAACCTGATCGGCATGGGCGTGCTGCCGCTGCAGTTCCCGGGCGGCGAGACCGCCGAGTCGCTGGGCCTGACCGGCACGGAGACGTTCTCGATCAGCGGCGTCACCGCGCTGAACGACGGCGACACCCCGCGCACGGTGAAGGTCACCACCGACACCGGCGTGGAGTTCGACGCCGTGGTCCGCATCGACACCCCGGGTGAGGCGGACTACTACCGGCACGGCGGCATCCTGCAGTACGTGCTGCGCCGCATGATCGCCAGCTGAGTTCTTCATGTAAGGAAGGGCCCCTTCTTAACAGACGTCTGTTAAGAAGGGGCCCTTCCTTACATCTCAGCGGAGGCGGAGCGCGACGGCGCGTGCCTCGGAGTCGGTGAGCGGCAGGAACCACAGGAAGCGCCGCACGATCGCGATCGGATCCGGGCCGTCGGGGCGGCCGCGCAGGTCGCGGATGGCCTGCCGGGTGAGCCGGGAGAACTCGGGGATCATCGTGGCGCGGCGGGCCGCGTCGGTGGGCGCGGCCCGCAGGGTCGGGCACGGCCAGGGCTCGCCGCAGCGGTCGCAGCGCCAGGCCGGACCGCACGCGCGGTGGCCGGTCAGCGGTAGCACCACCCGGGGGTACGCCGATGTGGGTGTCGGTTCGGTCATGCCTCCACCGTGCCGAGGGTGCCCGAACAATCACACAGCGTTGTGTAATCTCCTTCGGACGGTTCTTTTGCTCCGGGGAGGAATGGGCATGAACCATGCCTTCGTCACCGCGCTGGCCGGCGCCGGCCACACCGCCGAGAGCCTGGCGGAGCGGCTCGGCCTGCACCCGAAGACGGTGGCCCGGTGGGCGAACCCCGGGCACATCCCGCAGAGCCGGCACCGCGCGACTGTGGCGAACCTGCTGGGCCAGCCGATCGAGGCGCTCTGGCCCGACGCGGTCCGCCGCCGCGAGCCCGTCTGGTTCCGCCCGTGGGTGGACATCGAACGCGAGGCGGTCGCGCTACGCACGTTCGAGCTGGCGTGGGTGCCGGGTCTGTTGCAGACCGAGGCGTACGCCCGGGCCACGTTCATCGGCCAGCCGCTGACCGCCGACGAAGTCACCGACCTGGTCACCGCCCGGCTGGACCGGCAGGGCATCCTCACCCGGCCGCGCGGACCGCTGTACGTCGTGGTGCTCGACGAGCAGGTACTGCGCCGCGCCGCCGCCGGCGACCGGGCGCTGATGGCCGCGCAGGTGACCCACCTGCTCGCCTGCGCCGAGCTGCCGAACGTGCAGCTCCACGTGGTGCCGGCCGACACGCCGACCTATCCCGGGCTGGACGGGCCGTTCGTCATCGCGGAGCTGCGCGACGGCAACCGGGTGGCGCATGTGGACAGCCAGGCCCGCGCGCAGATCATCGAGCAGCCCTCGGAGATTGCTACCCTGGAGCGTCGGTGGGAACGCATCCGGGGCGAGGCGCTGCCCCGCGCGCGGACCCTGGAACTGCTGAGGGAAGTGGCGGCGGCATGGACCTGAGCGGCGCCCAGTGGCGCAAGAGCACCCGCAGCGGCGGCAACGGCGGCAACTGCGTCGAGGTCGCCGGCAACCTGCCCGGTGTGGTCGGCGTCCGCGACTCGAAGGACCCGGCCGGGCCGGTGCTCACCTTCACCCCGGCCGCGTGGACCCGGTTCGTGACGTCGGCCCGCCGCTGAGCCCGGTCAGGCCAGGCGCGCGGCGTACACATGCACCGGATCCCCCGATTCGGACGTCGTCGCACGCTCGAAGCTCAGCCCGATCCGCTCCGCGACCCGCTGTGAGGGCGTGTTGTCCGGGTGGATGATCGCGACGAGACGGTCGACGCCCAGCCGGTCGCGCGCGTGGTCGCGACACGCGGCCGCCGCCTCCGTGGCGAATCCGCGGCCCTGCATCCCGGTCCGCAGGTGGTAACCGACTTCGACCTCCATCACCCCGTCCACCGGCTGCGGAGTGAGACCGCAGTCGCCGACGAACTCGCCTGTCGCCCGTGACCTGAGCACCCACAGTCCGAAGCCGTGGCCGCAGTAGAGGCCCTCGTTCCAGCGGATCCAGTCCAGTGCCTCCGCCCGGATCTTCGGTCGCGGGTAGTAGCGCATCACGACCGGGTCGCCGAGAAGGGCGGCCATGTCGTCGAGGTCGTCGACGGTCATCTCGGCGAAGGTCAGTCGCCCGGTGGCGGGCGGCGGATCAGCAGTCATCGTGGCCCCGGTCCCTTCGTCACGGCTTCGAGGCTACCGAGGCCGAGCGCCGCTCACGGACCGGCGGCAACGAACGACCGCTGAAGCCGGCATCCCACTCATCGCGAAATTGCAATTCGATGATATCCCTCGCCCCCGATCGCACATCCGACACCGCAAACAATCGACGTCCATGATTCGTTGACACGCTCCGAAGCCCGTCGATACGTTGCCGATATCGCGATGCACAACGGGGGCGCTCCAGTTTCGATCCGGGAATCGAACACTGGGAAGGATTTCATGAAGACGACGATCAGACTTCTGGCCCTGCCGGCCCTGATCCTGCCGGCGATCCTCGCCGGCACTCCGGCACTGGCCGGCACCGGCACCGCCGCAGGCACGGCCGCTCCGGCTGCTGTCACGTCGATCGAGCGCAAGGCGGGGTCGTCCTCGCAGGCCAGGGCCTACTGGACGGCCGAGCGCATGGCGGCGGCCACTCCCGCCGACGAGGTGGAGAAGGCCGCCGGCCCGGTCACCCAGAGCCCCACCGCGGAGCGGGTGCGGCGCTTCGCGGAGGCGGTGGCACCGAAGGACGGCAGCGGCTTCGGCACCCAACTGAACGAGTCGATCACGGTGGGGAAGATCTTCTACACCAGTTCCACCGACGGTCTCGGCCACTACTGCTCGGCGAGCGTGGTGAACAGTCCGGCGCGCAACATGGTCTTCACCGCCGCGCACTGCGTGCACGACGGGCCGGGCCGGGACTGGCACACCGCGAACTGGATGTTCGTGCCGTCGTACCGCAACGGCGCGCAGCCGTACGGCACCTGGGACTGGTCCACGCTCGCGGTGCCGAGCGGCTGGATCAGCACCCGTGAGCGGCAGTACGACGTGGCCGTCGCGCTCGTCTACGGCAGCCGGTCGATCGTGGACGCGGTCGGCGCCAACGGGCTGCTCACCGGCGGTGGGCGCGCGTACCACTACGACATCTTCGGCTACCCGAGCAACAAGGACAGCGGCGAGATCCAGTGGGTCTGCTCGGGCACGTCGCGGGACGCGGGCAGCAACCGGATCGAGATGAACTGCGGCTTCGGCGGCGGTTCGAGCGGCGGCCCGTGGTACTACAGCTACGACAACACCACCAGGCGTGGTGACGTGCACGGGGTGATGAGCTACTCGAGCGGCTCGAACACGAACGGCTCGCCGTACTTCTCCGCCGCGGTGGTGGGGACGCTCTACAACACGTACGCGAACGACACCTGGTGAACGACGGTCCGCCTGGTGTGCCACCCGGCGCACCAGGCGGGCCGGCACCAGGCGGACCGGCACCCGGCCCGGAGGAGGCGACATGTCACATCGTGTGCTGCTCGGCGCGGCCGCCGTCGCGGCGCTCGCCGTCGCCGCGGCCGTCGTGGTCCTCGCGGCGCGCGAGGGCGACGCGGGGCGACCGGCGCCGCCCGGCCCGGTGGTCGCGACGCACAATCCGAGCCCCGGCGCCACCGACCCGTCCGAATACTGGACGCGGGAACGAATGCGGGACGCCATCGGCGACTGATTCACCGAATTGCATTCACCGGCCACCACAGCTGTTATTCGCCGCAGCGCAATTCCCGTTCCGGTCAGCCGGTGGCGCTCTCCAGTACGGCCTTGAGCCGGGCCAGGTCCGCCTCCACGAGCGCGGTGTCCCGGTCGAAGTCCGCGTCGCTCATGCCTGGCATCCGCCGCAGGCTGAACACCACCTCGGTGGCGTCGCCGTCGGCGATGGCGCGCAACGGCACGTACACCGTCTCGCCCGACGGCGTCCGCACCTCGTGGTCGAGCACGCCGTACTCGTTGGCAGGGGCGAACGTGAGCCGCGCCCGCCCTTCGGGTGTGTCCACGAACCAGTGGCCGTCGACGGACACGACCGAACCGCCGAGGCCCGGCGCCCAGCGGGTCAGGTTCGCCGGGTCGGCGGCGAAGGCGTAGACCTCCGCCACCGGACGATCGATGTGGACGCTGAGGTGCCGGGTGTCAGTGGCCATACGCCGATGATCACACGGCTGTCGGACGCCTGCGTTACGCTGCCGCCGATTTCCACAGACCCCCCCGGGGAGACGACCACATGGGCATGGTGTTCACCGCACGCCGGCTGTCCGGCGCGGAACTGGCGACGGTGCTGGCCGATCCGGACACGGTCGGCACGCTGTTCCAGGGCGGTCCGGACGAACTCGACCTCGACAAGGCGTGGCACGGGCTGCACTACCTGCTGACCGGCACCACGTACGAGATCCGGGGCGACGCCGGGCCGGCGATCGTCGGCGGCGACCCGATCGGGCCGGATCTCGGCATGGGCCCGGCCCGGCTGCTCATGCCGGATGCGGTCCGCACCGTGGCCGCCGGGCTCGACGCGGTGGACGACGCGACACTGCGGGCCCGCTTCGACCCGGAGGCCATGTCGGAGGCCGAGATCTACCCGCACATCTGGGACGACGGCGACGACGAGTTCGACGGCTACCTGCTGCCCTACTTCACCGCGCTGCGCGACTTCTACCGCGACGCGGCGGCGAGCGGCGACGCCGTGCTGCTCGCCGTCACCTGAGCCGCCGCGAATCGGCGCGCGGGCACCCGAGCGGTCGCGAGCCGGTGCGCGGGCACCTGAGCCGCCGAAACCGGCGCGCGGCGCCGGGGCGGGCGCCGGTAGCGTGCCGGCGTGGGACTCGACGCGTTCGTGTACTGCCGGTGCTGGCAGGACGGCCTCGCCACGCCGTGCCCGATCGGGCCGGTCGGCTACGACGAGGACGGGTGGCTCGCGCTGGTGCAGGCCGACGAGTACGACGGGGCCGCCGACAACACCTTCTACGCGTGGATGACCGGGGACGCCTGCCCGCACCGGCACATGGAACTGGTCAGCGAGCGCGTGTCCAACTGGGCCGGCGTACGCCTGTTCCAGCAGGCGTTGCGCGCGGCCGGCGAGCACCGTTTCCCGACGCTCGCCGCCGCGCTGCCGGACGCCAACGGCGGCTCGCTGCCCGCCGACCGGGCAGCGGTCGTGCTCGCCGAGCTGGACGTGATCGCAGGCACCGACCGGATCACCGACGAGGTGGAGCTGATCGACGAGGCGACCGGCGCGGTCGTGATGCAGTACGTCGAGGCCTACCGCGGGTTGTTCATGTTCGGCCCGGGCTTTCAGGCGGGCGTCGACCCGGACGGCTTCTTCGTCCTCGACCGCGCCGACCCGCCGGTGACGCTGTTCCGGGCCGTCCGGTTCGGCCAGCGGCCGCTGCCCGGCGACCGGGTGGAGTTCACCGCCGGCGGGACGCGGACGACAGTGGCGATGCGGCCGGTGGGCGAGCACGGCGAGCCGCCACCCGAACGGCTCGCGGTGCGGACCCGGAGCCGGTCGGGCGAGGACTTCGCCTACATCGTGGAGCCGCTGCGCCGGCTGTGCGCGGCGTCGGTGGCCACCGGCAACCCGGTCATGTGGTGCTGACGGGCGGCGCTCACCACGGGATCGTGCCCGCGTCCTCGACGTAGCCGCCGGTCGGCCCGTCGTCGGGCAGCGTCGCCAGCCGGATCGCGACCGCCGCGCCCTGCTGTGGGGTCCGCACGCCCCGGAAGCCGTTCAGGTCGGTCGCGGTGAAGCCGGGGCAGCCGGCGTTGACCAGGATGCCCGTGCCGGCGAGCGCCCGCGCGTACTGAATCGTCACCGCGTTGAGCATGCTCTTGGACGGCGCGTACGCGACCGACAGCGGACCGGTCTGGTCCTCGCCGCTGGAGGCGCTCTGCCTGGTCAGCGAGCCGACGCCGCTGGACATGTTGACGATCCGGGGCGAGGCCGAGCGGCGCAGCAACGGCAGCATCGCCTCGGTCACCCGGACCACCCCGATCACGTTCACCTCGACGGCGGCCCTGATGGTCGCGACGTCCACGTCACCGGGGTGCTGCGGCGTGCCACCTGTCACGCCGGCGTTGTTGACGAGCACGTCCAGGCCACCGGCCTCCGTCTCCAGCAGCCGGGCGGCGGCGGCCACGCTCGCGTCGTCGGTCACGTCCAGCGGTACGGCGAACGCGTCCACGCCGCCCGCGCGCAGCTTCGCCACCGCCTCGGCGAGCCGCTGCCCGTCCCGGGCGCCGACGCCCACCCGCCAGCCGAGCGCGCCCAGGCCGGCCGCGATCTCGTACCCGATTCCCTTGTTCGCGCCGGTCACCAGCGCGATCGTCCGTTCACTCATGGTGTCGATCCTGTCCGCGCGGCGGGCGGGCCTCCAACACCACCTCGGTAGCAGGCGATACCCGACGGGTATCAATCCGGCGGTACGGTGGCGGGATGGAGACGCGGGAGCTTCGCTACTTCGTCGCGGTCGCCGAGGAACTGCACTTCGGCCGCGCCGCGCGCCGCCTCGGCATCGCCCAGCCGCCGCTGTCGCGGGCGATCCGCCAGCTCGAACGGCGCCTCGGCGTGACGCTGCTGGAACGGGACAGCCGCCGCGTCGCGCTCACCTCGGCCGGGTCGGTGCTGCTCCGTGAGGGCCGGGCGGCCCTGGACGCCGTGGACGCCGCGGACCGCCGTACCCGCCGCGCCGGTGAGGCCGCGAACGGCGGTGCCGGACTCGTGCTGGCGACGAAGGCGGGTGCGTCGAGCGAGCTGCTGCCGAAACTGCTCGACGCGTACGCCGCCGAGCCGGACGCGGTCCGGGTGGAGGTGCTGCTGTCCGGCATCGGTGAGCAGGAACGGCTGCTGCGCGACGGGCGGGCCGACGTGGCGCTGCTGCACCTGCCGTTCGACTCGACGACCGGACTGGACACCGAGGAACTGGTGACGGAACAGCAGGTGCTGGTCCTGCCGGCGGGGCATCCGCTGGCCGGGCGGGCGCAGCTGCGGATGGCCGACGTCGAGACGCTGCCCGGCCTGCCGCTGCCGCGCTGGCCGCTGCGCGACGGCACCTACCCGGACGGGCCGGGCCCCGAGGTGCGGGACCACTCCCAGTTGCTCCAGCTGGTCGCGCTCGGGCGTACCGCGGTGCTGCTGCCGGAGTCGTGCCGGTCGCTGCTGTGGCCGGACATGGCCGCCGTGCCGGTGCCGGACGCGCCGACGGTGACCACCGTGATCGCCTGGCCGCCTCACAGCCGGTCCCGGGCGCTGGCCGGACTGGTCCGTACCGCCACCCGCCTGTGAGGGCCGGCGTTAGGACAGATCCTTGCGCATCTGCTGGGTGACCACCCGGTAGCCGGACGTCTCGTACAGCTTGCGGGCCGTCTCGTTGGCGCCGAAGACGTTCAGCTCCAGCGCCTGGGCGCCGTGCTCCCGGGCCGCCCGCTCCCCGGCCGCCAGCAGCGCCCGCCCGAGGCCCCGGCCCCGGTGCCCGGCGGCCACCTCGATGTCGTAGAGGAACGCGCAGTCGGCGAGACCGCGCGGGTGGGTCAGGCCGATCCACAGCCGGCCGACCGGTGAGCCGTCGGCCAGCTCGCCGACCAGGAACAGCATGCCGGGCGTGGCCATGCGCTGCGGCAGGAAGCCGGCGGTGGCCTCCCGGGCCCGGTCGAGCGCCTCCTCGGGCGTCCAGTTACCGGCCGTGACGTGCTCCCGCGCGTACCCGGCGGCCAGCTCGTCCTGCCATCTGTCGAACTCGTCCGGGTTCATCGCCCGGACCGTCACCTCGGTCATCGCCACTCCCCCGTCGATGTTGTGACCGCTCAGTCCTCGGCGGCGCGGCGGCGCGCCTCCCGCAGCTTCATGGCGTGCTCCAGCAGCGTGATCAGCACCTCCTTGGCCGACTCCCGCTTGCGCGCGTCGCACAGCACCACCGGCACACCCGGGTCCAGGTCGAGCGCGGCCTGCACCTCGTCCAGACGGAACGTCTTGGCGCCCTCGAAGCAGTTCACCGCCACCACGAAGGGCGTACCGCGCCCCTCGAAGTAGTCGATCGACGGGAAGCAGTCGGCCAGCCGGCGGGTGTCGGCGAGCACCACCGCGCCGAGCGCGCCGAGCGCCAGCTCGTCCCAGACGAACCAGAACCGGTCCTGCCCGGGCGTGCCGAACAGGTAGAGCACCAGGTCGTCGCTGATGGTGATGCGGCCGAAGTCCATCGCCACAGTGGTGGTCGACTTCTCCTCGATACCGGACAGGTCGTCGATGCCGATCCCGGTCTCGGTCAGCACCTCCTCGGTGCGCAGCGGGCGGGTCTCGCTGACCGCGCCGACCATTGTGGTCTTGCCGACGCCGAACCCGCCCGCGATCAGGATCTTGATCGCGGTGGGCAGCGGCGCGGCGCCCGCCGGCCGCTCAGAGCGCCCGTAGTCCATTGATAACCGCCTCGAAAACGTGCTCGTCGGGAAGGCCGGCGGTGGTCGCGCGCGGCTCGCGTACCTGTACCAGGCTGCGGGCGGCCAGGTCTCCGAGGAGGACCCGGACCGTGCCCACCGGCAGGTCGAGATGGGCGGCGATCTCGGCCACGGAGAGGATCCGCTGGCAGAGGCCGACGATCGCCACGTGCTCCGGGCCCAGCCCGGACTCCGACCCGACATCGGTGCGGGTCGAGGTGACCAGCGAGATCAGGTCGAACGTGCCGGTGACCGGGCGGGCCCGGCCTCCGGTCACCGCGTACGGGCGCACCACCGGGCCGGCGTGGTCGTCCACCCACTCCTGCTCCGCGGAGTCCCCCCGGCCGGTCATCGTGCCGCGTTCTCGCCGAGGGGCTGTTCCCGGGTCGGTGACGCGACGAACCGGCCGACCCGGGTGACGAGCATGGCCATCTCGTACGCGATCAGGCCGACGTCCGCGTCCTCCGAGGCCAGCACCGCCAGGCAGGCGTTGCGCCCGGCCGCGGTGACGAACAGGAAGGAGGACTGCATCTCGATGATGGTCTGCTGTACGTGCCCGCCACCGAACCGCTTGCCCGCGCCGCGGGCCAGGCTCTGGATGCCCGCCGCCATCGCGGCCAGGTGCTCGCCGTCGTCCCGGCTCAATCCGCGGGACGAGGCCATCAACAGTCCGTCGGTGGAGAGCGCCACGGCGTGCTCCGCCTGCTTGACCCGGCCGACCAGGTCATCCAGCAGCCACGTCAGATCCGCGCTCGAAGCCGTCTTCTGCGCCACTCGTCGTCCTCATCTTCCCGGCTGGTGTGCCGTCAGCTTCCGGTTTCCGTCGCGTCGACGTCCCGGTCAGGTAACCTGCTCGTCCGCGTCGGCCGGCCCACCGCCGGCCCCCTGCGCTCCGCCGAGCAGGCGCGCGGCATCGGTACGGCCGCGTCGGGTGCCGCTCTGGTAGGAGCTCATCATCCGGCGCACCTGCTCCGGTGCACGCGCCGTGTCGTCGTCGGCGGCGTCGTCGTCCGCCCCGGTCTGGTCGTGCCGCAGCTCCGGCACGAGGCTGGCCTGGCGTACCCGGACCGGCAGTCCCGCGTCGGTGACCGGCGCCGTCTCCGCCTCGGTCTCCGGCTCCGCCGCCGGCGACGCCTCTGCCGCGTCGGTCGTGGCGGCGGGCCGACGCTCCACCACCGCGAGCTCCGTGGTGGGCCCCGCCACCGCGGGCTGCCGCTTACGGGTACGGGCGGGCAGCCCGGAGGGGGTCAGCCGAGGTGCCTGGGTCACCGGCTCCGGCGCCTGCGGGGCGGGCTCGGCCGGCTGGTCCGGTTCGGCGCCGCCGTCCGGGCCGGACGGGATCGCCGGCCCGTCGCCGTCGCCGGCCGGCGTGCTCCGCGCCGGGTCCGGCGCGGGCGCCGCGGGCAGGGCCGTCCCGGGTGCGGGAAGGGCGTCGGCCTCGTCGGCGCCGTCGGCGGTGATCAGTTCACGCGGGATCAGCACCACTGCGGTGGTGCCGCCGTACGCGGACTCCTTGAGCTGCACCTTGACGCCGTGCCGCTCGGTGAGCCGGCTGACCACGAACAGGCCGAGCCGGGCGGCGTCGGCGAGGTTCAGCTCGGACCGGTCGACGATGCGCGCGTTGGCGGCGGCCAGCTCGTCGGCGCTCATGCCGAGGCCGCGGTCCTCGATCTCGATGGCGAAGCCGTTGACCACGAGCTGACCGCGGACCTCCACAGTGGTCTGCGGCGGCGAGAAGGAGAGTCCGTTCTCGATCAGCTCGGCCAGCAGGTGGATCACGTCACCGACGGCGCGGCCGGTGAGCGACACCTCGCCGAGCGGGAACACGGTGACCCGGGTGTAGTCCTCGACCTCGGCGACCGCGCCGCGGACCACGTCGACCATGGGGACGTTGCGCCGCCAGGCCCGGCCCGGCGTCGAGCCGGAGAGCACGATCAGGTTCTCCGCGTTGCGCCGCATCCGGGTGGCCAGGTGGTCGACCCGGAACAGGTCCTCCAGCTCCTCGGCGTCGTGTTCCCGGCGTTCCATCGCGTCCAGCAGCGTCAGCTGCCGGTGCACGAGCGCCTGGGTACGCCGGGCCAGGCTGAGAAACACGTCGCGGACGCTGCGGCGCAGTTCGGCCTGCTCGACGGCGGTCCGGACGGCGGTCTCCTGCACGACGTTGAACGCCTTGCCCACCTGGCCGATCTCGTCGTCGCCGAACTGCAGGGGTGGCGCCTCGCGGGCGACGTCCACCTCCTCGCCGCGGCCCAGTCGCTCCACGACGCTCGGCAGCCGTTCGTGCGCCAGCTTGAAGGCGGCCTCGCGGAGCCGTTCGAGCTGGCGGACGAGCGCCCGCGCCGTGGTGATCGACACGACCACGGAGGCGATGACGGCGATCAGGCCGAGACCGGCGGCGAGCACCAGCCGCACGATGACGCCCACCGCGACCGGCGTGGCCCGGGAGACGATGTCCTCACCGCCGGCGAGGATCACCTCGCGCAGGTCGGCCATCGCCTTCTCGGCGGCGGCCTGCCAGGCCGCGGCGGTCACCGGCGGGCGCACCTCGGCGCCCTTGGCCGCGAGCACCTGGTCCTGGAGCGTGCGGAGCTGCTGGAACGCGTCGCCCTCGACCATCCGCTCGAAGCGGGCACGGTCGCCGGGGGCGAGTTCGCGGGCGGTGCGGTCGGCGAGGAACCACTGCGCGCCGACCAGGCGGGCGAACGCGGTCTGCTCGCCGACGGTGATCCGGTTGGCCGCGATCGCGCCGGTGAGCAGCGCGTCCTGTTGGGACAGCAGCTCCCGGGACCGGTTGAGGTCGATCAGCGCGGCGGTGTCCTCGGCGATCTCGTCGTCGTCGAGGCCGCCGAGGGCGTCGAAGACCGCGAAGATCCCGTCGACCGCCTCGTCGTACGCGATGAGCGTGGTGGTCCGGTCGATGGTCTTGCGGCTGACGTCGGCGCGTACCTGGCCGAGCTGGTCCAGCTCGGCCTTCAGCTCGTCGAGCCGCTGCATCAGCTCCTCGCTGGCCGGGATCTCGGTGCGCCAGTCCCGCACCGAGCGCCACAGCGCGCCGGCGGTCTCGTCGGTACGCGCGCGCTGGGCCTCCAGCTCCTGCAACCGGCTCGGGTCGGACTCGCCGAGGTAGCGCAGCGACAGCCGCCGCTCGGCCTGCAGCTCCAGAAGCAGCGGGTCGCTCGGTTCGAAGACGCGCGCGTTGAGCGTCTGCACGCCGAGCAGGTTGAATCCGTCCCGTACGGTCACCCATGCGGCGAACGCCCAGAGCGCGGTCAGCGACGCCAGCAGCGCGATGATCTTCGTACGGAGATTCGTACTGCGGGAACCCATCACACCGTCCTGGCCCGGTCTTCGGTCGGTCCGAAATCCGATCGACTCCGGCGCACGCTAGCAGCCGTCGGGAACCTCATTCAAGCGATCCTGATCATGGTAGGTGCGGCCCCGGTCCGGGCCGCCCCGGCACGGCCGGAGGCCGCCAGCACCGCGGCGCGCACGATCCGCGTCGGGCGGTAGAGGTCCTTGTCGTGCCATAGTGCCGGTTCACCGTCGCATCCGTCCAGCTCGGACAGTCGGCGACGCCCCCGCGCCAGCGCCGACGTGATCCGGGAGTCGCCGGACCGGCCCGCGTCGGCCAGGGCGAGCACCGCGTACGCGGTCTCCTCGGCGGTGCCGTCCCACCGTCCCCAGGAGCCGTCCGGGCGCTGCGTGTCCAGCAGCCAGGCCACCCCCCGCTCGACCGCGGCGCGCGCCGCGCCGTCCGGCGCGTGGTCGGCGAGCGCCAGCAGCACCCCGTAGGTGGCGTAGTACGGCGAGGCGTGCCAGCGGTCCTCCCACCGCCCGTCCGGCTCCTGCCGGTCCAGCAGCCACTCGGTGACCCGGCGCCGGGCGCCGGTGACGCCGGGTGCGCTCGGTTGCTCGCCGAGCGCGTCGAGCACGTGCGCGTTCGTGGTCAGCGACGCCCCGTCCTCCCCCGGCCAGGTGCAGAAGTGCCGTCCGGTGTCGAACCCGGCCAGCGGCGCGACGCCGGGCGCGCGGCCCAGCCGGGCCAGCGCGTAGAGCGTGACCGCCGTGGTGTCGGCGTCGGCGGGCAGGCCGGGCGCGGTGGCCGCACCGGCCGGTCCGACAGCGGCGCGCAGCTCGGTCAGCACCGGGTCGGGCGCGCCGACCGGCACGCCGGCCCGGACCAGGATGCCGAGCACCCAGGCCCGTTCGAAGACGGTGATCGGGCTCGCGCAGGGCACCGGACCGGGCCGGGCGACAGCGTTCAGGTAGTCCAGTGCCGGCCCGGGCTCCGGACCGCCCAGCCAGGCGGCGGTCGCTGCGGGTGAGGCGCCGACCGCGCCGCTGGCCGAGGGACGCACCCCGGGCGCGCGGTACGCCAGCTCGCCCGCCACCTCCAGCGCGTGCGCCAGCTTCTCCGGTACCGGCCTCCCGGTGGCGAGCAGTCCGCGTACCCGGGTCAGCCGGGCCGGGTCGAGACCGGCCGGCAGCGGCAGACGGGGCCGGCCGGCCCACTCGGCCAGCCCGGGTGGCGGACCGGCCGGCCCGTCGAGATGCCGGTCCACAGCGGTCAGCAGCGCCGGCACGATCAGGTCGGTGGCCGGCAGGTCCGGCGGGGCGCCGGCGCGCAGCGCGCCGGTCAGGTACGCCAGCCCTCGGTGCGCGGCGGCGGCGGGCGCGGCGGCCGGGCCGTCGCGGTGCAGCACGGTCAGCAGCGCCTCGATCGCGCTCAGCGTCGGCACCAGCGCGTACCCGCCGGCACCGCCCCAGCCGCCGTCCGGACGCTGCCGGTCCAGCAGCCAGGCCACGCGCCGGTCGTGGCCGTCGAGCCAGGGCGCGAGCGCGACCAGCCGTCCGGTCTCGTAGACCGACGGCGACGTCTGCCCCTCCGGTTCACCGCCGAGCGCCGTGATCAGGTCGCGCGTGGTCCCGGACCGGGTGGCGGGCACCGATCCGGCGGTGAGCGTCACCGCACGCCCCAGAAGTCGGTGTTCCGGTAGAAGCCGGTGGTGAAGCCGAGCTGCCGGGACAGGAAGTCGGCCTCCCGCGGCACCTCGCCGGCCAGCTTCGCCAGCAGGACGCGGCAGTGGTCGACCTGCTCGGCGAAGCGCCGCTCGACCTCGGCCGGGTCGTCGACCAGCAGCAGCGCGTTGAGGTCGCCGGACTCGGCGTCGCGGCGGTGGGTGCCGAGGTCGTTGACCAGGCGCAGGGCCCGCTGGACCTCGTCGCCGACCTGGATCAGCCGCTCCAGCGTGCCGGCGTCGGACACCGATCCGGTGTGGATCCAGTGCGCCACGTTCACCACTGTGGCGGCGAGGTTGTCGGCGTTGGCCAGATAGTCGTCGAGGGTGGGGCGGCCGGTGCCCCGCCAGTCCCACTCGCGGGCCATCGCGTCGAGCGTGCGTGCCATCGTGTCCCGCCAGTGGCCGCGCAGCGCCGGATAGGCGGGCGCGGCGGCGACGTCGTCCCGCAACTCGGCGAGGAACCGGCCCAGCGGGTCGCCCGAGGCGGCGCCGTCGAGCACGTCCAGGCAGACGCCGGTGATCCGGTCGACCTCGGCCCGGCTGGTGGCCTGGTGGTCGACCAGCCAGTCGACGGCGAAGCCCCAGAGGACCGCGCGGTTGGTCACCGCGAGTTCGTCGGCGGTGTGCCAGGGGGCGCTGAACGCCATCGCCTGCGCGATGCTGCTGAACAGCGTCGCGTCGAACGGGTCGCCCGGGAACAGCTCGGGGTGCGCGGCGGCGGCCCTGCGCAGGCCGCGCTGGCCCTGCGCGGCGAGCGCGCAGACCCGGCCCTGCTCCGCAGCGACCGCAAGCGGATCGGGTGTCGGCCCGTCGGTCATGCCGGCTCCGTCCGCCCGGCGGCGACGAGCGTCAGCTCGACGCGTTCGCGCGGCCGCAGGGCCGCGGCCAGCCGCAGTCCGGGTACGCCGGGGCGGTGCAGCCGGAACCGGTAGCGGCTGAGCATGGTGGCGAGGATGAGCTGGGCCTCCAGGTAGAACAGGTACATGCCGAGGCACTGGTGCGGGCCGCCGCCGAACGGGAAGTGGGCGTACCGGTGCCGGGCCCGGACCCGCTCGGGGCGGAACCGTTCCGGGTCGAACTCGTCCGGACGGTCCCAGAACTGCCGCATCCGCTGGGTGATCAGCGGGCTGACCGCCATCGTGGCGCCGGGCTCGATCGGCACGCCGTCGATGACGTCCTCGGCGACCGCGCGGCGCGGGATGATCCACCCGATCGGGTAGAGCCGCAGCAACTCGTCGAGCACCATCCGGGTGTACGTGAGGCGGCTCAGGTGCTCGCGGCGTACCGGCTCGCCGCCGACCACCTCGTCGATCTCGGCGTAGAGCCGCTCGGCCACCTCGGGGTGCTGGTCCAGGTGCGGCCAGGCCCAGGTCAGCACGTTGATGGTGGTCTCCGTGGTGGCGGCGAACATCGCCACTGTGTCGTTGCGGACCTGCCGCTCGTCGAGCTGCCGCCCGTCGTCGGTGCGGGCCTGCCAGAGCGTCGAGATGACGTCGTCGCCCTGGTCGGCGGACTCGCGCGTCTCGCGGACGATCGGCACCAGCACGTCGTCGACGATGCGGACGGCGCGGGCGAACGTGCGGTCCCCCGGCATCGGCAGGGACAGAGGCGCGAACGGCACGATGATCCGGGGGATGACGGCGGTGGCGATCCGGTCCTGCGCCTCGATCACGCGCATCGCGTCCGGCACCGAGATCCGGTCGGCGAAGAGCACCTTCATGATCGCCCGGCTGACGATCCGCGCCTGCTCCACGCCGATGTCGACCGGCTGACCGGCGCGGGCCGGCTCGTCCAGCTCCTCCACCGCGTCGCGGATCGCGTCGGCCATCCCGTCGACCAGCGCCTCGACCCGCTTGGCGGTGAACATCGGCTGGAGCATCCGGCGGCTGGCCGACCAGATCTGCCCCTCGCCGAGGATCCCCTCGCCGAACAGCCGCTTGACCGGGCGCCAGAACAGCCCGTCACCGGCCCGTTCGTAGTTGTCCGCCCGGTCGCGCAGGACGTGCTGCACGTGCTTGGGGTGGGTGACCAGGTAGGGGCGGAACGAGCCGAGATTGAGCCGGACCAGGTCGCCTTCGGTACGGTTACCGATGTCGATGAGGGCCCGGGCGGGGTCGCGGAGCACCGCCGGCAGGATCTGCCGCAGCGGCACGGTTCGGGGTCGGCCGGTGGGCCTCGGTGTGTCCGTCGGTTCGGGCACCTGAACGCTCCCTCGGTTGACTCAGGGTCGCGACTCCGTATCGACCCGTGACGTTGCTCGCGAGCATGCCATCCTGAGCCGCAGATCAAAAGGCAGGTCGGAGGATATTTCACGTAGCAACAATCTCTTTGTCGAGAATGGAGCCGGTGGGATATGCGTCACTCGCGTACACAGTGGCCGTTGCGGAGAGCGAGCAACGCTCACCTCCGGCGGACGGCGGCAGAACGCGGGCGCGGACCCGTCCGCTGTGCCAAGCTTCGGGCATGGACGACAAGACCATCCTCAGCCGGATCTCGGAACTCGTCGACGAGGAACACCGGCTGCGTGCCGACGCGCAGCAGCACGAGGCCGGCACCAACGACGAGGCGCGGGAGCGGCTGCGCGCGCTGGAGGAGTCCCTGGACCAGTGCTGGGACCTGCTGCGCCGCCGCCGGGCCGCCCGCCAGGCGCACGGCGACCCGGACGCCCAGGGCGAGCGCCCGGTGCCGGAGGTCGAGCGCTACCTCCAGTGACCCGGACCGGACGGGCGTCCCGGGCGGCCTCCCGCCCGGGACGCCCGCCGGTCAGCGGATGCCCGCCTCCCGCAGCAGCGCCTCGGTCAGCGCCATCGGGTCGGTCACCGTCGCGGGCATCCCGCGGGCGGTGAACCAGGCGGCCACCACCCGCACGTCGCGGGCCAGGAAATCGGCCCCCTGCGGGTTGGCCACCACGTCGACCACCTGCGGCAGGTCGATCATCACCAGCCGGCCCGCGTGCACCAGCAGGTTGTACGGCGACAGGTCGCCGTGTGCGTACCCGGCCCGGGCGAGCACAGTCAGCGCCTCCACGAGCTGGTCCCACAGGTCGCGCAGCTCGTCGTCGTCGGGCCGGACCTGGGCCAGCCGCGGCGCGGCCTCCCCCGCCTCGGCGTCGCCGACGAACTCCAGCATCAACTCGGTGCCGAGCAGCTGCACCGGGTAGGGCACGGCGATCCGCCCGGAGGCGGCCCCGATCTCCCAGAGCTGGGACAACGCGGCGAACTCGGCCGCCGCCCACTGCCCGGCGATCATCTGCCGGCCGAACGCGGTGCGCCCGGTCATCGCCCGCATCTCACGGGACCGGCGTACCCGGCGGCCCTCCAGATAACCGGCGTCCCGGTGGAACAGCCGGTGCTGGGCGTCGCGGTACCGCTTGACCGCCAGCAGGCACGCGCGGTCGGTGCCCGGCACGGCGCGGCGGACCAGGTGGACGTCCGCCTCCTTGCCGGTCTTGAGCACCCCGAGCTCGGTGTCCCGGGCGGCCAGTTCGGTGACCAGCCACTCCGGGTGCGGCTCAGGGCCGTGGACGGCCTGGTCCCAGGAGGACCAGGCGTCCTCCGCCTCGGGCTCGGCGTCCGGGTCGGTGAGGGTCGGCGGGGTGTGCCGCCCCCGCTTCAGGAAGTCGGGTTCGTCGTCGTCGAAGCGGCTCTTGCCGCGGCCACGGCGCTGCGGCGCCGGGATGTCGTGATCGCGCACGGGTGGATCTGTCCTTCGATCGAGGCTGGTGGAGGCAGGTGGTACGACCCTGCGAAAACGGCCATGACCGACCCCCTCTCCTCGACCGGGCACACCCGGCTGCGCACTCGCGCGGCACCATGCTCGTGCCCCGCCCGCGGCGGGTCAACGGATTTTCCGCGTGGTGCGCCGCTGTGCCGCCGCGCTGCCTGCCGGCCGCGCCGCTGCCGCCGTCAGCCGGCCAGTACGGCCGCGACGGCCGCGATCAGACCGTCCTCGATCCGGGTGGGCGCGAACCTCGGGTCGGACCAGCGGCGTCCCCGGTGCAGCCAGACGCTGGGCAGGCCCACGGCGGTCGCGCCGCCGATGTCCGCCTCCGGACTGTCGCCGACCACCCACGCGCCGCGCAGCGGCATCCGGGCCCGCTGGGCGGCGAGCGCGAAGATCCTCGGGTTCGGCTTGCTGACGCCCGCCTCCTCGGAGATCACCCAGTCGGCGACGTACCGGTCCAGGCCGGTCTTGCGGATCTTGGCGTCCTGTTGACGGGACGCGCCGTTGGTGACCACCACCGGCACCCAGCCGGCGTCGGCCGCGATCCGCAGCGCGCAGGCCACCAGCGGATCGAGCCGCATGTGGGCCACCACGCCGTCGTGCAGCTCGTCGACCAGGTCGATCGAGGGGATGCGCAGCGCGTACCGGTCGCGGATCGCATCCGCCACGTCCCACCTGTTGGTCAGCCCGTCCGCGTCCACGGACACCAGCCAGTCGAGGTCGGCCCGGGGCGCGCCGATGCCGTCCAGGAAGCGTTCTCCCCAGGCGCGGAACGGCCCGTCGCGGTCCAGCAGGGTGTTGTCCAGATCGAGCAGGAGCAACGGCACCTGGGCACCCTACGGGAACGGCTGGAGCACCGACAGGGCCGAGGGCCCCGCCACGGCGATCAGGCGACGAGGACGGCGCGATCCGCCCCGGCGTCGAGCGGGCGGTCCAGCAGCATCGTGTGCGCCGCGCGGGTGGCGGCCAGCGCGTCCGGGTCGAGCGTGGCCACCAGCACGTCCTCGCCGGTGTCGGCACCCCGGGCCAGCGGCCGGCCCTCCGGGTCGTACACCGCCGCGCCGCCGTTGAACCGCCACGGATCGGTGCCGCCGACCGAGTTGGCGAACACCACGTACATCGTGTTGTCCAGCGCCCGGGCGGCGTAGTAGAGGTCGCGGCGGTGCGCCGAGCCGGCCAGGTAGCCGCTCGGGCAGAGGTAGCCGTGTGCGCCGTCGCCGGCGGCGGCCCGCGCGTGCTCCGGGAAACAGCCGTCGTAGCAGACGCCCAGACCCAGCCGCCACGTGTCGACCTCGATCGTGGCGCCCCGGCGTCCGGCGTCGAACAGCTCCCGCTCGCCGCTCCAGAGCTGCTGCTTGTCGTACGCGGCGGTGACAGTGCCGGCCGGGTCCACGACGAGCGAGGAGATGGTGCGCCGCCGGTCGGGGTGGCGGACGGCAGCGCCGATCACCACTGCCGCGCCCGCGTCGGCGGCGGCGGAGCGCAGCGGGTCCAGCCGGGCGTCGGTCACCCGGCCGTCGGCGTCGGCAGCCACGTCCGTGGCGTCCGGATCGGCGCCGAGCGTCGGCGGGTGGTACGCCGGCAGGAACAGCTCGGGCAGCACCACGACGCGGGCGCCCTCGGCCCGGGCGACGAGGCGGGCGGCGGCACCGGCGTTGCCGGCGACGTCGCCGGGGACCGGCTGGGCCTGGACGGCGGCGACGGTGAGCGGGCGCGCGGGAGGGGCGGTCACCCGCCGATCGTAACCACCGGACGGCGGCAGATGATCAAGCGTCGGAGCATCTCAAGCCGTACGTACGGTTTGCATCGGCCGCTTCCACCTGCGACGATCCGTTCGTGCCCAGAGTAAGTCAGGACCAGCTCGACGCGCGCCGGCAGGAGATCCTCGCGGCGGCGCGGGCGTGTTTCGCCCGGCACGGCTACGAGGGCGCCACCGTGCGGCGGCTGGAGGAGGCCACCGGCCTGTCCCGGGGCGCGATCTTCCACCACTTCCGGGACAAGGACTCCCTCTTCCTCGCCGTGGCCGAGGACGACGCCGCCGCGATGGTGGAGACGGTGGCCCGCAACGGCCTCGTGCAGGTCATGCGCGACCTGCTGGCCCGGGCCGTCTCGCCGGACACCACCGGCTGGCTCGGCAGCCAGCTGGAGGTCTCCCGCCGGCTGCGCACCGACCCCGCCTTCGCCAAGCGCTGGGCGGAGCGTTCCGAGGCCATCGCCGGGGCCACCCGGGAGCGCCTGCTGCGCCAGCGCGAAGCCGGCGTGCTCCGCGACGACGTGCCGATCGACGTGCTGGCCCAGTTCCTGGAGCTGGCCTACGACGGGCTGGTGCTGCACCTGGCGATGGGCCGTCCGGCCGGCGACCTGGCCCGGGTGCTCGACCTGGTCGAGGAGGCCGTCCGCCGGCACTGAACCGGCGCCGGTCTCGGTCCGGTAACTACCCCGCTCCAGGAGATCGACTCTGGCGCGCCTGCTCCACAATGAGCCGCGACCCCTCCGCGCGACAGGAGCAGACGATGACCCCTTCCGACACCTGGGGCATCCCCAGCCCCGTCTTCCTGCGCTGGTACCTGCTGCTCGCCGTCGTCCTGGTGGTCGGCGCGATCGTCTACCGGCGGCGGATGCTGGCGGGCACGGCGGTGACCGCGTACGGCGACCTGGGTCCGCAGCAGGTCGCGTACCTCAACGGTGGTGACCAGCTCGCCGTCTGGGCCGCGCTCGGCGGGCTGCGCCACTCCGGCGCGGTCGGCGTACGACCGGACCGGCGGCTCACCACGGGCGGCCCGCTGCCGGCCGGGGCCACCCCGCTGGACCAGGCGGTCCACCACGCGGCGAGCCGGGGTCTGCGTACCCGGGAGCTGGCCGCCGACGAGTGGGTCCGGCGCGCGCTCGACGACCTGCGCGACGGCCTGGTACGCCGGGGCCTGGCACTGGACCAGGAGCGGCGCCGGACGCTGCGGCGCGGCGCGCTGCTCGTCGGAGCCCTGCTGGCGATCGGCATCGTGCGCGCGGTCTCCGGGCTGCTCAACGACCGGCCCACCGGCTGGCTGCTGCTCAGCCTGTTCCCGCTCGGCCTGGCGTTCGTGCTGCTCAACCGCGTGCCCTGGCGGACCCGGGCGGCCACCGCCGCGCTGAACGACATGCGCCGCCGGCACGCCTGGCTGCGGCCGGCCGCCGGACCCGCGTACTCCACGTACGGCGCGACGGACGTGGCGCTGGGCGTGGCGCTGTTCGGCACCGCCACGCTCTGGACCATGGACCCGGGCTTCGCGGAGCAGGCCGAGATCCAGCGGCAGGCGATGGGCAACGCGGGTGGCGCCAGCTCCGGCACCTCGTGCGGCGGCGGGGCGACCGCCGGCGGCGGCTCCTGCGGGGGCGGCAGCTCGTGCGGCGGGGGTGGTGGCTGCGGCGGGGGCGGCGGGTGCGGCGGATGAGCGGCCCGTCCGGCGTCGGCATCGGCTGGCGCCCCGAGATCGCCGGTTTCGTCGCCGGGCTGCCGGGGCTGCGCTTCGTCGAGGTGGTCGCGGAGGCGGTCGCCCCGGCCGGGCCGCTCCCGGACGGGCTCGCCGAGCTGCGCGGACGCGGCGTCGACGTCGTACCCCACGGGGTGCGGCTGTCCCTCGGCGGCGCGGAGCCGGTCGACCCGGCGCGGGTGGCGCACCTGGCCGGGGTGGCCGCGGCCCTGGACGCGCCGCTGGTGAGCGAGCACATCGCGTTCGTGCGGGCCGGCGGCCTGGAGGCCGGTCACCTGCTGCCGCTGCCGCGCAGCCGCGAGGCGGTCGCCGCGGTGGTGGCGAACGTCCGGCGGACGCAGGCGGAGCTGCCGGTGCCGCTGGCCCTGGAACCGATCGCGGCGCTGTTCGACTGGCCGGACAACGAGCTGGACGAGGCGGACTTCCTCACCGAGATCCTCGACGCCACCGACGCGCTGCTGCTGCTCGACGTGGCGAACGTGCACGCCAACGCCCGCAACCGGGGCGGCGATCCGGCCGCGCTGCTGGACCGGCTGCCGTTGGAACGCATCGCCTACGTGCACGTCGCGGGCGGCGCCGAGCACGGCGGCTTCTACCACGACACGCACACCGATCCGGTGCCCGCCGCCGTGCTGGACCTGGTCCGCGAGCTGTGCGCCCGGCGCCGGCCGCCCGCGCTGCTGCTGGAACGCGACGGGCACTACCCGCCCGCCGCCGAGCTGCGCGGCGAGCTGGACGCGCTGGCCGCCGCCTCCGGCCATCCGGTGGTCACGTGAGCGGCGACCTGGCGGCCCGGCAGGCCGAGCTGGTCGCGGCGCTCGTCGCCGGTGGACCGCTGCCGCCCGGCTTCGCCCCGGCCCCGGTCGAGGCGGCCCGCCGGGCGCTGCTGCGCAAGCGGGCCGGGGACGTGGCCCGGCACTGGCCGCTGGTCGCCGCCGGCCTCGGACCGGACTGGCCGGCCGCGTTCACCACGTGGGCCGACGGCCGTCCCACGAACGGGTCGCTGCGCGACGGCTGGGACCTGGCCCGCGACCTGCGCGACCGGGACGCGCTGCCGCCGCTGGGCACGGAGGAGCTGGCCGTGCGCGAGGCCGCAAGCCGCTACGACGGCCGCCGCCCGCCCCGGCCACGCCGGCTGCCGGCCCTCGCCCGCGTCGGCGGCGCCGTCGCGGTCCAGGTCGCCGGCCGGGTACGCCTGGTGCGGCCCGCCCCGCGCTGACAGGCACCCGCCGGTACGGCAGGATCGGTGCATGGATCTCGGACTCGCCGACCGGGTGTACGTGCTCACCGGCGCCTCCGGCGGCCTCGGCTTCGCCACCGCCGAACACCTCGTCGCCGACGGTGCCCGGGTGGTCATCTCCGCGCGTACCCCGGAACGGGTGGCCGCCGCGATCGAGGCGCTCGGCGACCCGCAGCGGGCGATCGGGCTGACCGCCGACCTCGCCGACCCCGCCACCCCGGAACGGCTCGTCGCCGCCGCCCGCGAACACTTCGGCCGCCTCGACGGCGCGCTGATCTCGGTCGGCGGCCCGCCGCCCGGCACCGCCGCCACCGTCACCGACGAGCAGTGGCGGGAGTCGTTCGAGACGGTCTTCCTGGGCAGCGTCCGGCTCGCCCGCACGGTGGCCGGAGCGCTCACCGACGGCGGCGCGATCGGGCTGGTGCTGTCCACCTCGGTACGCGGACCGCTACCAGGGCTCGGCATCTCCAACGGCCTGCGGCCGGGTCTGGCAGGCGTGGCCAAGGACATGGCCGACGAGTTCGGCCCGCGCGGCGTACGCGTGGTCAGCCTGCTGCCGGGACGGATCATGACCGACCGCAACCGGGAGCTGCTGGCCGGTTCCGGCGATCCCGAGCGGGCCCGCGCGCAGGCCGAGGCGGCGATCCCGCTCGGGCGCATCGGCGACCCGGCGGAGTTCGGCAGGGTGGCCGCGTTCCTGCTCTCCCCCGCCGCCGGGTACGTCACCGGGATCACCGTTCCGGTCGACGGCGGCGCGCTGCGCGGGCTGTGACGGTGGCTGCGGTGGTCGGGCTTCCCGCGGCGGGCCGGTCACCCGGGACGGTGGGCCGGTGAGCGATCGACGGCGGCCGGCCGGTGGGCGGCCCGAGGCCGCGCCCGGACCGGGCACGCCCGCCCGCCGCCACCCCCGGCCCAGCCGCGAGCAGCTCGCTGCGGCGGCCGACCGGCTGCTGCCCGACGTGATCGCGCCCGGCCTCGACGTGCTGTTCGTCGGCATCAACCCGGGCCTGTGGTCGGCGGCCACCGGCTGGCACTTCGCCCGCCCGGGCAACCGGTTCTGGCCCGCCCTGCACCGGGGCGGCTTCACGCCACGCCTGCTGCACCCCAGCGAACAGGACACGCTTCCGGCGCTGGGCCTCGGGATCACCAACATGGTGGCCCGGGCCAGCGCCCGCGCCGACGAACTGACCGCCGACGAACTCGTCGACGGCGCCGCCACGCTCACCGCGAAGGTCGAGCGCTACCGGCCGCGCTGGGTGGCTGTGGTCGGTGTGACCGCGTACCGGATCGGGTTCGCCCGGCCGAAGGCCGGTTTCGGGCCGCAGCCGGAGACGCTCGCGGCGGCCCGGCTCTGGGTGCTGCCCAACCCGAGCGGCCTGAACGCCCACTTCACGCCGGAGACGCTCGGCGCCGCGTTCGCCGAGCTGCGCGCCGCGGTCGCCGCGGGCTAGTTGGCGGCCGCCGGGGGCATGGCCTCGTGGGCGACGTAGGTGCCCATCGGCACCGTGGTCACCACCGGCTCGGGCTGCTCGGCCTCGGTGTGGGGCGCCGGCGAGTCGGTGACCGCGAACTGGGTGCGGTACAGCTCGGCGTACAGGCCGCCGACCGCCACCAGCTCGTCGTGCCGGCCACGCTCCACGATCCGGCCCTCGTCGAGCACGAGGATCTGGTCGGCGTCGCGCACTGTGGAGAGCCGGTGCGCGATCACCAGCGCGGTACGCCCGGTCAGCGCCACGGACAACGCCCGCTGCACCGCGGCCTCGCTCTCCGAGTCCAGGTGGGCGGTGGCCTCGTCGAGGATCACGATCGACGGGGCCTTGAGCAGCAGCCGGGCGATGGCGATGCGCTGCTTCTCGCCGCCGGAGAAGCGGTAGCCCCGCTCGCCGACCGTCGTGTCGAGCCCGTCCGGCAGCGCCCGGACCAGGTCGGCGACCTGCGCGCCGGCCAGCGCCGCCCAGATCTCGTCGTCGGTGGCGTCGGGCTTGGCGTAGCGCAGGTTCTCCCGGATCGTCTCGTGGAACAGGTGCGAGTCCTGGGTGACCACGCCGATCTCGTCGCGCAGCGAGGCGAGCGTCGCGTCCCGCACGTCGACGCCACCGACCAGCACCTGACCGTCGCTGACGTCGTAGATCCGGGAGATCAGCATGGACAGCGTCGACTTGCCCGCCCCGGAGGGGCCGACCAGGGCCACCATCTGCCCCGGCTCGACGGCGAACGAGACGCCCCTGAGCACCGGCTCGTTCACCGTGCGGTCGAGGGTCGAGACCTCCTCCAGGGAGGCTAGCGACACCTCGGCGGCGCTCGGGTAGCGGAAGCGCACGTCGCGGAACTCGACCCGGCCGTTGCCGCGCGGCACCGGCACCGCGTCGGGCTTCTCGGCGATGGACGGGCGCAGGTCGAGCACCTCGAAGACCCGGTCGAAGGAGACGAGCGCGCTCATCACGTCGACCCGGACGTTGGACAGCGCGGTCAGCGGGCCGTAGAGCCGGGTCAGCAGCAACGCGAGCTTGACGACGGTGCCGGCGCTGACCGCCCCGGTGACCGCCAGCCAGCCGCCCACGCCGTACGTCAGCGCCTGGGCCAGCGACGCAACGAGCAGCATCGCGACGAAGAACGTCCGCGAGTACATCGCGGACTGGATGCCGATGTCGCGTACGCGCTCGGCCCGGCGGGCGAACCGGTCGGCCTCCACCTCCGGCGCGCCGAACAGCTTGACCAGGAGCGCGCCCGCGACGCCGAACCGCTCGGTCATCGTGGCGTTCATCTTGGCGTCGAGGTTGTACGACTCGCGGGTGATCTCGGCCAGCCGCCGGCCGACCCGGCGGGCCGGGATGATGAAGATCGGCAGCAGCACCAGCGCCATCACGGTGATCTGCCAGGACAGCACGAGCATCGCCCCGGCGGTGAGCACGAGCTGGATGACGTTGCTGACCACGCCGGACAGCGTCGAGGTGAACGCGCGCTGGGCGCCGAGCACGTCGTTGTTGAGCCGGCTGACCAGGGCGCCGGTCTGGGTGCGGGTGAAGAACTGCAACGGCATCCGCTGGACGTGGTCGTACACCCGGGTGCGCAGGTCGAGGATGATGCCCTCACCGATGCGCGCCGAATACCACCGCTGGACCAGGGAGAACAGCGCGTCGGCCACGGCGAGCGCGGCGATGATCAGGGCGAGCCGGACCACTGTCGAGCGGGCGTCCGGGCCGCCCCCGGCGATCGCGTCGATGACGTCGCCGGCGAGCAGCGGCGTGGCCACGCCGATCACCGCGGCGACGATCACGGTGATCAGGAAGACGACGATGTCGCGCCGGTAGGGCTGGGCGAACGCGACGATCCGCCGGGCGGTGCCGCGCTTGAGCTCGTGGGCGGAGACCTCGTCACGGTTACGCAGCGACCGGAGCATGCTCCAGCCGCCCATGCCGCCGCCGGCCATCGGGTGGGACACTCGTCACCTCCGGGTCGTCGGGGCAGCATGAACCGTCGGAGTCCATTCTCCCGACGCCTGTGACAACCTCGCGAGTAACCCGGATCTTCCCGAACGGTCCTTACGAAATCGCCATACCGGCTATTCGCCCCGCCCGGCCAGGTCCCGGATCCGCCGGGTCTGCGCCTCGCGCTCGGCGCGCTGCTGCTCGGCGTGCGAGCGCACGGCCGCGCCCGCGAGCAGCGCCTTGATCTCGATGATCGCGTCCCGGTTGTTGGCGAGCAGCCCGGCGGAGAGATCACGCACGGCGCCGTCCAGCTCGTCGTTCGGCACCACGAGCGTGGCCAGGCCGATCCGGTCCGCCTCGGCGGCGTCCATCCGCCGGCCGGTGGCGCAGATCTCCAGCGCCCGGGAGTAGCCGACCAGCTCGACCAGGCGGCGCGTGCCGGCCAGGTCGGGAACCAGGCCGAGGGTCACCTCGGCCATCGAGAGCTTCGCGTCGGCGGCGAGCACCCGCATGTCGCAGGCCAGCGCCAGCTGGAAGCCGGCGCCGATGGCGTGGCCCTGAACCGCGGCGATCGACACCACGTCCGGCCGGTGCAGCCAGGTGAAACCGTCCTGATAGCCGGCGATCCGGTCGGCGCACTCCGCCTCCGGCATCGCGGCCAGCTCGGCGAAGGAGCCCGGCCCGGTCGCACCGGCGACCGCCAGGTCCAGGCCCGCGGAGAAGGCGCGCCCCTCTCCGCGTACGACGACGACGCGCACGTCGCCGGGCAGGTCGCGGGAGAAGTCGCTCATCGCGCGCCACATCGCCGGGGTCTGGGCGTTGAGCACGTCGGGCCGGCACAACGTCACCGTCGCGACCGGCCCGTCGCAGTCGAAGCGCACTCCGGTCGTCTCGGCGGTCACCGGACGCCCCGGAACGCGCTGATGGACGACGCTGGGGGGCGGGTCACGCCTTCTTCCGGCGCCGGGCGCCGCCGCGCTGCCGCAGCTGCACCCCGGACTCGGTGAGCACCCGGTGGATGAACCCGTAGGAACGGCCGGTCGAGGCCGCCAGAGCACGGATGCTCTCTCCGCCGGTGTACCGCTTTACCAGGTCTTTGGCGAGCGTCTGACGCTCGGCCCCGACGATCCGGCGACCCTTCTCAGTGCTGGTGGCTGTGCCGGTGGCTGCCATGCTGATTCCTCACGTCCCAGACTGTGCGGTTCGGATACGGTCCCACCTATTAGACCGCCTCGGACGATCATGCGCCAGATATCAACTATTCGCCAACCGACACGCTACGCAATGTCAGCTTCCCGATAGAGTGATCCTTCCGGCCGGCTGATCCGTACCGGCCCGCCGGACGAACCGATCGACACCACTTCCCCGAAGTGGCGGCATCGCCGCGCTCCGGACACCTCCACTTCGGCGAGCTGGTGTGGATCATGCGGATGACGGGTGCGCGGGGGCCGTATCGTGCCCGGGGTGTTCGACGTGATCACGGCCGCGGCGGGTGCGGCCGGCGTGTTCGCCGCCACCAACCTCGACGACATCGTCGTGCTCACCGTGCTGTTCGTGGCGGCCCGGCACAACGGCCGGCCCCGGCCCTGGCAGATCGTCGCCGGGCAGTACGCGGGCATCGGCGCGCTCGTCGCGGTCGCGGTGGTGGCCGCCGCCGGCCTGCTCGTGGTGCCGGATCCGTGGCCCGGCCTGCTCGGGTTGCTGCCGGTCGCGCTCGGCGTCCGCGCGCTGCTGACCCGGCGCGACGACGACGAACCGCCGGCGGTGGTCGGCAGCCTGCTCGGCGTCGCCGGGGTGACGATCGCGAACGGCGCCGACAACATCGCCGTCTACGTGCCGGTGTTCCGCGCCCTCGACCCGGTCACCGGGCTGATCTGGCTGCTGGTGTTCGCCGTGCTGGTGGCCGTGTGGTGCGCGGTCGCCGCCGCGCTCGGCGGGCACCCCCGGGTGGTGGCGCTGGTCGGCCGCGCCGGCCACTGGCTGGTCCCGGCGATCTTCATCGCCATCGGCGCGACCATCCTGCTCACCTCCGGCGTCCTCCCCCACCTGGCCGCCCTCCTGCCCTGACCGCCCGCCCCACCCGCCCACCCACCCCGCCGCCCACCCCGTCGATCATGAAGTTGACGGCGATCTGGATCTCCAGAAGTGCCGTCAACTTCATGATCGACCGACAAAAAAGTGGGGTGGGGGGTCAGGCCAGCTCTACCAGCTCCAGCAGGTCGTCGGACCAGGCGTCCTCGTCGCCGTCGGGCAGCAGGATGGCGCGGTCCGGCTTGAGCGCGGTGACCGCGCCCGGGTCGTGCGTGACCAGCACGATCGCACCCGGGTAGCGGGCGATCGCGTCGAGCACCTGCTCGCGGCTGACCGGGTCGAGGTTGTTCGTCGGCTCGTCCAGCAGCAGCACGTTGGCGCCGGAGCAGACCAGCGTGGCCAGCGCCAGCCGGGTCTTCTCGCCGCCGGAGAGCACACCGGCCGGCTTGTCCACGTCCTCGCCGGAGAACAGGAACGCGCCGAGGATCTTGCGCAGGTCGGTGTCGGTCTGGTCGGACGCGGCGCTGCGCATGTGCTCCAGGATCGTCCGGTCCACGTCGAGCGTCTCGTGCTCCTGGGCGTAGTAGCCCAGCCGCAGCCCGTGCCCGGGGCGTACCTCGCCGGTGTCCGGCTCCAGCAGCCCGCCGAGCATCCGCAGCAGCGTGGTCTTGCCGGCGCCGCTGAGGCCGAGGATGGCCACCCGGGAACCCCGGTCCACAGCCACGTTCACGTCGGTGAAGATCTCCAGCGACCCGTACGACTTCGACAGGCCGTTCGCGGTCAGCGGCGTCTTGCCGCACGGCGCGGGGCTCGGGAACCGTACCTTCGCGACCTTGTCCGCGACGCGGACCTCGTCCAGGCCGGAGAGCAGGCGCTCGGCGCGCCGGGCCATGTTCTGCGCGGCGACGGTCTTGGTGGCCTTGGCCCGCATCTTGTCCGCCTGCGCCATCAGCGCGCCGGCCTTCTTCTCGGCGTTGGCCCGCTCCCGGCGGCGGCGCCGCTCGTCGGTCTCCCGCGCCTCCAGGTACGCCTTCCAGCCCAGGTTGTACGTGTCGACCACGGACCGGGTGGCGTCCAGGAACCAGACCTTGTTGACCACCGCCTCCAGCAGCGAGGCGTCGTGGGAGATCACGATCAGGCCGCCCTTGTGGTTGGCGAGGAAGCCGCGCAGCCAGGTGATCGAGTCGGCGTCGAGGTGGTTCGTGGGCTCGTCGAGCAGCAGGATGCCGCCGCCGTTCTCGCCGGCGTCGCGGAACAGGATCCGGGCCAGCTCGATGCGGCGGCGCTGACCGCCGGAGAGCGTGCCGATGGTCTGCGCCAGGGCGCGGTCGGGCAGGCCGAGGTTGGCGCAGATCCGGGCCGCCTCGGCCTCGGCCGCGTAGCCGCCGAGCGAGGCGAACTGGTCCTCCAGCGCGCCGTAGCGGCGGACCAGCCGCTCGTCGTCGGCGCCCTCGGCGAGCTTGTCCTCCAGCTCCTTCATCTGCGCCATGAGCACGTCCAGGCCACGGGCGGAGAGCACCCGGTCCCGGCCGGTGACGTCCAGGTCACCGGTACGTGGGTCCTGCGGCAGGTAGCCGATGGCGCTGCGCCGGTCGATCTGGCCGCCGTACGGCTGTCCCTCCCCGGCGAGCACCTTGAGCGTGGTGGTCTTGCCGGCGCCGTTGCGGCCGACCAGGCCGATCCGGTCCCCCGGCTGCACCCGCAGGGTGGTGTCGGACAGCAGGATCCGGGAACCGGCGCGCAGTTCCAGGCCGGTGGCAGTGATCATCTCGGAGTACTCGCTCTCGGGTCCGGAAGGGCTGACTCAGGGCACGCGAAAGCGCCGGCGGGTGGTGATTTCCCGTCGGCGCGGGGCCGTTCAGCCTTCGCAGCGCAGCACGGGGGCAAGTGTACCGGGCTCCGCGGGGCCACTCCCCCGGATTACCGTGCAAGATCATCGGGTACGGAAACCGCCGTCCGGACCCGGTCCGGTACCGCAACCACCACATACGGACACATCGGTGATCGGGGTCAACATGGAGCTGAACGAGAACGCGCGGGTCGACACCAGCCAGGTGGACGACCGGCGAGGGTCCGGCGGAGGCGGCGGGATGGGCATTCCGATCCCGATCGGCGGCGGCCGGGGCGGGATCGTGGGCATCATCATCGCCGTGCTCGTCGCCCTGGTGGGCGGCGGGTTCGGCCTCAACGCCGCCACCAACGGCGGCGGTTCCGAGCAGGGCGACAACACCTCGCTGGAGCAGAAGTGCTCGGCGCAGGACGCGCTGAAGCAGCTCGACTGCCGCAACGCGCTCTACGTCAACTCGATCCAGGCGTACTGGCGTACCGCCATGCCGGAGGCGTTCGGCGAGCAGTACCGGCCGTCGAAGACGGTGTTCTTCAGCCAGAACGTGAGCACCGCCTGCGGCGCTGCCGACTCGGGCGTGGGCCCGTTCTACTGCCCGGCCGACGACCTGGTCTACATCGACCTCAGCTTCTACAAGCTGCTCGCCGATCAGCTCGGCGCGGAGGGCGAGTTCGCCCAGCCGTACGTGCTGGCCCACGAGTACGGCCACCACGTGCAGGACCTGCTCGGCACCGAGGCGCAGATGCGCCGCCAGCAGCAGCGCGACCCGCAGAGCGCGAACGCGCTCTCGGTCAAGCTGGAACTCCAGGCCGACTGCTACGCCGGGGCCTGGGCGAAGAACGCCACCGGCACCGCCGACGACAAGGGGCAGAAGATCTTCACCAGCATCACCGAGCAGGACATCTCGCAGGCCATCGACACCGCCGAGAAGATCGGCGACGACGCGATCCAGCAGCGGTCCGGCCGGCCGGTGAACCCGGACGAGTTCACCCACGGCAGCTCGGAGCAGCGCAAGCAGTGGTTCACCAAGGGCTTCACCACCGGCGACCCGAAGTCCTGCGACACCTTCGGTTCGGGGGCCTGAGCCGCTCCGCGCACCGGCCCGCACCGCTGACCAGGTCAGCGGTGCGGGCCGGTGCCGTTGACCGGGCCGGTCAGGCGGGCAGGGTCACCTGACCCGGGGTGGACCGGTTGACAGTCGTCCCGTCGCCCAGCTGGCCACCGCTGTTGTCACCCCAGCACCACAGGCCGCCGTCGGTGCGGATCCCGCAGCCGTGGTCGGTGACCGCGAGGCCGCCGGTCCAGGTGGTGGCCGTGCCGACCTGGGCGGGCGCGGACCGGTGGGTGGTGCTGCCGTCGCCCACCTGTCCGGCCGAGTTCTTGCCCCAGCACCACACGCTGCCGTCCGTACGCGACGCGCAGGACGTATCGCTGCTGGCGGCGATCCGGCTCCACGTGGTGACGGTGCCGATCTGCACCGGCGCGGTACGGTACGTGCCGCTCACGCCGAGCTGCCCGTATCCGTTCTCACCCCAGCACCACAGCGCGCCGGAACGGACCCCGCACGTGTGCGCGTACCCGGCCGCGACGCCGGTCCACCCGGTCGTGGTGCCGACCTGCGCGGGCGCCGTCTGGGGCGCCAGGTTGCCCAGGCCGAGCTGGCCGTCCGAGCTGGACCCCCAGCACCAGAGCGTGCCGCCGGTCCGGATACCGCAGGTGTGCCCGAAGCCGGCCGAGACGCTCACCCAGTCGGTCGCCGTGCCGACCCGCAACGGGGTGTTGGCGACGTACGGCGAGGCGCCGACGCCCAGCTGCGTGGTCCGGTTGAATCCCCAGCACCAGAGCGTGCCGTCGGTGCGGATCCCGCAGGTGTGCGAGGGGCCGGCGTCGACTCTGGCCCAGGTGGTCGCGGTGCCGACCTGCACCGGGGCGCTGCGGCTGGTGGTGGTGCCGTCGCCGAGCTGGCCCCGGAAGTTCGAGCCCCAGCACCACAGCGTCCCGTCCGTGCGGACCGCGCAGGTGTGCCCGGAGCCGGCGTCGACATTCGTCCAGGTGGCGGTGCCGACCCGCGCCGGGGCGCTGCGGTTCGTGGTGGTCCCGTCGCCGAGCTGGCCGCCGTAGTTCGAGCCCCAGCACCACAGTCCCCCGTCGGTGCTGATCGCGCACGTGTGCGCCCCGCCCGCGGTGACGCTGGTGACTGCGGGCGCGGCGAGCGCGGCGCGCTCGACCGGGCCGGCGGCCGCGTTCGCCGTGCCGGCCGTCAGTGTCGCGGTGAGCACGAGGCTTCCGGCGCTCATCGCCGCCGCCGCGACGAGGAGCCTCGTCGCACGGCGCCACCGGGTCCGCAGCCGGCCGTCCTGATATCCGCTCATGAAGTTGTTCTCTCCCAACGATGTCGGCGTGATGGCGGAGGCGAAGCTGGCCCTGCGGGTCGCCCGGAGACCCGCCGCTTCATGACACCGACCTTATGCATCGAGTCGATTCGATGCATCATCGACGAGCGGGATTGCGCCGTCTTGAGGTGATCTTTCCTGTTCAGCGGACCAGGATGTGGACCGCCCGGGCGGCGGCGACTGCCGCCACCAGCACCGCGTGCCGGGGCTCCGGCACGTCGAGCAGGCGCGGCGCGCGCAGTGCCGCGAGCGGGGCCAGCCGCCGGTCGGCCAGCACCGTGTCCACCGCGCGCCGGTCGCCGCCGCACACCAGCGCCGCCAGCGTGCCCGCCTCCGGCAACAGCAGGCGTACGGCCAGCTCGGCCGCGTCGCCCAGGGCGGCCTTCGCCTGGTTGTCGCGCCGCCTGGCGAACCGCTGCTGGGACCAGCCGCCCGCCGCGGTACGCCCCTGCACGTACCGGGTGTCCACCTTGGAGACCACCAGGTCGGTGCCGTCGGCGACGCCGACCGCCACCGCGCCCTTGCGGGCCAGCAACAGGCCGAGCCGGCGGGCCGCCGTGGCCGAGGCGACGAATCCGGGTACGTCCGGCGACGCGCTCGCGCCGGGCGGGGTGTGCAGCTCGGCGGTGGCGCCGTCCGGGGCGGTGAGCAGGAGCCCGTACTCCTGCGCGGTCGTCGTCGGCGGGCCGTGCCGGTCGGTGAAACCCTCGACCCAGCGGGCGACGCGGCCGGGGTCGACCTCGACCCACCGGCCACCCCCGGCGGCGGGTCGGCTGCTCATGGCCCGACGGTACGCCATCCACGGACCCGGGAACGCAACGCGGGAGGACATCGCTGCCGGTGCCCTCCCGCGTCTACCGCGTGGATCAGTGGACGGTGAGGTTGCCGCCCTTCAGCTTGACCTCGGCGGTCGCGCCGCCCGTCCAGTCGGACGACAGGAGCAGGGAGCCGCCCTTCCACAGCGTGACCCCGACGGTGTCGTTCCTACCGGGGGCGCCCCGGTCGGTCACCGTCACGGCCAGGGTCAGGCCGGAGGCCACCAGCTTGCCCTTGTTGTCGTACAGGGCGGCCTGGTAGCGCACCTGGGCGGTCCGGCCCGCCGAGGTGACGCCGAGCGCGTCGACGGTGCCGGCCTTGATCGTGTACGACTTCCCGCCGGAGCGGAACTCGACCTCGGCCCTGCCCGTGGCGGGCTTGTTCGCCTTGCCCGGCTTCGCGTTCAGCTCCACCTCGACCGTGGAGTTCACGTCGGCCGGGTAGGTCCCCGCCGAGCGGGTGGCGGTGAACTCGCCGCCGCCGGTGAGGAACCCGCCGTCGGAGACGGCGACCGTGACCTGGGCGGTGGTGCCGCCCGTGTAGTTGCCGCCCACCGTCGCGGTGACGGTGTGCGTGCCCTTCGGCAGGGTGGCCGTGCACGCCGCGGACGCGGTGGTGGTGGCCGTGCCGAGCAGAGCCGGCACGGCGGTGCACAGCGTCACGCCGTCCCTGGTGAAGGTGACTGTGGCGGTACGGATGTCACCGGCTGTGGTGTCCGTGGCGCCGGGCAGCACCGAGCCGTCCCGGAGCACGGCCCGCAGCAGCGCCTGGCCGGACGCACCGCCGGTCGCGGTGTTCACGAGCGTGTCACCGGCCCAGCTGACCGCCGCGTCCTCGGCGGCGACGGTGACGGTGAACGAGGTGCTGCCGGTCAGCCCGGAGCCGTCGGACACGGTCACGGTGACCGGGTAGTCGCCCGGGGCCGCCGTGGTGGTGCCGGCGACCGTCCAGGTACGCGTACCCGGGCGGGCGTCCGTCGCCGAGGTGCTCGTGACGGCCAGGGACAGGCCGGCGGGCAGCCCGGTGGCGGCGGCGGTCAGGTCCGCGCCGGTGGTGTCGCCGTCGGTCGCGGTGACGGTGACGGCCGGCGAGAGCGCGTCGCTGTACTGCACGCTCACGCCACCGCCGGGGGCGGTGCTGGTGACGACCGGGGCGGACCGGATGGTGAAGTCGGCGTCGTTGACGTCGAAGAAGACGTTTCCGACCGCCTCGATCTTGATCCGGGCCTTCTCGGTCGCCACGTTCGGCAGCGTCACAGTCGCGGTGCCGGTGTTGGCGGTCTGCTCGGCCAGCACATACGGGAAGGTCTGCCCGCCGTCGGCGGACAGCGAGATCTTCACCTGCGCGGCGTTCACCGGCGCCACGTCGGTGCCGGCGACGTCCCACGTCACGGTCCGGGTCGAGCCGCCGTCCAGGACCGCGGCGGTGTCCTGGGAGGTCACCAGGAACGGACCCGCGTCCGGTGCCAGCACCACGGCGACGTCGGCGCTGCCGATGCCGCCGCCACCCAGCCGCCCGTCCCGGGCGGTGAGCTTGAAGTGCAGGGTCCGGTCACCGGCGATGCCGACCCAGTCGCGGGTGGGCAGGAACTCCGAGTAGCAGTCGACCAGCTCGGCCGGCACGTTCGAGGCGCCACCGGTGGCCGGCGGTGCCGGGGCCGCCGGGCAGGTGCCGGTGGCGGCGTTGGTGTTGCCGGCCAGGATCTGCCTCATGTCGGGGAAGACCCGGGTCGAGTCGGTGGTGACCGAGTTCAGACCCGGCGAGTAGTACTTCAGCGTGTCGGTCGGCGACACGATCGCCGCCTCGCCGAACACCCGGAACAGCGGACCGTTGACCTTCGTGTTGTTCGTCAGCGCGGTGCCGGTCGTGGCGCCCCTGTCGTTCTGCTCCCACAGGTACGTGACAGTGTCCCCGTCGGCGTCGGTGGCGCTGCCGGTCAGCGCGAACGGCGTACGCACCGGGATGGTGACGGTGTCCGGGACGGTGACCACCGGGGCGTGGTTGGAGGTCTCCTCGACCAGCCAGCCGCCGTTGTCGACGGCGCCGCCCTTGGCCGTCTCGCCGACGAACCCGGAGGCGCCGGAGGCGTTCGTCAGCTCCAGCGACGCCACGTTCGTGGTCGCCAGCGTGCCACCGAAGGTCACCTGGAAGCCGTTGTCGTTGAGCGTGCCGCTGCCACCGAACGCGGCCACCGTGACCGTCGCGCCGGCCGGCCAGCCGGCGATGCCCTCGACGGCGGCCTTGATGCCGGCGGTGGTGTAGTTGACGCCCCGCACGATCGGCGCCGAGTCGGCGCCCGCGTAGCGGACGGTGAACGAGTCACCGTCGGCGTCGAACCCGTACAGCGAGACGTTCTGCACCTCGTTGATCGCCGGGCGGTTCGAGGTGACGTAGTTGGTGATCTCGGTGTAGCTGCGGTGCGACCAGTACGGGTCGCTGTGCGGCTGGAGGTTGTCCTGCTGGCAGATGCCCGCGTACGCCATGATCGACGAACCGCTGCCCGGCTCGTACGAGTTGGCCGCGCTGCGGTTGCCGCCCGAGCAGTTGTACTGCGTGCCGTTGAAGGTGTGGTTGCCGGCGAACTGGTGACCCATCTCGTGCGAGACGTAGTCGACCGCGTAGAAGTCGCCGACCGGCGTCGGCAGGCCGGTGCAGCCCTGCGCCTTGCCGTTGCCGCCGATCACGCCGAGGCTGGCCACACCGCCGCCGTTGACGCCCAGGCCGACGTGGCCCACGTCGTAGTTGCTCGCGCCGACGAGCTGGCCGAGCACGATCCGGTTACGGCTGAGCGTGCCGCCGCCGCAGGAGGTGAGCTGCGCCGGCGTGAAGCAGGCAGCCGCGCCGCACGGACCGATCGGCTCGGTGGCCAGCGCCGGCGTGTTCAGGTTCGTCTTGTCGGTGTCGTTGATCAGGACGAGCCGGATCGCGGTCTCGTCCTCGTAGATCTGGGTGACCCGGTTCATCAGCGTCACCTTCGCGGCGGTGACGTTCTCCGCGCCGAAGTAGGTGGCCTAGGACGGGTCGGTCACCAGCGCCACCCGGTAGGTGCGCAGCTTCACCAGCGGCCCGGCCGGCACCTCCGCCTCGGCGATCTCCTCGGCCAGCGCGTGCGCCTCCTGCGTGACGTCCTCACGCTCGACGAACTCGCCCTCCGGGTGCTCCAGGTCGCGGGCGAAGTAGCTCGCGTACAGGCTCTGGTCGCGCTGGTAGTACGGGTCGATGTACCAGTTGCCCTCGGCCGAGCGGACCGAGGCGTGGAACCCGAGCGGGGTGAGGTCCGCGCGGATGGTCGCAGTCGGGTCGTCCAGGCCCTTGCCGGCGTACGTGGTGATCTCCGGGTGCTTCGCGGCCAGGCCCGCCTCCATGACCGGCGAGTCGACCAGCTCGAACCGTTGGAACGTGCCGTCCGGAGCGGGCAGCGACACCACCTGCTTCGCCACGCGGGCCACCGCGACGCGCTTCTCGGCCGGAGCCTTGTCCAGCAGGCCCTTCATGCTGCCGCGGTCCAGCTTGTACGCGGTCAGCCGCTTGGCCTTGACGGCGGCCTTGCGGCCCGCCTTGGTGGCGGCCGGCTTGCCGTCCACCTTCTGCCACGGTCCGTGGACAGCGGGTGCGGCGGAGACGGGCGCGGGCGCGGCGAGAACGGGAAGTGTCGCCGCGGCCAGCGCGGCGACGAGGAGGGCAGCGGTCCGTCCGCGCCGAGCCCGGCCGGCGGGTTGCCGGTGGCGCGGCGGACGCCCCAGGGTGATCCTCAAGTCTTCTCCCTGCGGTCGGGTGTGGACTGATGCACGACCGGCGGGGATGACCGGGCGTACGTGAACGGTCCACGGATTGTTCCGTGACCCTAGGACCACTCGCGACCTCGAACATCAACCGGAAAGACGATGCGGTTCTACCTGGACGGTGATCCGCGCCGTCCCGGCCTGCGGGATCCGCGCTTCGCAAGGGCGAGCCGGCCGACCTGACGGCCGAGGACACCTGCGGTCGAACGCCGGGCCGGGAATGGATCTTTCCGCCGCCCGGGACTGCCGGTTCGGCCGATCCCCCGGTAACGGATCGCGAACGGCCCCGTCATCGGCCCGACATGTCGGGCCGTCCCCGTCGGTCAGACGCCGAGCACAGTGGCGACCGCGAGAGCCGCGATGATGACGCTGGACAGCAGCGCGGTGACCCGCCGCCCACGGGGACCGGTGAGGGCCCGGCCGATCAGCGTGCCGCCCCCGGCGATCAGCAACTGCCAGCTCGCCGACGCGAGGAAGACCCCGGCGGTGAAGGCGGCAGCGCCCGCCGGACCGGAGCCGAGCACGTCACCCCGGCCGAGGACGAGCGCCACGAAGTAGACCACAGTGGCCGGGTTGAGCAGGGTCAGCGCGAGAACCGCGGCGAACGCGCGCACCGGCGTGTCCAGCCCACCCCGCGCGCCCGGCTCCTGCGTCGTGCTCGGCGGGTGCGTGGTGGCCGACGGATGCGTGGTGGCCGACGGGCTCGGCGGGTGCGTTGTGGCCGGTGGACGCAGCGCGCGCCGGGCGGTGAGGCCGGCGAGAGCCAGCAGCACCCCCGCGGCGACCAGCCGCAGCGGACCCGCGAACGGCGCGAGCCCGCTCGCCACCGCGGCCCCGCCGAGCGCCGCCAGCGCCGCGTAGAGACCGTCGGCGCTGGCCACGCCGAGTGCCGCCGCCGCACCGACCCGGAACGAGGTACGCGCGCTGAGTCCGAGAATGAGGATCGCGATCGCGCCGACCGGGATGGCGACGCCGTAGCCGGCGACCAGGCCGGCCAGGAACGCCCCGGTCACGACGACGGGTGACGGGTCGAGGCGGCCGAGGGCAGGGTGCGCTGTCGACGCGCGGCGGTGGCCGCACGGACAGGAGCCTGCTTCGGGTACGCCTCGATCACCCGCTCATCCTGCACCCGGCTCCCTCACTCCGCGACCGCTTTTCCCGCGCGCCCGCACGCGCACCCCGCGCCTGGGCTGGGCTGGAGATCTTGGTACGAATCTGCCTCCTCGGGGGGCGGTCTCATACCAAGATCTCGCCGTTCCCGGCCCGACGCCGGCGGCGGTGCCGTCGGCCCACCTTGATCGACACCACTACGCCGATGTGGCGGCATCAGAGCCACTGCGACCACACCACTTCGGCGAAACGGTGTCGATCAAGCCGAAAAGGCGGACCGTTTCCCACAACGAGGGAGCCGGATCCCGGCATGAGGGAGGCAAGGAGGTCTCGGAAGGAAACGGCCACCCAAGGGGCGATTTCGTACCAAGATCTCGCCGTTCCCGGCTCGACGCCGACGGCAGTGCCGTCAGCCCAGCTTGATCGACACCACTACGCCGAGGTGGCGGCATCAGAGCCACTTCGACCACACCATTTCGGCGTAACGGTGTCGATCAAGCCCGCAGACACTACGGGCGCGGCAACCCCTTGGCAGGGGTGCCGCGCCCGTTGACGGTGACCGGGAGAACGGTCAGACGTTGAAGCCGAGCGAGCGGAGCTGGTCGCGCCCCTCGTCGGTGATCTTGTCGGGGCCCCACGGCGGCAGCCAGACCCAGTTGATCCGGATGTCGTTGACCAGGCCGCCGCCGGGACCGGTGGTCAGCGCCTGCCGCGCCTGGTCCTCGATCACGTCGGTCAGCGGGCAGGCCGCCGAGGTCAGCGTCATGTCCAGGGTGGCGACGTTCTCGTCGTCGACGTGGACGCCGTACACCAGGCCGAGGTCGACAACGTTGATGCCCAGCTCGGGGTCGACGACGTCCTTCATCGCCTCCTCGATGTCACCGATCGCGGCCTTGCCGCCGGTCGGCGCCGCCGCACCCGCGGCCGCGCCGTCAGCGACAGCTCCGTTGACGGCCGCGCCACCGGCAACCGTGCCGTCGGTCGCCACCGCGCCGGTCTCCGAGGTCATGTTCTCGTCGCTCATGCCTTCACCTCCGGGCTCACGCCCACCCCGGCGCGTGCCGCGGCGTCCTTGAACGCCATCCACGACAACAGCGCGCACTTCACCCGGGCCGGGTAGCGCGCGACACCCGCGAACGCCACCCCGTCTCCGAGCACGTCCTCGTCCGGCGTGACCTGGCCCCGCCCGGACATCAACTCCACGAACGCCTCGTGCACCACAGCGGCGTCGCTCGCGGCCTTGCCGCGCAGCAGCTCGTGCAGGATGCTCGCCGACGCCTGGCTGATCGAGCAGCCCATCCCGTCGTACGAGATGTCGGTGAACACGCTGCCGTCTGTCGCCACCCGCACGGTGATCTCGTCGCCGCAGGTCGGGTTGACGTGGTGCGCCTCGCCGACCCGGGCGGCCGGATCCGCCGCCTCCCGCAGGCCACGGCCGTGCGGGTGCTTGTAGTGGTCCAGGATGATCTCCTGGTAGAGGGATTCGAGCTGCATCACTGGAACACCTTCCGCACCCGCTCCAGACCCGCCACCAGGGCGTCGATCTCCGCGGTGGTGGTGTAGAGGTAGAACGACGCCCGCGTCGTGGCCGGCACCCCGAAGCGGGTGCACACCGGCTTGGCGCAGTGGTGGCCCACCCGCACCTGCACGCCGAGCGAGTCGAGCACCTGCCCGACGTCGTGCGGGTGCACGTCACCGAGCGCGAACGAGATCGTCCCGCCCCGGCCGACAGGCACCGTCGGGCCGAAGATCCGCAGGCCCGGCACTGTGGCGAGGGCGTCGAGCGCGTACGCCGTCAGTTCCTTCTCGTGCCACTGAACAGCCGGCATGCCGATCGCGGTGAGGTAGTCCACGGCCGCGCCGAGCGCCACCGCCTCGGCGATCGGCGGGGTGCCCGCCTCGAACCGGGCCGGCGGCGCGGCGAACGTCGAGCCCGCCATCGTCACCGTCTCGATCATCGAGCCGCCACCCATCACCGGGGGCATCGCGGCGAGCAGCTCGCCCCGGCCCCAGAGCACGCCGATGCCGGTCGGCCCGCACATCTTGTGCCCCGTGAAGACGATGAAGTCGGCGTCGTAGCCGACCACGTCCATCGGCAGGTGCGGCACCGACTGCGAGCAGTCGAGCAGCAGCAGCGCGCCGACCTCGCGGACCCGCGCGGTGATCCGCGAGGTGGCGTTGACGGTGCCCAGGATGTTCGACATGTGCACCAGCGAGACGATCTTCGTCCGCTCGGTGACCAGGTCGTCCAGGCCGGACTCGTCGAGCCGGCCCTGGTCGGTGACGGGGAACCAGCGCAGCGTCGCGCCGGTACGCTCCGCCAGCAACTGCCACGGGACGATGTTCGAGTGGTGCTCCATCTCGGAGATCACGATCTCGTCGCCGGGGCCGAGCCGGAACCGCGGGTCACCGTCCGCGCGCAGCGAGGCGTTGGAGAACGCGTACGCCACGAGGTTGATCGCCTCGGTGGAGTTCTTGGTGAACACCACCTCGTCAACGCTCGGCGCGTTGATGAACGCGGCGATCTTCGCCCGCGCGCCCTCGTACGCCTCGGTCGCCTCGGTGCCCAGCGTGTGCACCGAGCGCGACACGTTGGCGTTGTGCAGCGCGTAGTGCTCGGCGAGCACGTCGAGCACCTGCCGCGGCTTGTGCGAGGTGTTCGCGCTGTCCAGGTAGACGAGCGGGTGACCGTTGACCTCCCGGTCGAGGATCGGGAAGTCGGCCCGCACCTTCGCCACGTCGAAGCGCGGCACGTCGTCGTACTGCGGCATGCCCGCCGGGATGGCCATCGAGGTCATGTCGAGTCTCAGGCCCGCGCCGCGCCGGCCCCGGCGACGTACCGCTCGTAGCCCTCTTCCTCGAGCTTGTCGGCCAGCTCCCGGCCGCCCTGCTCGACGATCCGGCCGGCCACGAAGACGTGCACGAAGTCCGGCTTGATGTAGCGCAGGATGCGCGTGTAGTGGGTGATCAGCAGCAGGCCGGTGTCGCCGGTGTCGCGCACCCGGTTCACACCCTCGCTGACCACGCGCAGCGCGTCCACGTCCAGACCGGAGTCGGTCTCGTCGAGGATCGCCATCTTCGGCTTGAGCAGCTCCAGCTGCACGATCTCGTGCCGCTTCTTCTCGCCGCCGGAGAAGCCCTCGTTGACGTTGCGCTGGGCGAACGCCGGGTCCATCTGGAGCTTCTCCATGGCGCCGCGCAGCTCGCCGGCCCAGGTGCGCAGCTTCGGCGCCTCGCCGTCGATGGCGGTCTTAGCGGTACGCAGGAAGTTGGCCACCGACACGCCGGGGACCTCGACCGGGTACTGCATGGCCAGGAAGAGGCCGGCGCGGGCCCGCTCGTCGACGGACATGGACAGCACGTCCTCGCCGTCGAGGGTCACCTCGCCGCCGGTGATCTCGTACTTCGGGTGACCGGCGATCGAGTACGCCAGCGTGGACTTGCCGGAGCCGTTCGGGCCCATGATGGCGTGCGTCTCGCCGGAGCGCACGGTCAGGTCGACCCCGTGCAGGATCGGCTTGAGCTCACCCTCGGGCAGCTTGACCGACACCTTCAGGTCGCGGATCTCCAGGGTGCTCATCAGCGGGTCACTCCATTGCTCGGCAGCGGACGGCCGTCGCCGTCCACGGAAAGGTAGATGTCGCCGTCGCGGACTTCGACGGGATAGACGGGTACGGGTTCGGTCGCGGGCAGCCCGGTGGGCTCACCGGTACGCAGGTCGAAACGGGATCCGTGCAGCCAGCATTCCAGCGTGCAGCCCTCGACCTCGCCCTCGGACAGCGCCACGGCGGCGTGCGAGCACTCGTCGTGCACCGCGTAGAACACGTCGTCCTCGCCGTGCACGATCGCGACCTGCACGCCGTCCACGTCGGCGCTGATCACGGTGCCCTTCGGCACGTCCTCGGTGGAGCAGATCTTGAGCATCAGGCGCCCGCCTTGGCCAGCCGCGCCTCGATGGCGTCGCCGAGGCGCTCGCGCAGGTCCTCGACCGGGATCTTGTTGATCAGCTCGGCGAAGAAGCCGCGCACCACCAGGCGCCGCGCCTCGGCCTCCGGGATGCCCCGGGCCATCAGGTAGAACAGCTGCTCGTCGTCGAACCGGCCGGTCGCGCTGGCGTGCCCGGCGCCGGCGATCTCGCCGGTCTCGATCTCCAGGTTGGGTACGGAGTCGGCCCGCGCGCCGTCGGTGAGCAGCAGGTTCCGGTTGATCTCGTACGTGTCGGTACCAGTCGCCTCGGCGCGGATCAGCACGTCGCCGACCCAGACCGTGTGCGCGTCGTCGCCCTGGAGCGCACCCCGGTAGCCGACGTTGCTGCGGCAGTCCGGCACGGTGTGGTCGACCAGCTGCCGGTGCTCCAGGTGCTGGCCGGAGTCGGCGAAGTAGACGCCGTACAGCTCGGCCTCGCCGCCGCGCTGGGTGTACTCCACCGACGTGTACTGCCGGACCAGGTCGCCGCCGAGGCTGACCTGCACGTGCAGGATCCGGGCGTCGCGGCCCAGCCGCACCTTGAGGTGCTGCGCCTGCACCGCGTCGTCGGCCCAGTCGGCGACGGTGACCAGGGTCAGCTTCGCCCCGTCGCCCACAGTCACCTCGACGTTGTCGGCCAGCGTGGCCGAGCCGACGTGCTCGATCACCACTGTGGCCTCGGCGAACCGGTCCACCTCGACGAACGTGTGACCGAAGGCGAGCGCCTCGGCGTTCTCGCCGACCACCCGCAGGCGCACCGGCTGCTCCACCACCGCGTCGCGGTCGACGCGCACCAGCAGCGCGCCGTCGGCCCCGCCGTACGCGAGCGCGCTGACCCGGTCGAACGGGGTGAGCACGCTGCCCACCCGGGGGTCGTCCCGGCCGATCCGGTCGACGGTGACGCCCTCGGGCAGGTCACCGTACTCGTGCCGGACCGCGCCGGTCGCGCCCTGCGCCGACGCGGTCAGGCCGCGCAGGCGCTTGAGCGGGGTGAAGCGCCACTCCTCCTCCAGGCCGGTCAGGGCCGGGAAGTCGGCGACGTCGTACGAGCGGAGCGCCTGCGACTTGGTCGTGGGCGGCGCGGAAGCCTGGGTAGTCATCTCTTCCTTGGTCTGTTCTGCGACGAGGTGTCAGTGAGTCGGAGGGCGGGCGGCCGGCGTCAGCCGACCGCGCCCTCCATCTGCAGCTCGATCAGGCGGTTGAGCTCCAGCGCGTACTCCATCGGGAGCTCCTTGGCGATCGGCTCGATGAAGCCGCGCACGATCATCGCCATCGCCTCGTCCTCGCTCAGGCCCCGGCTCATCAGGTAGAAGAGCTGGTCCTCGCTGACCTTGGAGACGGTCGCCTCGTGCCCCATCGACACGTCGTCCTCGCGGATGTCGACGTACGGGTAGGTGTCGGAGCGGGAGATCGTGTCGACCAGGAGCGCGTCGCACTTGACCGTGCTCTTGCTGCTGGTCGAGCCCTCCAGCACCTGCACCAGACCGCGGTACGAGGTGCGGCCGCCGCCCCGGGCGATCGACTTCGACACGATGGTCGAGGAGGTGTGCGGCGCGGCGTGCACCATCTTGGCGCCGGCGTCCTGGTGCTGGCCCTCGCCGGCCATGGCCACCGAGAGCACCTCGCCCTTGGCGTGCTCGCCGGTCATGTAGACCGCCGGGTACTTCATGGTGACCTTGGAGCCGATGTTGCCGTCGACCCACTCCATGGTCGCGCCCTCGTGGCACACGGCGCGCTTGGTGACCAGGTTGTAGACGTTGTTCGACCAGTTCTGGATGGTCGTGTACCGGCACCGGGCGTTCTTCTTGACGATGATCTCCACGACGGCGCTGTGCAGCGAGTCGGAGGAGTAGATGGGCGCGGTGCAACCCTCGACGTAGTGCACGTACGCGCCCTCGTCGACGATGATCAGCGTCCGCTCGAACTGGCCCATGTTCTCCGTGTTGATCCGGAAGTAGGCCTGCAGCGGGATGTCCACGTGCACGCCCTTCGGCACGTAGATGAACGAGCCACCGGACCAGACGGAGGTGTTCAGCGCGGCGAACTTGTTGTCGCCGACCGGGATCACCGTGCCGAAGTACTCCTTGAACAGGTCCTCGTGCTCCTTGAGCGCGGTGTCCGTGTCCAGGAAGACGACACCCTGCTCCTCCAGGTCCTCACGGATCTGGTGGTAGACCACCTCGGACTCGTACTGCGCCGCGACACCGGCGACCAGGCGCTGCTTCTCCGCCTCCGGGATGCCGAGCTTGTCGTAGGTGTTCTTGATGTCCTCGGGCAGGTCCTCCCAGGAGGTGGCCTGCTTCTCGGTGGACCGCACGAAGTACTTGATGTTGTCGAAGTCGATCCCGGTGAGGTCGGCGCCCCAGTTCGGCATCGGCTTGCGGCCGAACAGCCGCAGGCCCTTGAGCCGCAGGTCGAGCATCCAGGCCGGCTCGTTCTTCTTGGCCGAGATGTCCCGCACCACCGCCTCGCTGAGGCCGCGCTGGGCGGACGCCCCGGCGACGTCGGGGTCGGCCCAGCCGTACTCGTAACGGCCGAGGGCCGCGAGCTGCTCCTCCTGGGTCAGGGGCTGGACGATCTGCTCGGTCATCTATCTGTCCTCACAGTGGTGACGGTGGAACCGGACTGGGCGGGAATGTGCGTGGTGCACACGCCGTCGCCGTGCGCGATGGTGGCCAGGCGCTGTACGTGAGTGCCGACCAGACGGGAGATCACTTCGGTCTCGGCCTCGCACAGCTGAGGGAACTCGGCGGCCACGTGCGCCACCGGGCAGTGGTGCTGGCAGAGCTGGCCGCCGGAGGCGATCGTGGACGCGTTGGCAGCGTAACCCTCGGCGGTCAGCGCGCCGGCGAGCGCCTCCGCCCGCGCGAGCGGGGCATCTCCGGCGTCCTCCATGGCCGACCGGCAGCGGGCCTCCAGCGCGGAGACCTGCTCGGCCGCGAACGCCGCAACCGCCTCGGTGCCGCCGGTGCGGGCGATCCACCGCAGCGCGGCGGTGGCCATGTTGTCGTAGTGGTGGGTGCCGCAGCGACCGCGGCCCGCCTCGGTGAGCGCGAAGACCTTGGCCGGGCGGCCGCGCCCGCGGCTGCCGCGGACGGTCTGGTCGCGGGCGACCACGTCACCGTCGGCGAGCATCGCGTCGAGGTGGCGGCGGATCGCGGCCGGGCTCAGGCCGAGCGCCGAGCCGAGCTGCGCGGCGGTGGTGGGGCCACGCTCCAGCAGCAGCTGGGTGACCCGGTCGCGGGTCGACAGGTCGGCCGGAGCGGTCTCACGCTCGCCGGGCCGTACGCCGCGACGTGCGCGCGAGCCACCGGCGACCGGACCGGTCACCGGCGTTCGGGAGAGCGCCGCCGCGTTTTTCACAACAGCAACGTTACGTAATTCGCCGAGGGCCTGCAAACCCGGGGTCCGGTGATTCCGACCACCGGTGTGCCGGAGTCACCCGATCGGGATCAACTACGGTGCGTAGGATTCGCTTCGTGAAGCGATCCGTCCGGTTTCCGGTCTCCGCCACGCTGCTGCGCCGCCTCGCGCTCGCCTCGATCATCGCGAACGTCGCGATCGTGGTCACCGGCGGGGCCGTCCGGCTCACCGCCTCCGGCCTCGGCTGCCCCACCTGGCCCCGGTGCACCGAGGACTCCTACACCACGACACCCGAGATGGGCGTGTACGGGGTGATCGAGTTCGGCAACCGGCTGCTCACCTTCGCGGTCGGGATCATCGCGCTCGCCGTGGTGCTGGCCGTGCTGGCGCACCGCCCCCGCCGCCGCGGGACGCTGCCGCTGGCCGTGGGCGTGCTGTTCGGCATCCCGGCCCAGGCGATCATCGGTGGCATCACAGTGCTCACCAACCTCAACCCGTGGGTGGTCGGGCTGCACTTCCTCGCCTCGATGGCGGTGATCGCGGTCGCGTACGCGCTCTGGCGGCGCATCAAGGACCCGGACGGGCCGGTGGCGCCGACCGTGCCGGCGCCGCTGCGTACGCTCGCCTGGATCACCACGGCGGCGAGCGCGTCGGTGCTCGTCGTGGGCACCTGGGTGACCGGCAGCGGACCGCACGCCGGCGACCACGGCGCGGCCCGCAACGGCCTGGACCCGGCGGCGATCTCCCAGGTGCACGCCGACGGCGTCTTCCTGCTGATCGGCCTGTCGGTGGCGCTGTACTTCGCGTTCCGGGCGGTCGGCGCTGCGCGGGCGGCCCGGGCCGCCGCGGTGCTGATCGCGGTCGAGCTGGGCCAGGGCGTGATCGGCTTCGTCCAGTACTTCACCCACCTGCCCGCCGTGCTGGTCGGCGCGCACATGCTCGGCTCCTGCCTGGTGCTGCTGGCCACCCTCGGCGTGCTCTGGGCCACCCGGGGGCGGCTGCCGGCCGCCCCGGAGGCCCCGGCCGCGCCCTCCGCGCAACGGGTGGGCGCCGCCGCCTGAGCGCGGGCGTTACCGCGCGGCGGGAGCGGGAAAGCGGCACGGGCCACCGACAGTCGCCCGAGGGGAGCTCCCCGTGTCGCGCAAGAGCCTCTCCACCACCACCCCGCAACGGCTGACCCCGGTCGCCGGCGCGCCGCTGTGGTGCGACGCCCGCGAGCACGGCCTCACCGGCGACGGGGTCACCAACGACCAGCCCGCCCTGGCGGCGCTGGTGGACCGCCTCGGCGCCGGGTACGACGCCGACGGCCGGGCCCGGGTGATCTACTGCCCGCCCGGCCTGTACTCGATCCGCGACGCCGGCACCGTCTGGCGCAGCGGCGTCTCGCTGATCGGCGCCGGACCGGCAGCGACCCGCTTCCTGCTCAGCAACGAGGGCAACCGCAGCGCACCGGTCCCGCTCGCCTTCTGGACCACCGTGCAGCACGGCGCGGACCGGGACCGGCACATCGCCGACTGCTCGTTCGCCGACTTCGAGATCGACGGCTCCGGCGTGGCCCAGACGTCCTACGACTACCTGGCCAAAGGGCTGGGCCTGCAGTACGTGGTGCGCGGCGTGTTCCGCAACCTCTACATCCACCACACCGGGGCGACCGGCCTGGGCTGTGACTTCCTCCAGGACAGCCTGATCGACGGCGTGGTCGTGGTGGGATGCGGCCGGCTGGACAACGGCGACCAGATGGGCGGCGCGGGGATCGGCGTCGGCATCGGCGGCTGGGGCGACGTGGAGCGCCTCACCATCGCCAACTGCACCACCATCGGCAACGGCACCAACGGCATCTTCCTGGAGCTGCAGAAGGACTACTGGACCCCGCCGCGCGGCATCCGGATCGTCGGCTGCCACAGCCAGGCCAACCGGTTCGGCATCTCCGACTGGGGAGCGGACGGGCTGATCGTCTCCGCCTGCACCATGACCAACAACCTGGAGGCCGGCTTCGACGTGTCGGGCAACGGCACCGCCGGGGTCGCCGGGCGCGGCGGCCTGGTCACCGGCTGCGTGATCGACTACAACGTCGGCGACGGCATCAGCATGGGCAACACCCCCGGCCCGTACGCGGTGCAGGCGAACCGGATCAGCCGCAACGGTGGCTTCGGCTACCACGAGCACGACCTGGGCCACGGCTACCGGGGCGCGGCGGCCGACGTGGTGATCCAGGACAACGACATCCGGGAGAATGCGCTGGACGGCATCCGGATCGACCGGCCGATGCTCGACACGTCGATCGTCGGGAACCGGATCCGGGACAACGGCCGCCGCTCCGCCCCGGCCTGCTCCGGCTCCGGCGAGGCGGTGCGGTACGGCCCGCGCGAGGTCGCCGACGGCAACGCCGACTGGCCGGCCGGCGGGCACCGGGGCAAGGTGGTCCGGGTCGGCTCGCGGGACGCGGTGGTGTCCGACAACAGCGCCACCGGGCTCTCCCTGGCCGAGGTACGCCCGGACGGCTCCACCGGCTGGAGCGCGGACACACCGGGGCCCGGCACGGCGTACGAGCTGCCCGACTCGCCACCGGCGTGCGGCGGCATCACGATCGCCGCGCCGTTCGACTCGGCCACCGTGCGCGGCAACCGGATCTGGCACCGGGACGCCGACACCCAGGCATACGGGATCTGGGTCACCGAGGCGGGCAGCTGCGTCTCCTGCGCGTTCGAGGACAACGACCTGGCCGGCACCGAGGCCGCGCTGCGACTGGACACCCCGCCGATCGGTGGTCGCTGGGCACGTAACCACAGCGACCGCGACTGAGCGGGCTGTCGCCGCCTCCGGGCGGTCAGGCGGACGCCTCGGCGGCGAACGCCAGCGCGACGAGCGTTCCGTTGCTGACGGCATGGGCGAGGATCGGCACCCAGAGGTTGCGGTGGCGGTGCAGCAGCCAGGCGAACAGCAGCCCGGCGAAGAGCGCGCTGACGGTGTTGAAGACCCGGGGCAGGTGTACGACGGCGAAGAAGGCCGCCGACAGCACCACGGCGGCCACGGCGGGCAGCCGCGCGGCCAGCCCCTGGTAGAAGACACCCCGGTAGAGGATCTCCTCGTAGAGCGGGGAGACGACGGCGCCGAAGGCGAACGCGAAGGCGAACTGCGCGAGCAGGCTTCCGGCGGGGTAGCCGCCCTCACCACCGCCGCCCTCGACGAGCGCCGCGGGCAGCGCCACCACGAGCACGAGGGTGAGCGCGGCCTTGGCCAGGCCCCAGCCCACCGCGGCGCCCACCTGGCGGCCCGCCGGGCGGACGAGCCGCAGCGGCCGGGCGATCTCGCCGAAGCGGTGGCGCACCACCGCGAGGCCGACAGCGAGCTGGGTGCCGTTGATCAGGGCCCAGGCGATGGTGGACGCCGCCGTCTCCGGCATGCCCAGCCGCGCCGGTCCCCGGGCCAGCAGGTCCGCGACCGCCGAGTTGGCCAGGCCGACGCCGACGGCGAGCACGAGCGCCATGTCGAGGTAGCTGAACCGGCGGGTGTCGCGTGCGGTGTCGGTGAGGGGTGCGGTCATGCCGGGCAACGTTAGGCGGCCGACCTATATCGGTCAAATGACCGACCATCTATGATCACCTCGTGCCCAAGGTTGTGGACCACGAGGAGCGGCGGCGTCATCTCGGCGCGGCGGCCTGCGTCGTACTGGCGCGGGCGGGGTCGGCCGGGATGACGGTGCGGGCCGTCGCCGCCGAGGCCGGCATGCCGCTGGCGACCGCGCAGCACTACCTGCCGGCTCGGGAACTGATGGTCCGGGCGGCAATGGACCACCTGGCCGGACGCGTGGTGGCGCGGGCCCGGACGATCCCCGCCGACCCGGTCACGCCGGAGGTGATCCGGCAGGCGGTGCGCCAACTCGTCCCGCTGGACGCCGAACGCGCCTTCGAGGCCCGCGTCTGGCTGGTCCTCACCGCCGAGGCGCTCGTCGACGAGCAGGTCGCGGCGATCCTGGCGGAGAGCGAGGCGCAGATGCGGGCCAACGTCGAGCGGCTGCTCACGCTCGGCCGGGCCGCGGGTGGCATCGCCGGGCACGTGGACGCGCGGGCCGAGGCCGCCGCGCTGGCGACGCTGCTGGACGGCGTCACGGTACGGATCCTGACCACCGGCCTGGATCCCGCGGACGCACGTGCGGAGATCGACGCCCACCTGGCCCGGCTCACGACGGCCGGCACCTGAGACGGCCGGCATCCGCGACCCGGCTCGACCGGGCCCCGGGGTCAGCGGCGGCGGGCCAGGTGGGTGAGCACCGCGTCGGCGAGCCGGTCCGGGGCACCGTCGGCGTACCCGACGAACAGGCTCGGCTCGGTCAGCTCCAGCTCGACCAGCACGGGCTCGCCGTCCGGGCCGGGGATCAGGTCGACGCGGGCGTAGAGCAGGCGGTCCGGGCCGCCGGGCACCACCGCGAGCACCTTGTCGGCCACCGCGCGCTGCTCCGCCGTGGCGGCGCGGGCGTCGATCCGCTCCTCCTTGTAGAGCGCGGCCTCGCCCAGGTCCGGCCCGGTCAGCATCGGGCCCTTGCGGATCGCGTGGCTGAACGCCAGGCCGCCGGGCCCGGCCAGGAACAGCAGCGCGGTCTCCCCGGCGGTGTCCACCGCGTCGAGGTACGGCTGGACCATGGTGACCCGCCCGGCGTCGGAGAGCCGCCGGACGTGGGCCGGCGCCAGCTCGCGGTGCTCCGGGTCGGTCAGGTCGTAGCGGCCGGTGTCCTGGCTGCCGGCGCTGACGGCCGGCTTGATCACGTACTCGCCCCCGGACGGCGGCGTCCACGCCTGTCCCGGCTTGACCCACTCCGTCGGCACGGTGGGCACCCCGGCGGCGGACAGCTCGGACAGGTAGCGCTTGTCGGTGTTCCAGGCGACCACGTCGGCCGGGTTGACCAGGGCCGGCACGGTACGCGCCCAGGCCACGAACTCGTCCCGCCGCAGGGCGTAGTCCCACGGGGAGCGGAGCACGACCAGGTCGTACCCGGACCAGTCGACTGCCGGGTCGTCCCAGACGGCGATCTCGGCGGTGACGCCGCGGGCGGTGAGCGGGCCGAGCGCGAGCCGGTCGTCCGGGTCGAGGTCGGGCAGCTCGGCGCAGGTGACGAAAGCGACCCGGGGTCTCCCCCGGGTCGACTGGTGGTGGTCGGTCATTCGGGTATATGTCAACGGGCCATCGTGCGCCGGGCCATCGACCGCCACAGGTCGTTGCTCGGACGCATCTGGTCCATCAGTTCACGCTCCCAGGCGTTCTCGACGTCGACCCCGGCCTTGGCGCAGGCCTGGCGTGCGACGTCCGTGCCGTCGGCGAACTGGTCCGCCCATACCCCGTCGGAACCCACGAGGACGATCCGTGCGCCGCGCTTGCCGACGTACTCGATGACCGCCTTCGCGCCGCCGTGTCCGGCGGCGAACGACTTGATGCCCGCGACCAGGCCGTTGGGGGCCTGCTCGGCGGTCTTGTCAGCCGTCAGCGTCGTATCGGAACCATCTGCCATGACGCGAAGCCTAAGCAGAGTTCCACCCGGATGTGCGAGAACCATGAACTGAATGTGATGCCAATTACCCATCGGTTTAAGAAGAACCACAGGTAATTTGCCCGCACATGTCGCTTATATCTGGGCGAAGCGGACGGGCGGGATCGTCACAATGTGTCCGGGTTGAACACGTCCGGGGAAGCCCGAAAAAAATTTCTGATGAACCGCCGGACGGGCGGGTCAGAGCAGCGCGTCGAGCGCGACGGCCGCGAAGAGGATCGTGAGATACGTGGTGGACCAGTGGAACAGCCGCATCGGCTTGACCGCCTCGCCGCGCGTCGCGCGCCGGCACAGCTTGTGCGCCTCGACGAGGAAGATCCCGCCGACCACGAGCGCGGTGACGCCGTAGATCGGGCTCATCCCGAGCGGCCACACCGCCAGCGAGGAGAGCACCGTCAGCCAGGAGAAGCCGATGATCTCCGCGTTCACCCGCCGGACCGAGGCCACCACCGGCAGCATCGGCACACCGGCGCGGGCGTAGTCGGCCTTGTACTTGATGGCCAGCGCGTAGAAGTGCGGCATCTGCCAGAAGAAGACGACAGCGAACAGGCCCCACGCGGCCGGTGCCAGCGTGCCGGTGACAGCGGCCCAGCCGATCAGCACCGGAGCGGCGCCGCAGATGCCGCCCCAGAACGTGTTGGCGGCGGTGGTCCGCTTCAGCCACAGCGTGTAGACCAGGTCGTAGTAGGCGATCGCGGCGACCGTCAGCACCGTCGCCAGCCAGTTCGTCGCCACCGCCATCAGCGCCACCGACACGGCCGCCAGCACCAGGCCGAAGACCAGCGCGCTGCGCGGCGACACGGCGTGCGCGGGCAGCGGGCGGCGCTTGGTGCGCCGCATGAGCTGGTCGATGTCGCGGTCGATGTAGCAGTTGATGACGCTCGCCGCACCGGCCGCGAGCGACCCGCCGACCAGCACCACGGCGACCAGCCACAGCGACGGCATCCCGCCGTGGGCCAGCATCATCGCCGGCACTGTGGTGACCAGAAGCAGCTCGACGATCCGCGGCTTGGTCAGCGTCACGTACGCCGCCACCACGGCGCGTACGTCCCGCCGGCCGCTCGCCGGCGCCTCCGCCACCGCGCCCACCGGCGACTGCCCGGCAGGGTTGCTGACGGGGCGCTCGGTGATCATGCTCACGGATTGCCACCTTCCGGCATCGGCGGGGGAGGTCGTTCGGCCCGGACCGCTGCGGGTCCACACACCGCCCCACACACTACGCGGCGTCGTTTTCGCTGCCCCGTGGACCCGGCAACGGTGCGAGCCGTCACACCTGGGGTTGAACGACCGGACGTCCGCGATCCGTACAGAACAGCATGCTGAGATCCCCGGGCGGACGTTTAGCACCGCTCGATAGGGTCATCAGTGAGGGTTCCGCCCATCTGCCGAGGAGCACAACCATCGTGGCTGCCAACCGACCCGAGCTTCCCGCTCTCAACTGGTCCGACCTCGACCGCAGGGCCGTCGACACGGTCCGCGTGCTGGCCATGGACGCCGTGGAGAAATCCGGCAACGGCCACCCGGGGACGGCGATGAGCCTCGCCCCGGTGGCGTACCTGCTCTTCAACCGGGTCATGCGGCACAACCCCGCCGACCCGAACTGGGCCGGACGCGACCGGTTCGTGCTGTCGGCCGGGCACTCCAGCCTGACTCTCTACATCCAGCTCTTCCTCTCCGGCTACCCGCTGGCGCTGGACGACCTCAAGGCGCTGCGCCAGTGGGGCTCGCTCACCCCGGGCCACCCGGAGCACGGCCACACCCCGGGCGTGGAGACCACCACCGGTCCGCTCGGCCAGGGCCTCGGCAACGCGGTCGGCATGGCGATGGCGGCCCGCCGCGAGCGCGGCCTGTTCGACCCCGAGCCGGACCGCGCCGACTCGCCGTTCCGGCACGACATCTGGTGCATCGCCTCCGACGGTGACATCGAGGAGGGCATCACCCACGAGGCCAGCGCGCTCGCCGGTCACCAGCAGCTCGGCAACCTCTGCGTGATCTACGACGACAACGAGATCTCGATCGAGGACGACACCCGCATCGCCAAGAGCGAGGACGTGGCGGCCCGCTACGAGGCGTACGGCTGGCACGTCCAGACCGTCGACTGGCGCCGCGGCGACGCCGACCAGGGCGACTACCACGAGGACGTGGAGGCGCTGTACGAGGCGCTGCTGGCCGCCAAGGCGGAGACCGGCCGGCCGTCGTTCATCGCGCTGCGCACGATCATCGGCTGGCCCGCGCCGAACAAGAAGAACACCGGCAAGATCCACGGCTCGGCGCTCGGCGCGGACGAGGTGAAGGCCACCAAGGAGATCCTCGGCTTCGACCCGCAGCGCACCTTCGAGGTCGACGAGGAGGTGCTCAAGCACGCCCGTCAGGTGCTGGAGCGCGGCGCGCAGGAGCAGGCCGAGTGGACCACCGGGTTCGACGCCTGGGCGCAGGCCAACCCGGAGCGCAAGGCGCTGTGGGACCGGATGGCCACCCGTACGCTGCCGACCGGCTGGACCGACGCGCTGCCGACCTTCCCGGCGGACGCCAAGGGCGTCGCCACCCGGGCCGCCTCCGGCAAGATCCTGGAGGCCCTGGCGCCGGTGCTGCCCGAGCTGTGGGGCGGCTCGGCCGACCTGGCCGAGAGCAACAACACCACGATGAAGGGCGAGCCGTCGTTCGTCCCGGCCGCGCACGCCACCAAGGACTTCCCGGGTGACGAGTACGGCCGCACGCTGCACTTCGGAATCCGCGAGCACGCCATGGGCGCGATCCTCAACGGCATCGCCCTGCACGGCGGCACCCGCCCGTACGGCGGCACGTTCCTGGTGTTCAGCGACTACATGCGCCCGGCGGTGCGGCTGGCCGCACTGATGAAGCTGCCGGTGACGTACGTCTGGACGCACGACTCGATCGGCCTCGGCGAGGACGGCCCGACGCACCAGCCGATCGAGCACCTGACCGCGCTGCGGGCCATCCCCGGCCTGGACGTGGTCCGCCCGGCCGACGCCAACGAGACGGTCTGGGCGTGGCGGCAGGCGCTGGAGCACACCGACCGGCCGACCGCGCTGGCGCTCAGCCGCCAGGCGCTGCCGACGTTCGACCGCACCGACCTGGCCGGCGCCGAGGGCGTCGCCAAGGGCGGGTACGTGCTGGCCGAGGCGTCGAACGGCAAGCCGCAGGTGATCCTCGTCGGCACCGGCTCGGAGGTGCAGCTCTGCCTCACCGCGCGGGAGCGGCTGGAGGCCGACGGCACCCCCACCCGGGTCGTCTCCATGCCCTGCCAGGAGTGGTTCTTCGCCCAGGACGAGGCGTACCGGGAGTCGGTGCTGCCTCGCGGGGTAAAGGCACGGGTGAGCGTGGAGGCGGGTATCGCCATGTCGTGGCGCGCGATCGTCGGCGACAGCGGCGAGTGCGTGAGCATCGAGCACTACGGCGCCAGCGCGCCGCACACCGTGCTCTTCGAGCAGTTCGGGTTCACCCCCGACCGGATCGTGGCCGCCGCGCACGCGGCGCTGACCCGGGTGGGCGACATCACCGGTTTCACGACCGGCAACTGAGGGGAGCGTGGACGGCATGACGGACAGGCTGAAGGAGCTCCAGGGCGCCGGTGTGGCGATCTGGCTCGACGATCTCTCCCGGGTACGGCTGACCTCCGGCGGGCTGGACAAGCTGCGCCGGGAGAGCCACGTAGCCGGGGTGACCACCAACCCGACGATCTTCGCGAAGGCGTTGAGCGACGCCGACGAGTACGACTGGCAGCTTCGTGACCTCGCCGTACGCGGCGTGGACGTCGAGGAGGCGGTCCGCATGCTCACCACGTACGACGTGCGGTGGGCCTGCGACGTGATGCGCCCGTCGTACGACGTCAGCGGCGGCGTGGACGGCCGGGTGTCGATCGAGGTGGACCCGCGCTCGGCGCACGACGCGGCGAAGACCGTCGCCGAGGCCAAGGCGCTGTGGTGGCTGGTCGACCGGCCGAACCTGTTCATCAAGATCCCGGCCACCGAGGAGGGCCTGCCCGCGATCACCGCGACCCTGGCCGAGGGGATCAGCGTCAACGTCACGCTGATCTTCGGTCTGGATCGGTACTCGCAGGTGATGGACGCCTTCCTGGCCGGCCTGGAGCAGGCGCAGGCCAACGGGCACGACCTGTCGAAGATCGGCTCGGTCGCCTCGTTCTTCGTCTCCCGGGTCGACACCGAGGTGGACAAGCGGCTGGAGAAGATCGGCTCGGACCAGGCCAAGGCGCTGCGCGGCAAGGCCGCGGTCGCCAACGCCCGGCTGGCGTACGAGCGCTACGGCGAGGTGTTCTCCTCGGCGCGCTGGCAGAAGCTGGCCGACGCGGGCGCCCACCCGCAGCGCCCGCTGTGGGCCTCCACCTCGACGAAGAACCCGGACTACCGGGACGTCATCTACGTCGAGGAGCTGATCGCGCCCGGCACCGTCAACACCATGCCGGAGCCGGTCGTCCACGCCTACGCCGAGCACGGCGAGACGAAGGCGGACACCGTCACCGTCGCGTACGACGACGCCCGCAAGGTCTTCGACGACCTGCTGGCGGTGGGCGTGGACCTGTCCGACGTGATCGCCACGCTGGAGCGCGAGGGCGTAGAGAAGTTCGAGGCGAGCTGGGTGGAGCTGCTGGAGGGGGTCAAGAAGTCCCTCGCCGAGGCGGCCAAGGGCTCGGGCAGCCCGCACCGGGCCGCCGGGAAGAACGCGCAGGCGGCGCAGCAGGCCGGCGGCAACGCGTGACCGACGGCGTCCGACGCGTCCCGGGGCCGGGCCCCGGGACGCGTCGCGCCGTACCGTGGACCGGGTGAGGTGGTCTGCCTTGAGCGAGCCGAGGTGGCGCGGTGAGTGACCTGCTGGCCGGGCGGGCGGACATGGCCGCCGGCCTGGCCGTGCGCGGCGCGGACGCTCTCGGCGCGTCCACACGCGCCACGCTCGTCTCCCACGACGTCCCGGCCCGGCTCGCCGCCGCGGACCCGGCCCTCTGGGGGCCCGCCGCCGAGCCGGCGGCCCTCGACCGGCTGGGCTGGCTGCACGCTCACCGGCGCAGCCGGGACCTGCTCCCCCAGCTCGCCGAACTGGCCGCCGAGCTGGGCGACCTGGACCACGTGGTGCTGGCCGGCGCACACGACGACACGCTCGCCGCGCAGGTGCTGGCCGAGTGCCTGGGCCGGCCGCTGACGGTGCTCGACACCGCCGACCCGGGACCGATCCGGGCCGCGCTCGCCGATCGTCCGGCGCGTACCCTCCTGGTGCTCGCCGCCCGGCACGGCCTCGACCCGGCCACCGACGCCCACCTGCGCGCCTACCGGCAGGCGTGGGCGGACGAGGGCCCGGACGCCGCCCGGCACGTCGTGGTGGTCACCGAACCCGGCTCGGAACTCACGGCGCGCGCCGACGAGCTGGGCGCGATGGTGATCCCGGCCGAGCCCGGCGTGTCCGGGCCGTGGGCCGCGCTCACCGCGTCCGGCCTGGTCCCGGCGGCGCTGGCCGGCGCTCCGGTGGCCGAGGTGCTGGACGAGGCCGAGGCGCTCACCGGCGCGCTCGACCGGGACCGGGACAATCCGGCCCTGGCGCTCGGCGCGGCACTGGGCGCGGCGCCCGGCTCCGGCCGGGACACGATCGCGCTGGTTCCCGACGGCACCGGCCTCGACGGTCTGGGCCGCTGGGCCGGCGCGCTGCTCGCCGACGCGACAGGTGGACGGCTGCTGCCCGTGGTCGCGGAGTCCCCCGACTCCCCCGGCGCCACCGGGCCGGGCGTGCTGACGGTCGGTCTCGGTGGCGCCCTCGGCGCCGGTGTCGGACCGGGCGTGTCCGCCGACGTCGCGGTCAACGGACCACTCGGCGCGCACCTGCTCACCTGGGCCTACGCGGCGGCGACCGCCGCGGTGACGCTGCGGACCGACCCGTTCGCGTCGCCCGCCGCCGCAGTGGCCGGCGACGCGCCGGAGAGCGGGCCGCCGTCGTCGGTCGACGGCGCGATCGAGGTGTACGCCCCGAGCGGCGCCCCGGCCGACCTGACCGGCGCGCTGCGCTGGCTGCTCGACGGGCTGGGTGAACGGGAGCACCTCGTGGTGACCGCGTACCTCGACCGGCACGCCGACGCGGCGGTCGCCGGGCTGCGCCCGCTGCTGGCGCGGGCCGCCGGACGGCCGGTCACCTTCGGCTGGGGACCGCGCCGGCCGCAACACACCGACATCCACGGCCGGCACCTCCAGATCACCGGTGCGGTCACCGATGATCTGGAGGTGCCCGGTCGTCCGTACACCTTCGCGCAGCTCCAGGCGGCCCAGGCCGCCGGCGACCGGCGGGCCCTGGCCGGCCGGGAGCGACCGGTGCTGCGACTGCACCTGACCGAGCGGGCGACGGGCGTCGCCCAGCTCCTGGAAACGGCCGGACGGACACGCACGTGACGATCAACGACCTGGAATCAGCGGACCGAGACGCAGGAGGAGGTGGCCCGGTGAACCCGCTGCGCGATCCGCAGGACCGGCGGCTGCCCCGGATCCCCGAGCCGTGTGCCCTGGTGATCTTCGGGGTGACGGGTGACCTGGCCCGCAAGAAGCTGCTGCCGGCGGTCTACGACCTGGCCAACCGAGGGCTCCTGCCGCCCGGCTTCGTGGTCCTGGGCTTCGCCCGCCGCGACTGGGGCGACGGCGACTTCGAGTCGGTGGCGCACGACGCGGCCAAGAAGCACGCCCGCACACCGTGGCGGGAGGAGGTGTGGGCCCGGCTCGCCGGCAACATCAAGTTCGTCGGCGGCTCGTTCGACGACGACGCGGCGTTCGACCATCTCGCCGCCACGCTCGACGAGCTGCGCGGCTCGCACGGCATCCCCGGCAACGCGGCCTTCTACTTCTCCATCCCCCCGGCGGCCTTCCCGGTGGTGCTCAAGCAGCTCGCCCGCACCGGCATGGCGGACAACGCCAAGTCCGGCGGCTGGCGGCGGGTCGTGGTGGAGAAGCCGTTCGGCAACGACCTGCCCTCGGCCAAGGCGCTCAACGACCTGGTCGACGACGTCTTCACCCGCCAGGACGTGTTCCGGATCGACCACTACCTGGGCAAGGAGACGGTCCAGAACATCCTGGCGCTGCGCTTCGCGAACAACCTGTTCGAGCCGCTGTGGAACTCCAAGTACGTCGACTCGGTGCAGATCACCATGGCCGAGGACGTCGGCATCGGCACTCGCGCGGCCTTCTACGACTCGGTCGGCACCGCCCGCGACGTGCTCCAGAACCACCTGCTCCAGTTGCTCGCCCTGGTCGCGATGGAGGAACCGACGAGCTTCGACGCCGACGAGATCCGGGCCGAGAAGCTCAAGGTGCTCAAGGCGATCACCGTGCCGCGGGACGTCTCCGAGGACACCGTGCGCGGCCAGTACCTGCCCGGCTGGGTGGGCGGCGAGCGCGCCAAGGGCTACCTGGAGGAGGAGGGCGTCCCGGAGGGCTCCACCACCGAGACGTACGTGGCGGTGAAGCTGGGCATCCAGAACCGCCGCTGGGCCGGGGTGCCGTTCTACATCCGGGCCGGCAAGCGGCTGCCCCGGCGGGTCACCGAGGTGGCCATCATGTTCAAGAAGGCGCCGCACCTGCCGTTCAACGCCGCCGACATGGAGTCCCTCGGCCCCAACCAGCTCGTCATCCGGGTACAGCCGGACGAGGGCGTGGTGCTGAAGTTCGGCTCCAAGGTGCCGGGCACCACGATGGAGGTCCGCGACATCGCGATGGACTTCCAGTACGGCGAGGCGTTCACCGAGTCCAGCCCCGAGGCGTACGAGCGGCTGGTGCTGGACGTGCTGATCGGCGACCGGACGCTGTTCCCGGACGCCGCCGAGGTGGAGCAGAGCTGGCAGGTCGTCGACCCGCTGGAGCACGCCTGGGAGGGCACGACCCCGGAGCCGTACCGGGCCGGTGAGTGGGGGCCCCGGGCCGCCGACGAGATGCTGGCCCGCGAGGGCCGGGCTTGGAGAAGAGCATGATCGGGCTGTGGGACACCACCGGCAACGAGGTGGTCAAGGCGCTGGCCGCAGAACGGCGCAGCGCGGGCGGGGTGGCCAGTGGCATGGCGCTCACGCTGATCGTGGTGGTGGACGAGAAGCGGGTACGCGAGGCCGAGGCGGCGGCCACCATCGCCGCGGCGGCGCACCCGTGCCGGCTGCTCGTGGTGGTCCGCTCCGACGTGGAACGCGACCGCAACCGGCTGGACGCGGAGATCGTCGTGGGTGGCCGGCTCGGGCCGTGCGAGGCGGTGGTGACCCGGATGTACGGGCGGCTCGCGCTGCACGCCGAGTCGGTGGTGATGCCGCTGCTGGTGCCGGACGTACCGGTGGTGACGTGGTGGCACGGCGAGCCGCCGGAGGAGATCTCCACCGACTTCCTCGGCGTGGTCGCGGACCGGCGGATCACCGACGCGGCGCAGGCGGCCGACCCGATCGCCGAGCTGCGGCAGCGGGCCCACGACTACGCCCCGGGCGACACCGACCTGGCGTGGACCCGGATCACCCCGTGGCGCACGCTCGTGGCGGGCGCGTTCGACACCACCCAGGCCCGGGTCACCGAGGCGAGCGTGGTGGCGCCCCCGTCGGACCCGACGGCGGCACTGATGCGCGGCTGGCTCAAGGCCCGGCTCGGCATCGACCCGGTCCTGACCGCCACCGAGGAGTTCCCGCGGATGCGCCAGGTGCAGCTGCGCTGCGCCAACGGCGACGAGCTGACGCTCACCCGGGACGACAGCGTCGCGGTGTTCCGGCGTACCGGGCAGGAGGACCGCACGCTGCCGCTGGTGCGCCGGCCGCTCGGCGACGAGCTGGCCGAGGAACTGCGCCGCCTCGACGCCGACCAGGTGTACGCGGAGGCGCTAGGCGCTGCGGCCGGGATCACCGGCCTCGACCAGCGTCCGGCCCAGCGGGTGCACGTGTGGAAGGATCCGGCGACCGCCCAGCGGGCCGAGGCCGGCGTGACCGCGCACGCGGGCGCGACCGCGAACGAGTGACCGCCCGGACCGGGTGGTCGGAGGCACAGGTGACCGCCGGTGGGCGGTCGGAACACGAGGGCTCGACGGATGACTGAGGCGAGTGTCGCCGTACACGCCGACCCCGACCTGCTGGCGCAGGCGGTGGCGGCCCGGTTGGTGGTGAAGCTGCTCGACGCGCAGGCCGAGCGCGGCCAGGCGTCGGTGGTGCTGACCGGCGGGCGGATCGCCGCGGCGGTGTACCGGGCGGTCGGGCAGCTGCCCGCCCGGGACGCCGTCGACTGGTCCCGGGTCGACGTGTGGTGGGGCGACGAGCGGTTCCTGCCCGGCGGCGACCCGGAGCGTAACGAGACGCAGGCACGGGCGGCGCTGCTGGACACGGTGCCGCTCGACCCGGCCCGGGTGCACCCGATGCCGGCGTCGGACGGTCCGGCCGGTGACGACCCGGAGGCGGCTGCCGCCGGGTACGCGCGGGAGCTGGCCGCCGCGGCCCGGCCCGGGAACGCGGTGGTGCCGCACTTCGACGTGCTGATGCTCGGCGTCGGCGAGGACGGGCACGTCGCGTCGGTGTTCCCGGAGCACCCGGTGCACCACGACAACCGGCCGGTCAGCGCCGTGCGGGGCAGCCCGAAGCCGCCGCCGGTGCGGACCACGCTGACGCTCCCGACCATCAACACGGCCGAGGAGGTCTGGCTGATCGCCGCCGGGACGGACAAGGCCGGGGCGGTGGGCATGGCGCTGGCCGGGGCCGGGCCGGTGCAGCTGCCTGCCGCCGGGGTGCGGGGCGTCTCCCGTACCCTCTGGCTCCTCGACCGGGCCGCTGCGGCCAGCGTGCCGCCGCGGCTGCGCAGCCTGCGCTGAGCATGTAAGGAAGGGCCCCTTCTTAACGTCTCCGGTAGAGAAGGGGCCCCTCCTTAACACCTCGGGTCAGGCGCGACCGCGGCGACGCCGCAGCGCGTCGAGGGCCTCGGCGAGCAGCGCCTCCCCCTCCTCCGGCGTACGCCGCTCCTGCACGTACGCCAGGTGGGTCTTGTACGGCTCGGCGCGCTGGCGGCCCGGCGGGTCGCCCGGGTCGGGGCCGGCCGGCTCGCCGCAGCGGGGGCACTCCCAGGCGGCGGGCGTCTCCGCCTCGGCGGCGATCAGGAACTCGACGCGGTGCCCGTGGCGGCACCAGTAGACGACCGGCCGGCGCGGCGCGGGCTCGACCCGCTGGTCGAACCGCTCGGGGGCGGACCCGATCCGGGTGCCGCGGATGACGTTGTTGCTGGGCACGGTTGCTCGCTCCCTGTCGTCGGAGGGGACCGCCGCCGGAGGGGGTGGGCGACGGGCGACGTGCGGAGAAACAAAACTGCGCGCGGTCCGTGACGGACCGCGCGCAGATTGTACGCTTCTCAGCGTCGGCTCAGGTGCCGCTGGCCATCTGCAGCCGCAGCCAGAGCCCAAGCCCGACGATGCACGCGAACCAGACGATTCCCACCAGAACGGTGTAGCGGTCGAGGTTCTTCTCGGCCACCGACGAACCGGCCAGGCTGGAGCTGACGCCGCCGCCGAACATGCTCGACAACCCGCCGCCCTTGCCGCGGTGCAGGAGGATCAGCAGGGTGAGCAGGACGCTCGTGATGACCAGCAACACGATCATCGTGTAGGCGAACCAGATCGGCATGGCGGGGGTCAGTCCTCTCGTTGCGATCACTGCCCGGACCTGTCGGGCACGGCGGCACCGACCGGTGGACGGGCAGCGTCAAGGATAGCGAGCGATCAGCGGGTGATGTGCTCCGGGAACCGGCAGATCTGCGCGAACTCCTCCGCGTCCAGGCTGGCGCCCCCGACCAGAGCCCCGTCCACGTCCGGCTGCGCCATGATCGCGGCGACGTTCGACGCCTTGACCGACCCGCCGTACAGGATCCGGACCTGCTCGGCGGTGCCCTCGTCGTAGGTCTCGGCGATGCGCTTGCGCACCGCGCCGCAGACCTCCTGGGCGTCGTCCGGGGTCGCCGTCTTGCCGGTGCCGATCGCCCAGACCGGCTCGTACGCCACGACGACCTTGGTGACCTGCTCGGCGGTGAGCCCCTTCAGCGCGCCGTCGAGCTGGTCGCAGCAGTGCCGTACCTGACCCGACTGCTCCCGGACCTCCAGGCCCTCACCGATGCAGAGGATCGGGGTGAGCCCGTTCGCCAGCGCCGCCGACACCTTCGCGTTGACGAGCGCGTCGTCCTCGTTGTGGTACTGCCGCCGCTCGGAGTGCCCGACCACCACGTAGCCGCAGCCCAGCTTGGCGAGCATCGGCCCGGCGATGTCACCGGTGTACGCGCCGGACGGGTGCGGCGACAGGTCCTGCGCGCCGTAGCCGATCAGCAGCTTGTCGCCGTCCACGGCGGTCTGCACGGTACGCAGGTCGGTGAAGGGCGGCAGCACCACGCACTCGACGTCGGTGAGCTGCTTCTCGTTCAGGCTCGCGGCCAGCTTCTGCACCAGCAGGTTGGCCTCGAGGTGGTTCAGGTTCATCTTCCAGTTGCCGGCCATCAGCGGCCGGCGGGTCGTGCTCGCCATTCAGTTCTCCAGGGCCGCGATGCCGGGGAGGGTCTTGCCCTCCAGGTATTCCAGGGAGGCGCCACCACCGGTGGAGATGTGCCCGAACGAGGACTCGTCCAGGCCCAGCGCGCGCACCGCCGCGGCCGAGTCGCCGCCGCCGACCACGCTGAACGCGTCGGCCTTGGTGATCGCCTCGGCCACGCCGCGGGTGCCGTTGGCGAACGCCGCCATCTCGAACACGCCCATCGGGCCGTTCCAGAAGACGGTCTTCGCCTGCGACAGCGCGGCGGCGAAACCGGCCACCGTCTCCGGGCCGATGTCCAGGCCCAGCCGGTGACTCGGGATGCCGTCGGCGGGCACGGTGTCGTGCGCGGCGTCCGGCGCGAACGCGTCGGCGACCACCACGTCGACCGGGAGCATGATCTTGCCCGGCGCGCGCTCCATCAGGTTGCGGCAGGTCTCGACCATGTCCTTCTCCAGCAGCGACGTGCCCACCTCGTGGCCCTGGGCCTTGAGGAAGGTGAAGCACATCCCGCCGCCGATGAGCAGCCGGTCCACGGTCGGCAGCAGCGCCTCGATCACTGCGAGCTTGTCCGAGACCTTCGAGCCGCCCAGCACCACCACGTACGGCCGCTCCGGCTCGCCGGTGAGGCGGCTGAGCACCTCGACCTCGCGCAGCACCAGCCGGCCCGCGTAATGCGGCAGCCGGGCCGGTACGTCGTGCACGCTGGCGTGCTTGCGGTGCACCGCGCCGAACGCGTCGTCCACGTAGGCGTCGCCGAACGCCGCGAGCTGGTCGGCGAACGCGCCCCGCTCGGCGTCGTCCTTGCTGGTCTCGCCCTTGTTGAAGCGCAGGTTCTCCAGCAGCGCGACCTGGCCGTCGGCCAGGTCGGCCACGGTGGACCGCGCCGAGTCGCCGACGGTGTCCTCGGCGAAGTGCACCGGGGCACCGAGCAGCTCACCGAGCCGCCCGGCGACCGGGCGGAGGCTGAACTGCGGGTCCGGCGCGCCCTTCGGGCGGCCCAGGTGCGAGCAGACGACCACCTTCGCGCCGGCCTGCACCAGCGCGCTCAGCGTCGGCAGGACGGCCCGGATCCGGCCGTCGTCAGTGATGTCCCCGGTCTGCTTGTCGAGCGGGACGTTCAGGTCGGCGCGCACCAGCACGCGCCGACCCGACACCCCCTCGGCGAGCAGGTCGTCGAGGTTGCGGATCGTCACAGAGCTAGCCCTCCGTTCGTGACTGCGGGGCTCGCAAGCTCGCTCCTCGCACTCACAGGGACTGACCGACCAGCTTGACCAGGTCGACCAGGCGGTTCGAGTAGCCCCACTCGTTGTCGTACCAGCCGACGACCTTGACCTGGTTGCCGATCACCTTGGTCAGCGGCGCGTCGAAGATGCACGACGCCGGGTCGGTCACGATGTCGGCGGAGACGATCGGGTCCTCGTTGTAGGTGAGGATGCCCCGCAGCGGGCCCTCGGCGGCGGCCTTGAGCGCGGCGTTCACCTCGTCCACAGTGGTCTCCCGGCCGACCTCGACGGTCAGGTCGGTGGCCGAGCCGGTCGGGATCGGCACGCGCAGCGCGTAGCCGTCCAGCTTGCCCTTGAGCTCCGGCAGGACCAGGCCGATGGCCTTCGCGGCACCGGTCGAAGTCGGCACGATGTTGAGCGCGGCGGCCCGGGCCCGGCGCAGGTCCTTGTGCGGCGCGTCCTGCAGGTTCTGGTCCTGCGTGTACGCGTGGATGGTGGTCATCAGACCCTGCTTGATGCCGAACGTGTCCTGCAGGACCTTCGCCATCGGCGCGAGGCAGTTGGTGGTGCAGGAGGCGTTCGAGATGATGTTGTGCTTGGCCGGGTCGTACTGGTCCTGGTTGACACCCATGACCACTGTGACGTCCTCGTTCTTCGCCGGAGCGGAGATGATGACCTTCTTGGCCCCGCCGTCGAGGTGCGCCTTCGCCTTGGTGCCGTCGGTGAAGAAGCCGGTGGACTCGATGACCACGTCGGCGCCGGCCTCGCCCCACGGCAGCTTCGCCGGGTCCTTCTCGGCGTACGCCTTGATGGTCTTGCCGCCCACGGTGATCTCGTCGGCGGTGGCCTTCACCTCGTGCGGGAGGCGGCCCAGGATGCTGTCGTACTTGACAAGGTGGGCGAGCGTCGCGTTGTCGGTCAGGTCGTTGACCGCCACGACCTCGATGTCAGCGCCGGACGCCAGCACTGCCCGGAAGAAGTTGCGGCCGATCCGGCCGAAGCCGTTGATGCCAACCCGGATGGTCACAGGTCCCATCTCCTCGCGTTCTGGTCCGCCGGCGCCAGACCGCTGCCGGCGGAGGTGTGTGCGCCGACCGTTGGAGCCGGCCGTCGACATGTCATCTCGGCCACCCCGCCGCGGTCACGGAGACCTGACCGCCCGAGGCGGTGAGCACGGCGAGGAGCGCCTGTTCCGGCCCCCTTGCCGTACGCAGCGACCATATCCGAGCGCGCGGCGTCGCGCTGCGGCGGGTGGTGATCCCGCTCGCGGTGCACTGCCGCCCGAGTCCTATCAGACCACGAGCATGTCCGGCGTGACTGCCGCTTCCGTATCCGGGATGCCCAGGTCACGGGCACGCTTGTCGGCCAGCGCGAGCAGCCGGCGGATCCGGCCGGCGATGGCGTCCTTGGTCAGCGGCGGCTCGGCGAGCGCGCCCAGTTCCTCCAGCGAGGCCTGACGGTGCTCCAGGCGCAGCCGTCCGGCCGAGGTCAGGTGGTTCGGCGCGTCGTCGGCGAGGATCTCCAGCGCGCGGGTCACCCGGGCGGCGGCGGCCACCGCGGCACGGGCGGAACGGCGCAGGTTGGCGTCGTCGAAGTTGGCCAGCCGGTTCGCGGTGGCGCGCACCTCCCGGCGTACCCTCCGCTCCTCCCAGGCCAGCACGCTGGAGTGCGCGCCTATGCGGGTGAGCAGCGCGGCGATCGCGTCACCGTCCTTGACCACCACCCGGTCCACGCCGCGCACCTCGCGGTTCTTGGCGGTGATGCCGATCCGGCGGGCGGCGCCGACGAGCGCCAGCGCCGACTCCGGACCGGGGCAGGTGATCTCCAGTGCGCTGGAGCGGCCCGGCTCCGTGAGCGAGCCGTGCGCCATGAACGCGCCCCGCCACGCCGACACGGCACAGCAGACGTTCGCGGCCACCACGTGCGGCGGCAGGCCGCGCACCGGGCGGCCCCGCACGTCGAGCAGGCCGGTCTGCCGGGCGAGCGCCTCGCCGTCCTTGACCACCCGCACGATGAAGTGGCTGCCCTTGCGCAGCCCGCCGGAGGCGAGCACGTGGATCTCGCTGGAGTAGCCGTACACCTCGGCGATCTCCCGCCGCAGCCGGCGCGCGACCGCGCCGGTGTCCAGCTCCGCCTCGACCACCACGCGGCCCGACACGATGTGCAGGCCGCCGGCGAAACGCAGCAGGGCGGCCATCTCCGCCCGCCGACAGCAGGGCTTGGGCACGTCGACCCGACTCAGCTCGTCCTTGACCGCAGCCGTCATCGCCATAGTGCGCCCCCTCACGGACCGGTTCCGGCGTGTCGCCGGTGATTACGTACGTGTCTAACGATCGGCGCGCAGGACAGGCACCAGCGCGGCGCCCAGGGCGGCTGGATCATGACGGGGCGTGCCGTCCAGGACGGCGACGGGAGCGAGGACCAGCCGGGCACCCAGCGATTCTGCCGCACGTTCGACCGCCGCGGGATCACCCACCGCCGTGGAGTCGGCGAGCACCCGGTCCACCTTCAACTCGGGCAGATAGCGCCGCAGTGTGTCCAGATGGTCGGGCAGGGAGAGCCCCGAGGTCTCCTTCTCGGCCACCAGGTTGAGCGTCACCAGCCGCCGCGCCGGGCTGGACACGATCGCGTCGGCCAGCCCCGGCACCAGCAGGTGCGGCAGCACACTCGTGTACCAGCTGCCCGGCCCGAAGATCAGCCAGTCCGCGGCGCGTACCGCTGTCACCGCCTCGGCGCACGCGGCCGGCGCCGACGGGTTGAGCCGCAGCGACTCGACGGTGCCCGGGGTGACCGCGACCTGGTGCTGGCCGCGCACCGTGGACACCTCGTCCGGGTGCTCCGGGTCGGCGCCGCGGACCCGGGCCTCGATGCCCACCGGCTGGCGGGACATCGGCAGCACCCGCCCCACCGCGCCGAGCATCGCCCCGGCGTGGTCGAGCGCGGCCACCGGGTCGCCGAGCAGCTCGGTGAGCCCGTGCAGCAGCAGGTTGCCGACCGCGTGGCCGGCGAGCGAGTCGCCGACCGCGACCGGCACCGGCGCGGCCGGCGTCGGCGCCTGCGGCACGGCGGCGGCGAAGCGGTGCTGGAACAACGCCGCGCTGCGCCGGGTGGCCGGATGGTCACCGGCCAGCGCGACGAGCGCCTGCCGCAGGTCGCCCGGCGGCAGGCCGCCGCGCTCGGCGCGCAACCGGCCGCTGGAGCCGCCGTCGTCACCGACGGTGACCACCGCGGTGATGTCCAGGTCCAGTTCGGGTACGCAGTGACGCAGCGCCCGCAGCGACGCCGAGAGCCCGTGCCCGCCGCCGAAGGCGACCACCCTGGTCAGGGTCACTCCCGCCCCAGGTCCCGGTGCTGGGCGTTGGCGGCGATGCCGGAGTGGCGCAGCCGGGAGGCCAGCTCCTCGGCGATGGCCACGCTGCGGTGCTTGCCGCCGGTGCAGCCGACCGCCACGGTCAGGTAGCGCTTGCCCTCCCGCTCGAACCCGGCGGTGGTGGCGTTGACCAGGTCGGCGTACCCGGCCACGAACGCGTCGGCGCCCTCCTGGCCCAGCACGTACGCGCTGACCGCCTCCTCGCGGCCGGTGTGCTCGCGCAGCTCCGGCACCCAGTACGGGTTCGGCAGGAACCGGGCGTCCATCACGAAGTCGGCGTCCGGCGGCAGGCCGTACTTGAAGCCGAACGAGATCACGGTGATCCGCAGCCGGCGGGCGTCCTCGCCGCCGAACAGCTCCTCGACCCGGCGGCGCAACTGGTTCACGTTCAGGTGGCTGGTGTCGATGATCACGTCGGCCTGCTCGCGGGCCTCCTCCAGCAGCGCCCGCTCGACAGCGATGCCGTCGGCCAGCCGCCCGTCGCCCTGCAACGGGTGCGAGCGGCGCACGCTCTCGAACCGCCGGATCAGCACCTCGTCGTCGGCGTCGACGAAGACCACCCGGGGCTGGAAGCCGCGCTCACGCAGCTCACGGATCGCCCCGGCCAGGTCGGTGGAGAACGCGCGCGAGCGCACGTCCAGCACCATCGCCGTACGCCGGGCCGCGCCACCGGCCTTGAACGCCAGCTCGGCCATGTCCAGCAGCAGCGCCTGCGGCAGGTTGTCGACCACGTAGTAGCCGACGTTCTCCAGCGCCCGCGCCACGGTGCTGCGCCCGCCGCCGGACAGGCCGGTCACCACCACCAGGGAGGTGTCCGACTCGGCCGGCGCCGGTCGCACCGGCGTCGTCTCCGCCTCGGTCGGCCCCAGGTCACCCGCTGTACGCGCCTCGCTCACCCGCTACCCCCAGCCGTGGCGCCGCGGCCCGGTCGGCCGCGCATGGTCAATCAGCGACTCTAACGGCTGCGACCCGGCCCGGGATTCCACGGGGTGACGACCGGAACAAGTCGCCGCGCTCGTGACGGCTCGCCGGGACGGTCGGTGTCGGGGGACGCTCGTAGACTGCGCGGATGGTCTCCCCCACCGACGAGCGGACCACCTCCCCACCGGCCGGCGACGCGCTCGACGTGTTGCGCCGGGTCTTCGGGTACGACGCCTTCCGCGGCTTCCAGCAGGAGGTCGTCGAGCACGTGGTGACAGGCGGCGACGCGCTGGTGCTCATGCCCACCGGTGGCGGCAAGTCGCTGTGCTACCAGATCCCCGCGCTGGTCCGCGACGGTGTGGCGGTGGTCGTCTCCCCCCTTATCGCGCTCATGCAGGACCAGGTCGACGCCCTGACGGCGGTCGGCGTCCGGGCCGGGTTCCTCAACTCGACCCAGGATCCCGCGCAGCGGCGCCGGGTCGAGGCGGCCTACCTCGCCGGCGAGCTGGACCTGCTCTACCTCGCCCCGGAAGGGCTCGCGGTGCGGTCCACGCTCGGCCTGCTGGAACGCGGCCGGATCGCGTTGTTCGCGATCGACGAGGCGCACTGCGTCTCGCAGTGGGGGCACGACTTCCGCCCCGACTACCTCAACCTGTCGATGCTGCACGAACGCTGGCCGGACGTGCCGCGGATCGCGCTGACCGCCACCGCGACGCAGGCGACCCGCACCGAGATCGCCACCCGGCTGCGGCTCACCGAGGCCCGGCACTTCGTGGCCAGCTTCGACCGGCCCAACATCCAGTACCGCATCGTGCCCAAGCGGGAGCCGCGCCGCCAGCTGCTCAGCCTGCTGCGCGACGAGCACTCCGGCGACGCCGGCATCGTCTACTGCCTGTCCCGCGCCTCGGTGGAGAAGACCGCCGAGTTCCTGGTCGCCAACGGCATCCCCGCGCTGCCGTACCACGCCGGGCTGGACGCCTCGACCCGCGCCGCCAACCAGCAGCGTTTCCTGCGCGAGGACGGTCTGGTCATGGTCGCCACCATCGCGTTCGGCATGGGCATCGACAAGCCCGACGTGCGCTTCGTCGCCCACCTGGACCTGCCGAAGTCGGTGGAGGGCTACTACCAGGAGACCGGCCGCGCCGGGCGCGACGGGCTGCCGTCCACGGCCTGGCTGGCGTACGGGCTCCAGGACGTCGTGCAGCAGCGCAAGATGATCGAGACGTCGGAGGGCGACCTGGCGCACCGGCGCAACCTCGCCGCCCACCTGGACGCCATGCTGGCGCTCTGCGAGACGGTCCGCTGCCGCCGCGCCCAACTGCTCGAATACTTCGGCGAGACCGGCGTGGCCGACTGCGGCAACTGCGACACCTGCCTCGAACCACCGGAGTCCTGGGACGGCACCGTCGCCGCGCAGAAGCTGCTGTCCACCGTCTTCCGGCTCGACCGCGAGCGCAACCAGCGGTTCGGCGCCGGGCACAGCATCGACATCCTGCTCGGCAAGCACACCGACAAGATCGACCAGTACGGCCACGACGCGCTCAGCACGTTCGGCATCGGCACCGAGCTGCGCGAGGCCGAGTGGCGTGGGGTGGTGCGGCAACTGCTGGCCGAGGGTCTGCTCGCGGTCGAGGGCGACTACGGCACGCTGGCGCTGACCGAGGCCAGCGCGGACGTGCTCGGCCGCCGCCGTACCGTCACGCTGCGCAAGGAGCCCGAGCGCCCGGCCGCCGGCCGGTCCGCCAAACCCCGGGGCGCTGCCACCGTCGTCGCCGACCTGTCCCCCGCCGCCGCGCCGGTCTTTGAGCGGCTCCGCGCGTGGCGCGCGGCCACCGCCAAGGAGCAGGGCGTCCCAGCGTACGTCATCTTCCACGACGCGACCCTGCGGCAGATCGCCGCCGAGCCGCCCACCTCCCTCGCCGAGTTGTCCCGGTTCAACGGGGTCGGCGAGAACAAGCTCGCCAAGTACGGCGAGGCGATCCTGGCCGTCCTCGCCGAGTCCTGACGCACGCACGGAAGGGCCCGACCCCGTGGTGGGGGTCGGGCCCTTCCGGTGTGCTGTGGCCTCGCTGGGGTTCACGCGGTGGTGCTCTGGTCCGTGAGGTCGTGCTGGCCGCGTTGGCTGCGTTTTCTTGCTCTGCAGCCATCGGCGCGGCGGTGTTGCTTAGCTGGTGCTGTAGCCGCGGGTGGCGATCCAGTCGGCGAGGTTGTCGATGTTCATGCGGTAGGTGGCGGTGGTGGGGTCGGCGCTGTCGGCGATGGTGACGGTGTTGCCGTTGTCGCGGTAGCCGATGACGCTGATGTAGTGGCCGCCTTCGAATGAGTGGGTGGTGCCGTCGGTGTCGGTGGCGGTGCCGGCGATGTTGGCGACCACGGCCCGGCCGGCGTCGACGGTCTTGACGATGTCGGCGCGCAGGGTGTCGGTCTGCTTGTCGTCGGCCTTGGGGGTGCTGATCTCGACCGACTTGTAGGCGTCCTTGGTGCCGGTCTCCTTGTTCAGTACGGGGGTGATGTCGTTGATGCTGTTGGTGCCGGCCTCGGTGGTGCCCATCTCCTTGGCCATGGTGTGTACGTCGATGTTCTTGCCCTGCACGCTCAGGGCGTTGCGGGCGGCGGCGGGGCCGCAGAAGTAGAAGTTGGGCTGGGCTTCGTAGCGGACGTCGAGTTCCCGCTCGCCGTGGCCCTTGCGGTCCGCCACCACGCTGGTGCTGGTGGTGGGGGCGGCGTGGGCGGCGATCGCGGGGCCGGCGATGCCTCCGGCGGTGGCGGCGATACCGGCAGCGGTCAGAACGGTCTTGCGCAGCAGAGTGGTAGCCATGATGGTTGCCTCCCTGAAGTGGGGGATGACGCGGCGGGGGATGCCGCGAAAGGGGGGAAAGTCTTGGGGGGCCCGTCGAAACCGGGCTGGCGCGCGGGCGACCCTGGGGGCCTGCTCCGCGGCTCGGGGATGTAACGACGACCGGGCCGGGCCGATTCCCTGACCTGGCGATCCGCTCCCGGGTGCCGGGCGGGCCGGTGTCCGGCGCTCGACCCGGTTCCTCGGCGGTCAGCCATGTACAACGCCCCGCGCCGCCCACCGATTCCACGCTGACGATGGCACCGACCACAGCCCCGACCATCGCAGCGAACCGGACACCGCCTACCAAACCCACCAGCCGGGGAGGGGATCCGCGAGATCACGGGCCCCAGCAACAAGATCCACCCCTGCCGCGCGCGATCTTGCACTTTGGTGCCGGACATGCCTCGCGAAACGGGCATCCCACGGGCCCAAAGTGCAAGATCGCGGAGGAAGGCGGGGCCGGGGCCGGAACGGGGGCGGAGGGCGGGGGGCGGGGGGCGGGGGGTCACCCGCCCTCGCGTGGCGACACAACCCGCACCGAACCACCTACGGAACCCTCCCAGGAAGCGGGACGATGCTTCCGCCCATCGGGACCAGCACCGTCGGTGGAACGTCATGGGTGTCAAATGCGGGCGGAGACACCCATGGTGTTCCACTCGGGCGTTGCCGGCGGGCCGGACAACGGGCGCGAGCAGGAACGGGCAGGAGCGGGGAACGGGTCAGGGGCGGGGGGCGGCTTCGGTGGTGGTGGTGGTGGAGCCGTCCAGCGCGGCCAGGATCGCCTCGGCCGTACGCCGGCCCACCCCGGGCACCTCGGTGATCTCCTCCACGGTGGCGGACGACAGCCGCTTCAGTGAGCCGAAGTGCCGCAGCAGCGCCTTGCGGCGTACCTCGCCGAGGCCGGGGACGTTGTCCAGCGCCGACTCGGTCATCCGCTTGGAGCGCCGCTGCCTGTGGAACGTGATGGCGAAGCGGTGGGCCTCGTCGCGGACCCGTTGCAGCAGGTAGAGCGCCTCGGAGGTGCGCGGCAGGATCACCGGGAACTCGTCGTCGGGCAGCCAGACCTCCTCCAGCCGCTTCGCCAGCCCGCACAGCGCCACGTCGTCGATGCCCAGCTCGGCGAGCGCCTTCGCGGCGGCGGCGACCTGGGGCGGACCACCGTCGACCACGACGAGCTGCGGTGGGTACGCGAACTTGCGCGGCCGCCCGGTGGTCGGGTCGATGCCGGGCCGGTCGGGGTCGGAGGCGGTCTCCTCGCCCAGCTCACCGGTCTCGGCGCGAGCGTCGAGGTAGCGGGCGAAGCGCCGCCGCAGCACCCCGGACATGGCCGACAGGTCGTCGGTGGCGCCGCGCACGATGAACCGGCGGTATTCGCTCTTGCGGGGCAGCCCGTCCTCGAACACGACCATGCTGGCGACCACGTCGGTGCCCTGGATCTGGGACACGTCGAAGCACTCGATGCGCAGCGGTGAGGTGTTCATGGCGAGCGCGTCGGCGATCTCGTCGAGCGCCTGGCTGCGGGTCGTCAGGTCACCGGCCCGCTTGAGCTTGTGCCGGGCCAGCGCGTCCCTGGCGTTGCGCTCGACGGTCTCCAGCAGCGACCGCTTGTCGCCGCGCTGCGGCACCCGCAGCGACACCCGGCTGCCCCGGCGGGCGGTGAGCCAGTCGGCGAGCGCGTCGGCGTCGCCCGGTAGCTCGGGGACGAGCAGCTCGCGGGGCACGTCGGCCTCGCCCTGCTCGCCGCCGTACACCTGGGTGCAGAAGTGGTGCACGAGGTCGCCGGTGGTCAGCTCCTCGGTCTTCTCCACCACCCAGCCGCGCTGGCCGCGCACCCGGCCGCCGCGGACGTGGAAGACCTGCACGGCGGCTTCGAGCGGGTCGTCGGCGAACGCGACCACGTCGGCGTCGGTGCCGTCGCCGAGCACCACCGTCTGCTTCTCCATCGCCCGGCGCAGCGCCGCGACGTCGTCGCGCAGCCGGGCGGCCCGCTCGAACTCCAGCTGCTCGCTGGCGTCGAGCATCTCCTTCTCCAGCCGCCGGACCATGCTGTCGGTGCGGCCGGCCATGAAGTCGCAGAAGCCGTCGACGATCTCCCGGTGCTGTTCTGCGGTGACGCTGCCGACGCACGGCGCCGAGCACTTGCCGATGTAGCCGAGCAGGCAGGGCCGGCCGACCTGGCCGGCCCGCTTGAACACCCCGGACGAGCAGGTCCGCGCCGGGAAGACCCGCAGCAGCAGGTCGAGCGTCTCGCGGATGGCCCAGGCGTGGGAGTACGGCCCGAAGTAGCGCACACCCTTGCGCTTCACGCCGCGCATCACCTGCAACCGGGGGTATTCCTCGTCGAGCGTGACCGCGAGGTAGGGGTACGACTTGTCGTCGCGGTAGCGGACGTTGAACCGGGGGTCGTACTGCTTGATCCAGGTGTATTCCTGCTGGAGCGCCTCGACCTCGGTGGCGACGGTGATCCAGTCGACCGACTCGGCGGTGAACACCATCTGCCGGGTGCGCTGGTGCAGGCCGACCGGGTCGGCGAAGTAGGAGTTGAGCCGGCTGCGCAGGTTGCGCGCCTTGCCGACGTAGATCACCCGGCCGGTGCCGTCGCGGAAGCGGTAGACCCCTGGCGACTCCGGGATGGTGCCGGGCGCGGGACGGTAGGTCGAGGGGTCAGCCACGGCGTCAAGCCTAGTCCGCACCCCTGACACGCGACCGTCACCGCGCCCCCGCCGACGACCGGCCGGCGGGGGCGCGGAACGGGTCAGGCCAGCGTGATCTGGTCGCCGTCGACCTTGATCTCCTTCGCCGCGAGCGGCTTGGTGGCCGGGCCGCCCTTGACCGAGCCGTCGACGATCGAGAACCGGCTGTTGTGGCACGTGCAGTTGATCGTGCCGCCGTCGACGTTCGACACCGGGCAGCGCTGGTGCGTGCAGATCGGGTCGAACGCCTTGAACTGGCCGGCCTCGGGCTGGGTGATCACCACGCCCTGGCTGGCGAAGACGGCGCCGCCGCCCACCGGGATGTCCGAGGTGCGCGCCAGCGCGCTGCCGCCGTCCCGGTCGCCGCCGCCGGCGTCGCCGGTCGCGGTGGCACCGGGCGGGCCGCCGCTGGTCGGTGCGAGGCCCGGGGACGCGTCGTCGTCGCTGCCGCAGCCCGCGAGCACCACGGCCGCGCCGATCGCTCCGGCTCCGGTGAGCAGGGTACGGCGGCTCTGGGTGACCGGTCGGGTCAGCGCCTGATCATCACTCATATCCGGCCTTTCTCTCGGCTTACTGCGGAAACACGCACCAGCGTGGGGCACGGTTCATACTGGCGCGTCACAGACCGGGCACCGACGGCCCGGCCTGCGAAAACGCGTACCGGATGGGTCAGCGCGCCCCGGCGGGGACCTTGCGGGTCCGCGTCTTGGCGCTGCCGTTGGCCTTGGCCGCCCGGGTGGTGGCCGCCTTGGCGCCCTTGGCCTCGCCGTCGAGCTTGAGGATCGGCCGCAGGAACTGCCCGGTGTGGCTCTCCGGCACCTCGGCGACCTCCTCCGGCGTGCCGGTGGCGAGCACGGTGCCGCCCCGGTGGCCGCCCTCGGGGCCCATGTCGATGAGCCAGTCGGCCGTCTTGATCACGTCGAGGTTGTGCTCGATGGTGATGACCGTGTTGCCCTTGTCGACCAGGCCCTCCAGCACCATCAGCAGCTTGCGGATGTCCTCGAAGTGCAGGCCGGTGGTGGGCTCGTCGAGCACGTAGACGGTGCGGCCGGTGGAGCGCTTCTGGAGTTCGGAGGCGAGCTTGACGCGCTGCGCCTCACCGCCGGACAGCGTCGGAGCGGGCTGGCCGAGGCGGACGTAGCCGAGGCCGACGTCGACGAGCGTCCTGAGGTGCCGGTGGATGGCCGGGATGGCGGAGAAGAACTCGGCCGCCTCCTCGATCGGCATGTCCAGCACCTCGGCGACCGTCTTGCCCTTGTAGTGCACCTCGAGCGTCTCGCGGTTGTAGCGCGCGCCCTTGCACACCTCGCAGGGGACGTAGACGTCCGGCAGGAAGTTCATCTCGATCTTGATCGTGCCGTCACCGGAGCACGCCTCGCAGCGCCCGCCCTTGACATTGAACGAGAACCGGCCCGGGCCGTACCCCCGGACCTTGGCCTCGGTGGTCTCGGCGAACAGCTTGCGGATGTGGTCCCAGACACCGGTGTACGTGGCGGGGTTGGAGCGCGGCGTCCGCCCGATCGGCGACTGGTCCACGCCGACGACCTTGTCCACGTTCTCCAGGCCGGTGATCCGGGTGTGCCGGCCGGGCACCAGCCGGGCGCCGTTGATCTGGTTGGCGAGCACGGTGTAGAGGATGTCGTTGACGAGCGTCGACTTGCCCGAGCCGCTGACGCCGGTGACCGCGATGAGCTGGCCGAGCGGGAAGCTCACGGTGAGGTTGCGCAGGTTGTGCTCGCGCGCGCCGTGCACCACCAGCTCGCGCCCCGGGGTCTGCGGCCGGCGGGCGGCCGGCGTCGGGATGGCCTTCCGCCCGGCCAGGTACGCCCCGGTGACCGACTCGGTGTTGTCCAGCAGCGCCGGCACCGACCCGCTGTGCACGATCTTGCCGCCGTGCTCGCCCGCGCCCGGGCCGATGTCGACGATCCAGTCCGCCACCCGGATGGTGTCCTCGTCGTGCTCGACCACGATCAGCGTGTTGCCCAGGCCGCGCAGCCGCAGCAGCGTCTCGATGAGCCGGTGGTTGTCGCGCTGGTGCAGGCCGATCGACGGCTCGTCGAGCACGTAGAGCACGCCGACCAGGCCGGAGCCGATCTGGGTGGCCAGCCGGATGCGCTGGGCCTCACCGCCGGAGAGCGTGCCGGCCGGGCGGTCCAGCGAGAGGTAGTCCAGACCGACGTCGAGCAGGAACTTCAGCCGGGCGTTGATCTCCTTGAGGACCCGCTCGGCGATCATCTTCTGCCGGTCGGTCAGCTCGATGCCGGCGAGCAGGTCGGCCGCCTCGCCGACGGAGAGGTTGCAGACCTCGGCGATGCTCTTGCCCGCCAGGGTGACCGCGAGCACCTCCGGCTTGAGCCGGGTGCCGCCGCAGGCCGCGCAGGGCACGTCCCGCATGTAGCCCTCGTACTTGTCCCGGGACCACTCCGACTCGGTGTCGGTGTGCCGCCGCTCGATCCACTGCACCACGCCCTCGAAGCCGGTGTAGTAGGAGCGCTCGCGGCCGTACTTGTTGCGGTAGCGCACGTGCACCTGGTCGTCGGAGCCGTGCAGGATCGTCTTCTGCGCCCGCGACGGCAGCGCCCGCCACGGGGTGTCGATGTCGAAGTGCTCGGCCTCGCCGAGCGCCTCCAGCAGCCGCAGGAAGTATTCGAGGTTGTGGCCGGTGGCCCAGGGCTGGATCGCGCCCTCGCGCAGCGTGCGCTCCGGGTCGGGGATGACCAGCTCGGGGTCCACCTCCTTCTTGGTGCCGAGGCCGGTGCACTCCGGGCAGGCGCCGTACGGGGCGTTGAAGGAGAAGACGCGGGGTTCCAGATCCTCGATCGCGAGGGGGTGGTCGTTCGGGCAGGCCAGGTGCTCGGAGTAGCGGCGCTCCCGGGCCGGGTCGTCCTCCGGCAGGTCGACGAAGTCGAGCAGCACCAGGCCGCCGGACAGGCCGAGCGCGGCCTCGACCGAGTCGGTCAGCCGTTGCTTGGCACTCGGCTTGACGCTGAGCCGGTCGATCACCACCTCGATGGTGTGCTTCTCCTGCTTCTTGAGCTTCGGCGGCTCGGTCAGCGGGTGCACCACGCCGTCGACCCGGGCGCGGGCGTAGCCCTTGGCCTGGAGTTCGGCGAACAGGTCGACGTACTCGCCCTTGCGGCCGCGCACCACCGGCGCGAGCACCAGGAACCGGGTGCCCTCGGCCATGGCCAGGACGCGGTCGACGATCTGCTGCGGGCTCTGCTTGGAGATCCGCTCGCCGCAGATCGGGCAGTGCGGCTCGCCGATGCGGGCGAACAGCAGGCGGAGGTAGTCGTAGACCTCGGTGATCGTGCCGACGGTGGAGCGCGGGTTGCGCGAGGTGGACTTCTGGTCGATGGAGACGGCGGGACTGAGGCCCTCGATGAAGTCGACGTCGGGCTTGTCCATCTGGCCGAGGAACTGCCGGGCGTACGACGACAGCGACTCGACGTAGCGGCGCTGGCCCTCGGCGAAGATGGTGTCGAACGCCAGGCTCGACTTGCCCGAACCGGAGAGCCCGGTGAAGACGATCAGGGCGTCCCGGGGCAGGTCGAGACTGACGTCACGCAGGTTGTGCTCGCGCGCGCCACGGATGATCAGTCGGTCGGCCACGGTGCGTGTGCTCCCGGAAGAAGAATATGAGGCGGATCTGTGCACCAGACGCCGGGTCTGGGTGGTTTTCACAGGTTGTCGGGCGCAGAAAAGACGCCTCGGCAACTCTAGCCCCGACGTATGACAACTTCCGTCGCGCGAACATTCCCCCAGCTCAGGCCGGTCGGGCGGGAACCACGCAGGTCCACCCGACCGGCCCGGGCCGGCTCAGAATGCCCCTGGTGCGGGCGGGGTCGCCGGACGTCCGGTGCGTCGCCGCCCGCCCCGCCATCCGCCCCGCCGTTCGGCCGCCAGCCGGGCCGCGCGGCGACCGCCCTCGTGCTCGATCTCCCGCTGCAACCGGCGCCAGCTCTCCCAGCGGCGCACCGGCAGCTCGCCGTCGTCCATCGCGGCCCGCACCGCGCAGCCCGGCTCGGCGTCGTGGGCGCAGTCGGCGTACCGGCAGCCGGCCGCCAGCTCGGTGATGTCGGCGAACGCCCGGTCCAGGCCGGCCGCGCCGTCGAGCAGGCCGACCGCCCGTACGCCCGGGGTGTCCACCACCGCTCCCCCACCCGGCAGCGGCACCAGCGACCGCCAGGTGGTGGTGTGCCGGCCCTTGCCGTCGACCCGGCGGATCGCCTGGGTGCGCATCACGTCCGCCCCGGCCAGCGCGTTGACCAGGCTCGACTTGCCGGCGCCGGAAGGGCCGAGCAGGCCGAGCGTGCGCCCCGGGGCGACGTGCCTGCGCAGCGGCGCCAGGCCGGTGCCCCGCTCCGCGCTGACCGGCAGCACCGGCACCCCCGGCGCGAGGTCGGCCAGTTGCCGGGCCACCGCCGCCGGGTCGGCGGCCAGGTCGGCCTTGGTGAGCACGACGAGCGGCTCCGCCCCGGATTCGTGCACCAGGGAGAGCAGCCGTTCGATCCGCGCGGCGTCCGGTTCCGGGTGCACCGGCTCGACCACCGCGGCGGCGTCGAGGTTGGCGGCCAGCACCTGGCCGCTGGCGTCCTTGCCCGCGGTACGCCGCACCAGCGCGGTACGCCGCGGCAGCACCGCCTCCACCGTGACCGGGCCGTCCGGCCAGGTGGACAGCAGCACCCAGTCACCCGCGCAGGGCAGCGCGGTCAGGTCGCGGGCGGCGGCGGACAGCACGCCGCCGCCGAGGCTGGCCCGCACCGGCCCCTGCGGGCACAGCACGGTGCAGACGCCCCGGTCCACCCGGGCGACCCGCCCGGGACGGTGGCCGGCGCGCCGGTCGAGACGGGCCGCCCAGCCGGCGTCCCAGCCGAGGGCGGTCAGATCGAGAGTCATGGTGTCCTCATCGGTGTCGAGGGGAGGTACGGCGGAACACACGCGCTGCGACCGGCATGCGCACCACCTCCCCTCCGACTCCCGGTGCCGCGTACTCGACGACGTGGAGCCCGGCGCGTCCGGCGCCGGCCCTATGTCGTCGGCCCCGACGGTAGGTGGCACGCCGACGCGCCGAAAGCGATTTCCCCCCGGGCACGGCCCGGTCCGGCCCGCTAGGGTCGGACGGGTGAGAACGCGATGACCGCCGACCCCCTGCTGCTGACCGGCCCGCTGGCCGAGGCGAACGACCGGCTGCTGCGTACCGTGTCCGGTCTGACCGCCGCGGACGTCGCGGCGCCCTCGCTGCTGCCGGGCTGGACCCGCGCGCACGTGCTCACCCACCTGGCCCGCAACGCCGACGGGTTCGTCAACCTGCTCACCTCGGCACGCACCGGCGAGGAGATCCCGATGTACGCCTCGGCGCAGGCCCGCGCCGACGCCATCGACGCCGGCGCCGACCGCGGCCCGGCCGACCTGCTGGACGACGTACGCCGCAGCGGCCAGCGCTTCGACGCGGCGGTCGCGGCGATGCCCGTGGACGCCTGGGGCGCCACGGTGCAGACCCGGCGCGGCCCGTGGCCGGCGGCGATGCTGGTCTGGGGGCGGCTGCGCGAGGTCGAGGTGCACCACGTCGACCTGGCGGCCGGTTACCGGCCCGCGGACTGGCCGGAGGCGTTCGCCCAGCGGCTGCTGCACGAGGTGGTGACCGGGCTGGCCGGCAACCCGGCCGCACCGGCCATGGTGCTGCGTTTCGACGGCGCGGCGTCCGAACTCGTCGTGGGTGACCCGGAGGGGGCGCCCACGGTCACCGGCCCCGCGCCGGAACTCGCCGCCTGGCTGACCGGCCGGGGCGCGGGCGAGCTGCTCACCGTCGAACCCGACGGCCCCCTGCCGAACCCACCGGAATGGATCTGAACATCGTCATGACCTACACCGGAGACGTCACGCCCGGCGGTCCGCCGGCCGTGCGCGAGCTCGACCGGCTCACCGTCACCAAGCTGTCGGTGGGCCCGATGGACAACAACGCCTATCTGCTGCGCTGCAACGCCACCGGCGAGCAGGTGCTGATCGACGCCGCGAACGAGGCGCCGCGCCTGCTGGAGCTGGTCGGCGACGGCGGGCTGGCCGCCGTGGTGACCACCCACCAGCACATGGACCACTGGGTCGCGCTGGAGGAGGTGGTGGCCAAGACCGGGGCGCGCGCGCTGGTGCACGCCGACGACGCCGAGGGCCTGCCCATCGAGGCCGAGCGGCTCGCCGACGGCGACACGGTGCCGGTCGGTGACTGCGGGCTGGAGGTCATCCACCTGCGCGGGCACACACCGGGCTCGATCGCGCTGCTCTACCGCGACCCGGCCGGCACCCCGCATCTCTTCACCGGGGACTCCCTCTTCCCGGGTGGCGTGGGAAACACGGACCAGGATCCGGAGCGCTTCGGCCGGCTCATCGACGACGTCGAGGCCAAGCTGTTCGGCCGGCTGCCGGACGACACCTGGTTCTACCCGGGCCACGGCAAGGACAGCACGATCGGCGCCGAGCGGCCCGCGTTGCCGCAGTGGCGCGCCCGCGGCTGGTGAGGACGCCCGGCCCGGCCTCCCCCGTGACGGCCGGGCCGGGCGCGGTCAGGCGGTGAGCGCCCGCAGCCGGCGCCGGGTGGCGAGCAGCACCGGGCCGGCCAGCAGCAGCCCGACCGCCATGGTCAGCACCGTGGGGTTGAGCGCCCCGGGGAGCAGGCCGGTCAGCGCCCGCGCGGCGAGCCCCAGCGCCACGTAGAGCCCGGCCCACGCGGTCGCCCCGGCCGCCGCGCAGACCAGGAACCGCCGGTACGACATCCGCAGCCCGCCCGCGGCCAGCGGCAGCAACGCGTTGAACACCGGCAGGAACGGCGCCACCAGCACGATCCGTCCTCCGCCGCGGTGCAGCAGCGTCTCGGCTGCGGCCCAGCGGGACTCGCCGATCCAGCCGCCCACCCGGCTGTCCCGCAGCCGCCCGCCCCAGCGCCGGCCGGCGAAGAAACTCAGCGACCAGCCGGCCAGGCAGCCCGCGACCACCGCCGCGACGGTGAGCGCCCCACCGGCCGGACGACCCGCGCCGACCGCGGCCAGGACCGCGGCGTCGCCGGGCACCAGCACCCCGATCAGGGGTACGGCGTCGGCGAGCATGACCACGCCGAGCAGCCCCATCAACAGGGTGGTGGGCAGCTCACCGGCGGCGGCCACGAGTTCGTTCATGAGCTGCACGCTATGCGGCGGCGGCACGCGGGCACATCGGGCATGATCCCCCAGTGGTCCCCGACACCTGGCCGGGCAGACCCCTAGGGTCAGCCGGGCTCATCGGGGCCGGAGCACCTGCACCCGGCGTACCGGGGAGTCGACCGAGGGTTCGGTGGTCGGCACCGGGTAGCTCGCCACCAGTTCCAGCCCGTCCGGCGGCAGGTGGCCCCGGTCCGGGTCACCGACCAGCACCTGCACGCCGTGCGCGGCGCAGCGCCGCAGGTAGGGCAGGACCCGGGCGGCCAGGCCCGCGTCGTAGAGCGCGTCCCCTGCTACCAGCAGGTCGGCGCCGGTCACCCCGTCGAGCAGGTCGGCGCCGTCGGCTGTCACCCGGACCCGGTTGGCCCGGGCGTTGACGGTGACCGCCGCCACCGCGTACGGGTCGATGTCGTTGGCGATGACCTGGTCGGCCCCGGCGAGCGCGGCGGCGATGGCGACCAGCCCCGAGCCGGCGCCCAGGTCGAGCACCCGCCGCCCGGCGGCCAGCTCCGGGTGGTCCAGCAGGTGCCGGGCGAGCGCCTGGCCACCGGCCCAGACCGACGCCCAGTACGGCGGCGGCAGCGACCGCCCGGCGGCGGCCTCCATCCGGGCCCACCACAGGATGGCGTCCTCGGCCAGGTACAGGCGCACCTCCGGCACGAACGGCGTACCGACCAGGCGCAGGCGGTCCGGGCCCCCGCCGGGCGCCGCGATCTCCTGCTCCAGGTCGGCCAGAGCCGTCTGCCTGCTCATCGGGGCAAGCATGCCGTGCCCGGCCCGACGGCGGGGTCTTTTTCCGGTCGCGCACGTATTCACGGGCGCGCCGCGCGCTTCCGGCAGCGGATTCCGGTCCGGACGGTTACTGTCAGGGTGGTACAGGGCGATCACCGGCCGCGGAGCCGGTGCTCGCTCGCATTGAACAGGGAGAGACGCATGGCAACCGGCACGGTCAAGTGGTTCAACTCGGAAAAGGGCTTCGGCTTCATCGAGCAGGACGGCGGAGGCCCGGACGTGTTCGTCCACTACTCGGCCATCCAGAGCAGTGGCTACCGCGAGCTGAACGAGGGCCAGAAGGTCGAGTTCGAGGTGACCCAGGGGCAGAAGGGCCCGCAGGCGGACAACGTTCGTCCGATGTAGCGCGTGCCGGTGGCGGCGGTCGGGCTCCGACCGCCGCCGCAGTGCATCCTCACAACGGCGCGGCCGGCAGGTCGCGCCGTTTCCGTAGTGGCCCGGCCAGCAGGATCAGCGGGGTCAGCGCCAGCCAGGCGGTCATCACCCGGATCGCGCCGCCCGGCCCCCACGCCGCGCCCAGCGCCCCGGCGAGCAGGGCGGCCAGCGGAATCGTCCCGTAGTTGAGCAGCTGCATGCTCACCGTGACGCGGCCGAGCAGCCGGTACGGCGTGTACGTCTGCCGGAAACTGCCCTTGACCACGTTGCCGACGGCGACGCCGAGGCTCACCAGGATCCCGCCGAGCACCAGCCAGCCGGTGCGCGCGCCGGGCCCGGCGAGCGGGATCAGCAGCGCGGGCGGGCCGGTGAGGGCACCGGCGACCAGCAGCGTCCGGGCGCTGCCGAGCCGCCGGGACAGGCGCGCGGCCAGCGCGGCGCCGATCACGCCGCCGAGGCTGGCGAGTCCGATCAGGAGGCCGACCAGCCCGGCGGGCAGCTCGGCCGAGCGGACCAGGAACACCACGAGCACGGCCTGGTAGCCGGTGAGCCCGATGTTGCTGGCCGCCCCGAAGACCGTCAGCACCCGCAGGTACGGGTCGCGGACGACGAACCGCAGCCCGGCGGCGACCTCGCGGCGCAGCGACGTCGTCCCGGCGGGACGGTGCGGCCGGGGTTCGGCCGCGCGGATGCGGCGCAGGCACAGCGCGGAGAGCAGGAAGCTCAGCGCATCCAGCGCCACCGCGGCCACCGCGCCGACGAGCTGGGCGACCAGGCCGGCCAGCCCGGGCCCGACCAGGTAGCTCGCGGTCTGGGTGGCGTGCAGGCGGGCGTTGGCCTCGGGCACCTGCCCGGGACGCAGCAGCGTGGGCAGGTGGACCTGGTCGGCGGTCTCGAAGAAGACCCGGGCCAGTCCGGCGCCCAGAGCCACGACCAGCAGGTGGCCGACGGTGAGCAGGCCGAGCAGGGCGGCCACCGGCACGCTCGCGAACAGCGCGGCGGCGGCCATGTCGGCGGCGATCATCACGGGCCGGCGGCGGACGCGGTCGACCCACGCGCCGACCGGCAGCCCGGCGAGCAGCCACGGCAGCCACGCCGCCGCGGTGAGCACCGCCACCTGGAACGTGGTCGCGTCGAGCACCGCGACCGCGACCAGCGGCAGCGCCACGACGGTCATGTTGTTGCCCACGGCGCTGACCGTGTGGGCGGTCCAGAGCAGCCGGAAGTCGCGGTGCCGGAACAAGCCGCCGGGCGGCGCGTCGACCGGGCCGGACGTCCGCGCGGTGGCGGTCACGGCCGGCCCGGGACGCCGTGGGCGAACACGAAGACCGGTTCGCGGCGGCGCCCGTCGTCGGGCACCGTCCGGTCGGCCCACCGGGCCAGCAGCTCGATCACCTCGCGGCTGAGTTCGGCCAGCTCGTCCGGGGTCAGGTGCAGCCACTTGTCGGTGCTGAACGGCCCTTCGCCCCACGCGGCGTGCGCCTCGTCGGGCGCCGCCTGCCAGGCGCGGACCAGCTCGGCGTGCCGCTCCAGGTTGAGTGAGCTGGCCGCGTCGGCCACCACCCGGGCCGCCGGGTCGTCGTCGAAGTCGCTGTTGGACCAGCGCACCCCCCGGTCGCGCAGCCGCCACCAGCGTTCCCGGCGGTCGCGGGCCAGCTCGGGCGCCTCGACCAGCAGGTCCGCGGCGGCGAGCACCTTGAGGTGGTGGCTCACGTTCGCCGGCGCCTGGCCGGTGTGCTCGGCGAGCATGCCGACTGTGCACGGGCCGTACACCTTGAGCACGTCCATGAGCCGGCGGCGCAGTGGGTGGGCGAGCGCGGCGAGCACCCGCGAGTCGGTGACCTGCCGGACGGTGGGCTGTTCCATCCGGCGAGTCTGACATTCGCAAGAGCTGTTGCGCAATATCTCTTGCCGAATGGGCCGGACCGGGGCGCCGCGACACGAGGGTCGCGGCGCCGGACGGTCAGGCGGTCAGCCGGCGGGACAGTTCGTCGGCCACGTCCCGGGCGATCTGCGGCGGGATGGCCTCGGCGATCTTCTCCGGCGGCAGCCCGGCCAGCACCCCGGAGACGATCTGCTGCTCGTCGGTGAAGTCCTTGCCGGACAACTCGTTCACCTGCGCCACGAGTGCCGGCCAGGCGCGCAGCATCGCCAGCATCTGCTGCAACGGCGAGTTCGCCATGGGCGGGTTGACCAGCCCGGTGGTGTTCGCCGGCGAGATGAGCCAGTTGCGCAGGTTCTGCAGGTCGGCCAGGACGTCGCCGACCGTACGGCTCTTCGAGCCGGTGTTCCCGATGAGCTTGTCGGTCTGTTCCATGTCGTCCTCCGGTTTCACGACGGCGATCATCCCGATCGCGGTGAGGTAGCGGCGGAACAGCGGGGTCTGGTCCCGCCCCGCCTTTGTGGCGTCGCGGAAGAAGCTGAAGTGGGTGTGGAACAGGTGGCTGCTGTCGCCGCCGGTCCGCCGTCCCAGCCGGTCCCAGCGGCGCACCGTCCGCCCGTCCGGGGAGTAGATGATCTCCCGGATGTCCCGGGTGTCGGCCGCGTTCGCGGCGCACTGCGCCACCATCCAGGCGGAGAAGGTCCGCAGGTTGTGCGTGCCGCCGCCGGAGCGGACCGAGAACGTGCCGACGTCCAGCGCTGACGCGTACAACGTGAGCCCGGACCGGTCCCGGCTGGACTCCACCACCGAGTAGTCGTTCGTGACGACCCGGTCGGAGCCGCAGTGGTAGCCGCCGCGGTGGTTCACGTCACCGACGATGCCGACCTCCGCCGGCTCCAGGTCGTCGGCGCGTACGGCGTTCTTGTCGACGTTGAGATAGGTGAGTAACAGGTTCCGGACGGCCAGCAGGTTCGCCGGGGCCGACGTCATGGCAGCTCCCCTTCCGATCGATGACCGGCGAGGGCACGACAATCACACCGCGTGATGACATGCGATCCGCGGACGCGCCCCGCCGGATAACTGCACGGCACTGGGCACTTGCTCCGAGCTTAACCACGCTTAGGCAGAAGTGCCCAGCTCAGGGGCACTTTTTTGAACTATCATCCCGCTGTGGACGGTGCCGGCACGAGCGGCAGCACCAACACCGAGGGATGCTCACGATCGTGGAGGATCTCCCGCCAGCCAGCACGGAGGGTCACAGCGGTGCCGAGCGGCTCACCGGTGCCGGGGTTGCGCGCGTAGCGGGGGTGGGCGCCACCGGAGACCTGCACCCGCAGCCGGTGCCCGGACGCGAAGCGGTACGCCGTCGGCCAGAGCGTCACCGGCACGGTGACCACTCCGGACGGATCGCGCGGGAACCGCCCGGGCTCGACGCGGACCAGGCCGTCGCAGACGTTCCAGGAGCGCCCGCGCCGGTCCACGTCGCACAGACGCACGAACACGTCCAGGTACGACAGTTCGCTGCGCAGGTGGATCTCGGCGCGTACCGGCCCGGCCACCTCGACCGGGTCGCGCAGCGGCTCGCTGGTGTAGGTGAGCACGTCCGGGCGCGCCTCGACCGGCCGGTTGTCCACCGCGCCGGCCCGCTGGGCCACCAGCAGCGGGCCACCGAGCGACGGGGTGGGGTCGGCCGGGTCGTACCAGATCCGGTCCGGTGCGCCGTGCTCCTGCGGTTCCGGGGCCAGCCCGCCGGCGGATCGCAGGTGCCATCGCGCGGGTGTGGCCGGTGGCGGCCAGTCCGGCAGGTCGCGCCAGCCGCCGCCGTCGCCGCCGACGTGCACCCGTACCGGCGCGCGTTCCGGCCCGGGTCGCCCGGCCAGGTGGGTGTCGAGCCAGTCCAGGCCCTCCCGCAGCGACGCCAGGAGCAGCCCCGGGCTGCCGTGCGTCCACGGCCCGACGACCAGGCGGGTCCGCGTCCCGGCGGCCCGCAGACGGGCGTAGTCGTCGAGCTGGGCCGGCAGGAAGATGTCCTGCCAGCCGCTGACCATCGCCACCGGGGCCCGGACCTCGGTGATCCGGTCGCCGAAGACCCGGGTACGCCAGTAGTCGGCGTCGGGCGTGTGGTGACGCAGCCACTCCTGGAAGAACGGCACCGTCACGCCGGTGGCGACCCGGTCCGCCTCGGCCAGCGGCAGGTGCGCCAGGGCGCGGGCGAGCCGGGGCTGGCCGCGTTTGAGCTCCCACTGCCGGGCCAGCCAGGGCACCGTCTGCGCCTGGAGCAGCTCGGCCCAGGTGAGCACCGTGTCCAGCGCGAACGACTCCCCCGCGTACGTGGAGTCGCGGGTGGCCGACGCGGTCACCACGGCGACCATCGCGCGCAGTTCGTCGCCCGCCTCGGCGGCGAGCGCCCACTGCACGAAGCCCTGGTAGCTGGCGCCGAACATGCCGAACGCGCCGGTCCACCACCGCTGGCGGCGCAGCCAGTCCAGCGTGTCCAGACCGTCGTCGCGCTCGTGCACGAGCGGCGCGAACTCGCCGCCGGAGCCGAACGTGCCGCGGCACGACTGGATCACCACGTGGAAACCCCGCTCGGCGATCAGGCGACCCAGCAGCCGGATCGGCCCGCCCCGCCCGTACGGGGTGCGGATCAGCACGCACGGCGCGGCGGGCAGACCGGGCGCGTAATGGTCGGTGCGCAGCGTCACCCCGTCGCGTACCCGGACCGGGATGTCCCGGGTGACGGTGACCCGCCCGGTGCGGGCGGCGGGCAGTCGCAGCGCCGCGGTGGCGGCCCGGGTGACCAGCCGCATGATCAGTCGGCCGGGCCGGAGGCGTCGCCGCGACGGGGAGCGGCGCGGATCTCGTCCCGGTGGGTACGCATGGAGTGCACCATCTCGGCCATGAACCGGTGCACCACGGCCAGCTCGTCGTCGCTGAAGCGGTCCATCACCTCGTCGGTACGGCGACCCAGCGGCCCGAAGAAGCTCTGCGCCAGCGTCGCGCCGCGGTCGGCGTAGTGCAGGAGGATCTTGCGACGGTCGGCGGTGTCCCGGTCGCGCCGGATGTGGCCGCCGCGTTCCAGCCGGTCGACCAGCGCGGTCACCGAGCCGGAGGAGAGGTTGAGCGCCTCGCCGAGCCGGCCGGGGGTGATCGGGTCGCCCACCAGCTCGGCCTCCATGACCGCGATCAGGGCGTACAGGTCGGTGGCGTTGAGCCCGTGCAGCCCGGCGAACGCGTGCCCGATGTGCTGCGCGTCGACCGAGTAACGACGCAGGTCGTTGGTGATGTCGGCCACCATGCGCCCGCGTGGGTCGTCACGTCGCCGGTACATCCTGTGCGCCGCCACCGCTTGCCGCCACCCCCTGTCGAACAGTTCCGGTTGCAGCATAGAACCACCGCGGATAATCTCGCTCATCAAGATACTCGTTAAGAGAGAATCCCCCGCGACCAATATGTGAGGGCATCAGATGTCTCTGTTCACCCGCGTCGTCCGGGGCCGGCTGGCCGCCTGGCTCACGCTGGCCGCCGCACTCGTCGTCGGCGTGGTCGCCTTCGGGCTACCGAAGCCGGACAATCCGGCGCCCGTCTCCGACACCGGCCTGTCCGTGGAGTGGCAGTCGACGCAGGTCGAGCGGCTCCAGGAGCAGTTGCCCTCCAAGGACGCCCAGACCGCCCTGGTGGTGGTCAGCCGCGCCGACCGGGCCCCGTTGAGCGGGGCCGACCGCAGCGTGCTCGACGGCCTCGGCGGCGAGTTGAGCTCGCTCGCCGCCGGCGGGCGGGTCTCCCCCGCCCAGGTCTCCCCGGACGGCACTGTGGCGCTGGTCGCGGTGCCGCTGTCCACCGAGGGCGGCCCGTCGGCGGTGGTCGACGAGGTGGAGAAGCTCCGCGAGGCCGTCGGTGACCTGCCCGGCGAGCTGACCGTCGAGGTCACCGGCGGGCCCGCGTTCACCGCCGACCTGGGCAAGGTGTTCCAGGGCGCGGACACCACCCTGCTGCTGGTCACCGCCGCCGTGGTGGCGGTACTGCTGCTCGTCACCTACCGCAGCCCGTTCCTGTGGCTGGTACCGCTGCTGGTGGTGGGCGCCACCGAGCAGATCACGCTGCGCGTGGTGGAGTCCCTCGTCCCCGCCTTCGGCATCTACCTGCCCAGCGGGCAGGTGACGGGCATCGCCAGCGTGCTGGTGTTCGGCGCCGCCACCAACTACGCGCTGCTGCTCATCGCCCGCTACCGGGAGGAACTGCGCCGCGAGGAGGACCGGTTCGCCGCCATGCGGTCGGCGCTGCGCCGCACCGCCGAGCCGATCCTGGCCAGCGGCAGCACCGTCGTCCTCGGCGTGCTCACGCTGCTGCTGTCCGAGCAGGAGACCAACCGGGCGCTCGCCCTGGCCTGCGCCACCGGTGTGATCCTCGCCATGCTCTCCGCCCTGTTCGTGCTCCCCGCCGCGCTGCTGCTGTTCGGCCGGGGCCTGTTCTGGCCGTTCGTCCCCCGCGTCGGCAGCGCCGCCCGCGAGGGCCGGATCTGGGGCCGCCTCGGCGAGCTGGTGGTCCGCCGGCCGCTGCCGGTCGCCGCGCTCGCAGTCCTGCTGCTCGCCGGCCTCGCCCTCGGCGGCCTGGGCATCCGCACCGGGCTGTCCGAGACCGAGCAGTTCAGCGAGAAGCCCGAGGCGGTCGCCGGAGCCGAGACGCTCGCCCGGGCGTTCCCGGCCGGCAGCACCCAGCCGGTCGCGGTGCTCACCACCCCGCAGGCCGCCCAGGCGGTCCTCGCCGCGGCGAGCGGCGTCGACGGGGTCGCCTCGGCGCGGCCCGGCGCCGCCGGGGACCGGGTCGCCCAGATCGACGTGGTGCTCACCGCCGAGCCGGGCAGCGCCGCCTCCGACCGGGCCGTGGTGGCGCTGCGCGACGCCGTGTCCGCCGTACCGGACTCGGCACCGCCCGCCGTGGAGGGCGCGGACGCCCCCGACGGTGCCCTGGTCGGTGGCTCGGTCGCTGCCACCTACGACTCGAACGAGGCCAACACCAAGGACCTCCAGCTGATCCTGCCGCTCATCCTGCTGCTGGTCGGCGCAGTGCTGGTGCTGCTGCTGCGCGGGCTCCTGGCGCCGCTGCTGCTGGTGCTCACAGTCATCGGCTCGTTCTTCGCCAGCCTCGGCGCGGCCTGGTTGCTCTTCGACCACGTGCTGGACTTCCCGGCGCTGGACAGCGGGGTGCTGCTGCTCGCGTTCGTGTTCCTGGTGGCGCTCGGCGTCGACTACAACATCTTCCTGGTCACCCGGGCCCGGGAGGACGCGCGCCGCACCGGCACCCGCGACGGCATGCTGTCGGCGCTGCGGGTCACCGGCGGCGTGATCACCAGCGCCGGCATCCTGCTGGCCGCGGTGTTCGCGGTGCTCGGCGTGCTGCCGCTGATCACGCTCACCCAGATCGGCATCATCGTCTGCATCGGCGTGCTGCTGGACACGCTGCTGGTCCGTACCGTCCTGGTGCCGGCGCTGGCGTTCCTGCTCGGTGACCGGTTCTGGTGGCCCGGGCGGATCACCCGGGACGCCGACGCGCCCGCCGCGACGCCGGCCGAGCCGGTCACCGCACGGGACTGACGACACGGGCGGGGGCCGGCGCGTACGCCGGCCCCCGCCCGTCCGTCCGGTCGCTCAGAAGCTCAGGCACTCGCACTCGGTCATCAGCGCCCGCACGTTGCGCACGTACTGCGGGTTGGGGATGGTCAGCGGCTGATCCTCCCGCGCGACCGCGCCGTGCCCGTAGTTGTAGGCAGCGATCACGGCGTTGAGCAGGCAGGAGTTCAGCTCGGCGGTGCACAGCGAGGCGTCGAGCCGGTAGTCGGACTCGAAGTACATGTCGCCGATGTACTTGGTCAGCCAGGCCAGGTAGGTGCCGCCCAGATAGGCGTTGTCCCGGTAGGCGTCGATGTCGTACGACTGGCCGAAGCGCTGGTTCATCCACTCCGCCGTGGCCGGCATGACCTGCATCAGCCCGACCCCGCCGTCACAGGCGATGATGTTGGACTGCCACCCGCTCTCCTGCCAGGCGGTGGCCTTCAGCAGCGCCGACGGGATGCGGATGTCCGGCGCCGACGTCGGCCAGTACGTCCGCGCCGCCGCGTCGGCGAGCGCCGCCTTCACCTGACTCTGGCCGGCCTTGGTGCCCCGGTAGCTCGGCTTGCAGCCGTCGTCCGCCGGCTTCGGCGGCGCCGGTGGCACCTGGGTCTCGGTCGGCGGCTTCGGCCGGGCCAGCGGCGCCGTGGTCGTGCGCGACGGCTTCGCCCGCGGCTTCGGTTTCGCCGACGCGCTCGGGCTGGGCCGGCCGCCCATCGCCGCGACCGCCGGCGGCTCCTCGCTCGGCGCGTCGGCGGGCGCCTCCTGCGGTTGCTCCGCCGGGGCCGCCGTGGGCAGGTCCGCAGCGACCTCCCGGACCGGCCGTTCCTCCTCGCCGCACGCCGCCAGCGTGGCCGCCGCGAGCAGCGCCACCACTGTCACGGCCCATCGGCCGAGTCCTCGCCGCATCGGACCTCCCCGTAGTCCCCCGTCGGCGCACCCTAGCAAGGATCGACGGGTCCGGGGGGTACCCGCGACGCGGACCGGCGGCGCCGGGGCCGGGGCGGCGACTCCCCCGCCACCGCGTCGGCCGGCCGTTCGCCGCGGTCCGCGCCGGCCGGTCGCTCGTCCCGGTCGGCCAGCCGGTCCCGGGTCGCCCACGCCACCACGAAGACGGTCGTCCACGCGAGGCCCAGCAGCACCGCCGTGACGGTGCCGCTCGCCGTACTGAAGCCCAGGTAGAGCCGCGCGCCGGTGACAGTGACCACCCCCGCCGACGCGGCCGTCCACACCGCCGCGCCCACCGGCCAGCGGGCCCCCCGCGACAGCAGCCAGGCGAGCGTGCCGAAGCTCGCGGTCACCACCGCGTTCTGGGTCGGGAACAGGTCACCGGGGCGGTCCGGGCCACCCGGGCCGGTCAGGTCCGCGACGACGACGAGCAGGACCAGCGGCACGGCGGCGCCGACAGTACCCAGCACCCCGAGCGGGTCGGCCCGCCACGACCGGCCCCGCCGCGCCACCACCGCGGCGACCAGGGCGACCGCGGCGATCAGCACCCAGCCGCGCAGTACCGACACCGCCAGCAGCGCCGTGTCGACCACCCCGGGGGTACGCCGGGCGGCGAACCAGTCGGCGACCAGCCCGTCGAGGACACCCAGCCCGCTGTGCGCGACGACCGCCTCCAGCAGGACCGCCACGGCCAGCCCGGCGACGAACAGCAACGCCAGCCCCAGCGCCAGGTTGATCAGCAGCGTCCAGGCCGGGCCGACCCGCATGGCGACCAGGAAGAACAGCACCCCGTACCGGGCCCGCACCCAGCGCAGCGGCGGCAACGCGGCGGCCCGCGCCGTGAGCGCGCGTACCGGGTCCGGGTTGCGCCCCAGCCAGCGGCCCGCGAGGACCACGGCGAGCAGGCACAGCAGCAGGGCCAGCACCGCGCCGGTGGCCCGGCCGAGCAGCTTCGACACCCGCTCGTACGACTCACCGGCCAGGTAGCCGGCCAGCACCGAGGCGCCGACCCAGCTCGCGACCCCGGCGAGGTTCCACGGCGCGAACCGCCGGTACGGCATCCCCGCCGACCCGGCCAGCCGGGGCGCCAGCGTGCGGGCGAACGCGATCCAGCGGGCCGCGAGCACGCCCCGGCCGCCGAGGCGCTCCAGCAGCGAGTCGGCCCGCCGCCACCGGTGCGCGCCGATCCGGGCACCCACGCCCGAGGCGCGCAGACGGGGGCCGTACCGGCGGCCCGCCCGCCACGCGAGTGTGTCTCCGATCACGGCGGCGGCGGTCATGGCCACCAGCACGGGCGCGAGGCGCAGCGTCCCCGCGTACGCTAGGAAGCCGACCAGAAGCAGGGTCGCCTCGCCGGGCATCAGCAGCCCGACGATCACCGCGGTCTCCGCCGCGACGATCGCCGCGGCGGCCACGTAGATCAGCAGGGGCGGCAGCTCCTGCAGCCAGCTCAGCAGGTCAGGCATCGGACACCCCGCACGGGTGTCAGCATGCCAGTCGCTGGAACGGTCGGCACAGCACTTTCGACGCAGATCCGGGTTGTCTCGGGGTGACCCCGAGGCGTGCCCCGGCAACCGCAGACAGGAGTATGGAGGGTATGCAGCTACGCACCGACCTCCGCAACGTCGCCATCATCGCCCACGTCGACCACGGCAAGACAACCCTGGTCGACGCCATGTTGCGGCAGGCCGGCGCCTACGGCGCCCGTGGTGAGACCACCGAGCGGGTCATGGACTCGATGGACCTCGAGCGCGAGAAGGGCATCACCATCCTCGCCAAGAACACCGGCGTGCGGTACCTGCCGGCGGACGGCTCGGAGGCCGTCACCATCAACATCATCGACACCCCCGGTCACGCCGACTTCGGCGGCGAGGTCGAGCGCGGCCTGACCATGGTCGACGGTGTCGTGCTGCTCGTCGACGCCAGCGAGGGTCCGCTCCCGCAGACCCGGTTCGTGCTCCGCAAGGCGCTGCGCGCCCGGCTGCCGATCATCCTGGTGATCAACAAGGTGGACCGTCCGGACGCCCGGATCAAGGAGGTCGTGGACGACACCTACGAGCTGTTCCTCGACCTGGACGCCGACGAGGAGCAGATCGACTTCCCGATCGTCTACGCCTGCGCCCGCGACGGCATCGCCTCGCTGACCCAGCCCGCCGACGGCGCGGTCCCGGATGACAGCAGCAGCCTGGAGCCGCTGTTCCGCACCCTGCTGGACACCATTCCCGCGCCCGCGTACGACGAGGGCGCGCCGCTGCAGGCGCACGTCACCAACCTCGACGCCTCGCCGTTCCTGGGCCGGCTCGCGCTGTGCCGGGTCCGCCAGGGCACGATCAGCAAGGGCCAGACCGTGGCCTGGTGCCGCACCGACGGCAGCACCCAGCGGGTACGCATCTCCGAGCTGCTGATGACCGAGGGCCTGGAGCGTAAGCCGGCCGAGTCCGCCGGGCCGGGCGACATCATCGCCGTCGCCGGCATCCCGGAGATCATGATCGGTGAGACGCTCGCCGACGCCGAGAACCCGGTGCCGCTGCCGCTGATCACCGTGGACGAGCCGGCCATCTCGATGACCATCGGCACCAACACCTCGCCGCTGGTCGGCCGGGTCAAGGGCGCCAAGGTCACCGCCCGGATGGTCAAGGACCGGCTCGACAAGGAGCTGATCGGCAACGTGTCGCTGCGGGTGCTGCCCACCGAGCGGCCGGACGCCTGGGAGGTGCAGGGCCGCGGCGAGCTGGCCCTGGCGATCCTGGTCGAGCAGATGCGCCGCGAGTCCTTCGAGCTGACCGTCGGCAAGCCGCAGGTCGTCACCAAGGAGATCGACGGCAAGACCTGCGAGCCGGTCGAGCGGCTGACCATCGACTCCCCGGAGGAGTACCTGGGTGCCATCACCCAGCTCCTGGCCACCCGCAAGGGCCGGATGGAGCAGCTGGTCAACCACGGCACCGGCTGGATCCGGATGGAGTGGCTGGTCCCGGCGCGCGGCCTGATCGGCTTCCGGACCGAGTTCCTCACCGAGACCCGCGGCACCGGCATCCTGCACCACGTCTTCGAGTCGTACGAGCCGTGGTTCGGCGAGCTGCGCACCCGCAACAACGGGTCGCTGGTCGCCGACCGGGCCGGGGCGGTCACCGCGTTCGCGATGACCAACCTCCAGGAGCGCGGCCAGCTCTTCGTCGAGCCGGGCACCGAGGTGTACGAGGGCATGATCGTCGGCGAGAACTCCCGCTCCGACGACATGGACGTCAACATCACCAAGGAGAAGAAGCTCACCAACATGCGCTCGTCGACGGCCGACGAGACCGAGAAGCTGATCCCGCCGCGCAAGCTGTCCCTGGAGCAGGCGCTGGAGTTCTGCCGCGAGGACGAGTGCGTCGAGGTCACCCCGGCCGCGGTGCGCATCCGCAAGGTGGTGCTGGACCAGACCCAGCGCGGCCGGATGGCCGCCCGCCGCAAGCACGCCGGCTGACCCACCAGCTCACCAGCCCCACCCGGAGCCCGGCCCGCCCTAGGCGGACCGGGCTCCCCCCTTCCCCCGTCCCCACCGTCCCCACCGACGGGGTGGGCGCGAGGCGGCGGTGCGGCGGGGGGGGTGGGGTCAGTGGGGTTTGGTGGCCTCCAGGGCCAGGACGTCGGGGATCGGGCCGGAGCCGGACTCGACCACCCGGGTCAGCCGCAGGCCGGCGGCCGCCACGGCGTCCAGCAGGCCGGCCAGGGGCAGATGCCACGCGCCCACCCGCGCCCGCACCCCGGTCGCGTTCCACGAGCGGACCGTGCGGTCCCGCGAGGCGTACCCGCCGTCGATCACGATCCGCTCCGGCTCGGACCGGTCGGCGAACGCGCCCACGAAGCACGGGTGCACCCCGACGTGCAGCAGCCGGCCGCCGGGCGCCAGCACCCGCGCCGCCTCGGCGACCGCCGCCGGATAGTCCGGCATGTCGGTGTGCGCGAGCACGCAGACCACCGCCGGTACGGCGCCGGTGGCGAGCGGCAACGCGGTCGCGTCGGCGCGGGCCACCGGCAGCCGGGCGCGGGCGTGGCGTAGCTGCCCGCCGGACAGGTCCACTCCCACCGGTGTCCACCCGAGACGCCGCAGCTCGGCCGCGTGCGCCCCGGTGCCGCAGCACAGGTCCACGCACCGCCCCGGGCCGTCACCGAGCAGGTCGGCCAGCACCGACCGGACCCGGTCCATGTAGACCGACGAGGTCTCGCTGGCGTACTCCTCGTACCAGTCGGCGATGTCGTCGTACAACGGGGTCGTCATCTCCGCACGCTAGCCCCGCCCCCGTGGTCGCCGCTGCCCCGCGTACGCCCCGAAGATCGGCTACGGTGCGCACATGATCTGGGAGGACCTCGACGCGCACCTGGACCGGGTGCCCGGCACCGTCTCCGCGTACGTGGGCCGTCCCGGCGCGCGGCCCACGTGGACGCGGCGGGCCGACGCCACCCACTACGCGGCGAGCACGATGAAGCTCGCCGTGCTGGTGGCGCTGTTCCGCGCCGCCGAGGCCGGCCGGCTCGACCTGGACGCGCCGGTGCCGGTGCGCAACTCGTTCGACTCCGCGCTGCCGGGCGTGCCCCGGTTCGCCAACGACCGCGACTACGACAACGACGAGGCGGTCTGGGACCGCGTCGGCGGCGAGGCGCCACTGCGCTGGCTCGCCGAACGGATGATCATCCGGTCCAGCAACCTCGCCACGAACATCTGCATCGGCCAGGTGGGGCTGCCCGCGGTGGCGCAGGCGTGGGCGCTCGCCGGGGCGCGGCACAGCGTCACCGGCCGCGGCATCGAGGACTTCGCCGCCCGCGACTCCGGCATCGACAACCTGGTCACCGCCGCCGACCTGGCCGCCGTGCTCGGTGAGCTGGCGCTCGGCGCGACCCGGCCCGGCCGGCTCGCCTCGCCGGCCGGCTGCGCCGCCATGCTCGACGTGCTCGTCGCGCAGGAACACCGCGAGGACCTGGCCGCCGGGCTGCCCGACGGCACCCGGATCGCGCACAAGAACGGCTGGGTACGCGGCGTACGCCACGGCGCGGGAGTGGTGTTCCCGGACGACGCGCCGCCGTACACGATCGTCGTCTGCACCACCACCGACCTGGCCGACGGCGGCGCGGACGGTGATGAGGTCTCCGACGACGCCTGCCGGCTGATCGCGCACGTCTCCGAGCGGGTCTGGGCCGCCCGGCACGACCTGGCCGGCTGACCCGGCTACTCCAGCAGCCGCTCGCGCAGCGCGGCGCGGTCCGCGTCGGTCACCCCCAGACCGTCCCGCAGGTACGCGTCGAACGAGCCGTGCGCGCGGCGCACCTCGTCGTAGGCGGCGTCCAGGTATTCCGGGCGCACCTCCAGCAGCGGCCGGGCCACCGCCGGGTCCAGGTCCGGCCGGCGCTGGATCATCGCCGACAGCAGCACCTCGCGCAGGCTCTCGGTCAGCTCGTTGTGCACCAGGTAGTCGGCGCGGATCGCCTCATCCTCCACGCCCAGCGCGGTCAGCAGCACCACCGACAGCCAGCCGGTGCGGTCCTTGCCGGCCGAGCAGTGGAACAGCAGCGGCAGGTTCGCGCCTTCGGAGGCCAGCCGCACCGCCGCACCGAACCCGGCCCGCGCCGACTCCCCGGTGACGAACCAGCGGTAGATCGCGGTCATCGCCCCCGGCATGCCCTCGCGGGCCAGCGCCGCGTACGCGTCCAGGTCGTGGCCCTGCAACACTGCCGAGACGTACGTGAACACCGGGTGCGCCGCGTCGTAGACCGGCAGGTGCACGGTGCGGGGCTCCCCGACCAGCCGGTCCGGCGGGGCCACCGCCTGCTCGTGGACGTCACGCAGGTCCACCACGCACGCCGGTCCCAGCTTGCCCAGCACCGGCAGGTCCTCGTCGGTGAGCCGGCCCAGCGCGGGCGTGCGGATGAGCCGCCCCGCCCGTACCCGCCGCCCGTCGGTCGTCGGCAGTCCACCCAGGTCACGCGCGTTCGGCGCGCCCACCAGCTCCCATTCCCGCCCGGCCATCGGCCCTCCCCTGCTCGCCGCCAGTTGGCTATAGGGTGCCCCACATGACGATCGCCGCGGTACGCACCCACCGTCTGTCGGCCCCCTTACACACCCCGTTCGTCACCGCGCTGCGCCGCACCACCACCGTGGACACCCTGGTCGTGGAGGTGGTCGACGGCGACGGCCGGTCCGGCTTCGGGGAGGCGCCGCAGGTCTGGCAGGTCACCGGCGCGTCGGTGGCGGGCGCCGAGGCGTGCGTACGCGAACTGCTCGCGCCGCTGCTGATCGGCCGCGACGCCGACGACCTCCAGGCCGCCTGTGCCCTGGTGCACCGCGCCGTGGTGGGCAACGAGTCGGCGAAGGCGGCGCTCGACGTGGCGCTGCACGACCTGGCCGCGCGGCGGCTCGGCGTACCCCTGGTGCGTCTGCTCGGTGGCACGGCGCTGCGCGTGCCGACCGACGTCACGCTGGCCGCCGGTGACGCGGTCGACCTGGCCGCGACGGCGGCGCGGCGCGGCGCCGAGGGGTTCACGGTGCTCAAGCTCAAGGTCGGCACGGACGCCCGCGGCGACCTGGACCGGGTCCGCGCGGTGCGCGCCGCGGTCGGCCCGGACGTACGGATCCGGCTGGACGCCAACCAGGGCTGGACGCCCCGGGAGGCGGTGCGGGTGATCCGCGCGATCGAGGACGCGGGGCTCGACGTGGAGCTGGTCGAGCAGCCGGTGCACCGCCGCGACCTGGACGGGCTGGCCTGGGTCAGCGACCGGGTGGACCTGCCGATCCTGGCCGACGAGTCCGTCTTCGACGTGCGCGACCTGGTCGAGGTGATCCGGCGGCGGGCCGCCGACATGGTCAACGTGAAGCTGGCCAAGTGCGGCGGCCTGCAACCGGCCCGCACGCTGCTCGACCTGGCCGCCGCGCACGGCATGGGCACCATCGTCGGCTCGATGATGGAGGGCCCGGTGGGGGTCGGCGCCGCGGCCAGCCTGGTCGCCGCCTACGGCACCACTGCCGTGTCGGACCTCGACGCCGCCTGGTGGCTGGCCTGGTCGCCGGTCAGCGGCGGCATCCGGTACGAGGGCGCGAGCGTGCTGCTGCCGGACGCGCCGGGCCTGGGAGTCACCGGACTGCGTGAAGCTAAAATTCAGACACATGCTTGAGCAACGTCAGAATTTTTCATATGGTCGCCCCGACGACCACCGCAGAGAGGGGTACGCGTGGCGCCTCAGCCCGGCCGCCGGGCCGTCGTACGGGTACCGGTGGCGACCCTCTGGACCGCGCCCGAGGCGGTACGTCCGATCGACTGCCCCGCCCTCGCCGGCTCCCCCGACGTGGCCGCCTGGATCGCGGGCATGGACCGCGACCAGCTCGTCGGCGACTGCGTCCTGACCCAGCTGCTGCTCGGCGAGCCGGTGCGCGTCACCGAGACCCGGCCGGACGGCTGGGTGCGGGTGGTGGCGCTGGGCCAGCCCGCGGCGAAGCTCGGCGCCGACGGCTACCCGGGGTGGCTGCGGGCCGCCCACCTGGCCGATCCGGCCGACGCCGACCCGTCCTCCCCTGATCCGACCGACCTCGACCCGGCCGGCCCCGCTCTGTCCGGACCCGCTTCGCCCGCACCGGCACCGGTCGGTACCGGCCCGGCCGGTCCTGGTCCGGCCGGTTCCGGTCCGGCCGGTTCTGGTCCGGCCGGTTCCGGCTCGGCCGCCGACGCCCCGCTGACTGTCGACGTCGCCCACACCGCGTTGCGCGCCGAGCCGGACGGCGACGCGGCGCTCACCGGCGTGGTCCTCGGCACCCGGCTCACCCCCGCCGGCCCGCCGGTGGACGGCAGACGCCCGGTCCGCGTACCCGGGCGGGCCGACCCGCTCTGGGCCACGGAGGACGACCTGGTGCCGCTGCCCGCCGAGCGTCCCGAGGCCGAGAAGGTGCTCGCGGTCGCCGAGCGGCTGCGCGACCTGGTCTACGTCTGGGGCGGCATGTCCACCGACGGCATCGACTGCTCCGGGCTGGTGCACCTGGCCTGGCGGCGGTACGGGATCACGCTGCCGCGCGACGCCGACGACCAGGCGGCGGCGACCTCGCGGGTGCCGCTGGACGCCGAACGCCCCGGCGACCTCTACTTCTTCGCCCGGCCCGGCCGGCGCATCCACCACGTCGGGATCGTGTCGGCCGAGCCGCGCGGCGGCCGGCGCCGGATGCTGCACGCCTGCTATCTGACCCGCCGGGTGGTCGAGGAGGAACTGCCGGCCGACCGGACCGCCACCCTCGTCGGCGCCTACCGCGTCTGACCCCTGACACGCCGCGGGGCGCCCCCGGGGATGGGAGCGCCCCTACGGTACGGGTGGGTCAGCGGCGGGCCTGGGCCAGTTCCCGGCGCCGGTCCCGGGACGACTTCGCCAGGCTGGCAGCGGTGGCCACGGCCAGGGTGCCGAGGATGACCGTGAGCGAGAGCCAGATCGGGATGTGCGGGGCCCACGCCACGTGCTCGCCGCCGTTGATGAACGGCAGGTTGTTCTCGGCCAGCGCCTCCAGCACCAGCTTCACGCCGATGAAGCCGAGCACCACCGCCAGGCCGTAGCTGAGGTAGATGAGCCGGTCCAGCAGGCCGCCGAGCAGGAAGTAGAGCTGCCGCAGTCCCATCAGCGCGAACACGTTGGCGGTGAAGACCAGGTACGGCTCCTGGGTGATGCCGAAGATCGCCGGGATCGAGTCCAGCGCGAAGATCAGGTCGGTGGTGCCGATCGCGATCATCACGATCAGCATCGGGGTGAACAGGCGCCGCCCGTGCTCGTGGGTGGTCATCCGCGCCCCGTCGTAGTCCCGGGACAGCGGGAGCGCCTTGCGGCTCCACCGGATCAGCAGGTTCTCGCTGAACTCGTCCTCGTCCGGCTCGCCCTGCCGGGCCAGGTTCACCGCGGTGTAGATGAGGAACGCGCCGAAGATGTAGAACACCCAGGAGAACTGGGAGATCAGCGCCGCGCCGGCCGCGATGAAACCACCACGCATGATCAGCGCCAGGATGATGCCGACGAGCAGCACCTTCTGCTGGTACTGCCGGGGCACCCCGAACCGGGCCATGATGATCACGAAGACGAAGAGGTTGTCCACCGAGAGGCTGTACTCGGTGAGCCAGCCCGTGTAGAACTCGCCTGCGACGCGGCCACCCGCGGTCAGCCAGAGCACCACGCCGAAGAGCAGCGCCAGGCCGACGTAGAAGCCCACCCACAGGCTGGACTCGCGGACGCTCGGCTCGTGCGGCCGCCGGCCGATGATGAACAGGTCGGCGAGCAGGACCGCGATCATCGCGATCAGCGTTACCGCCCACACCAATGCGGACACGTTCAAATCCATCCTCCGGCAGACACGCTGCGTCGGGCACACCGTACGCCGGGTGTTGGTGCCGGGGTGCGTCGACGCTGACAGGGGTGACTGTCGGAGGTCTCTTCCGCCGGAACCCGGGTGCCGGGTTCCGACCGGCGGAGCCGGGTCGGGCCACCGGGGGTGCCGGCGCTCTTCCGTGCTGACGACTCCGTCGCGGGGGAATACTCCCCTCCTCGGCCGCCATTGTTCACCATCGCACCCAGGTGGCGCATCTCCGGGCCACCCGTCGATCTCTCGACGTGCTGCGGCTCACGTCGCGCGGCGCGTCCTAGGAGGCTAGCCATCCCTTGTGGGCGGCGCGCCGGGACGTTACCCGGGACGTACCGGCGGCGGGCTGGCATGGCAGGCTGCCTGCATGGTTCTTGAGGTCGCGCTGATCGATGTCACGCCCGGACACGAGGACGAGCTCGCCGCCGCCTACGCGCAGGCGCGGCCGATCCTCGCCGGCGCCGAAGGCTGCCGCTCCGTTCGGATGACCCGGGGCGTGGAGTCGCCCACCCGGTTCGTGCTGCTCGTCGAGTGGGACTCGGTCGAGGCGCACGACGTGAACTTCCGCCAGACCGAGCGGTTCGCGCAGTGGCGCGGGCTGATCGGCCCGCACTTCGCCGGCCCGCCGCTGGTCGAGCACTTCATCGACGTTCCGGCCTGAACTGTCGTACCCCTGCCGTAGCCTGCGCGCTGCGCGGCCACCGGTCCCGACGGGCATCGGGGGCGCCGGGCCCGGTGGTCGCGCCTCACCGGCGGCGGGCCGTGCGGCTCACTCCAGCTCGTGCGGATCGCGCGGCCGGGGCACCGGCGCCGCACCGAGCCGCCGGGCCACCAGCTCGGCGGAGGCGTCCGCCGGCAGCGCCGCCGCCAGCAGCCGCTCGATGACCCGCTCGTAGTGGGCCACATCCGCCTCGGCGACCAGCCGCAGGTCGGTGGTGAGCGTCTCCACCAGCACCGTGCGCGGGTCCTCCGGATCCGGGTAGGCGTAGTACGAGAACGGCGCCAGCGGGTGCGGCCCGCCGCCGCTCGACGCCGCGGACCGCAGCACCCGGACGGTGACGCGTGGCCGTTCGGCGAGCGCGAGCAGATGCCGCATCTGGTCGCGCCACACGTCCGCGGGCAGGCCGTCCGGGTCGCAGACACGCTCGTCCAACAGTGCGGTGTAGTGCGGCGGGTCCGGCCGGATCAGCAGTTCCTGGCGTGCCACCCGGGCGCGCACGTCGGCCTCCACGTCCACCTCCCCGCCGAGTGCCGCACCGGCCGACACGCGCAGGCGGGCGTACGCCGGGGTCTGGAGCAGGCCGGGCACCAGCACGCACTGGTACTCCACGATGCGCTCCGCGCCCGCCTCCAGCTCGGCGTACGCCCGCTGGCGCTCCCCCATCTCGCCGAGCGCCTTCGACCAGCCCCGGCCGGTGGCGGCGTCGCGGGCGATGACGATCAGCTCGTCGCGCTGCGGTGACGGCACCTCGTAGACGTCGAGCAGGTCGAGCACGTCGGCCAGGTCGGGCCGGCTCTGCCCCAGCTCGATGCGGGACAGCTTCGACGTGGACGCCCAGCCCAGCCGGGCGCAGACCTGTTCGAGCGTGAGCGACTCGCGACGACGCAGCCGGCGCAGCTCCACGCCGAGCCTCGCCCTCCGGACCACAGGACTTGCTGACAACGGCATGCACGCCTCCCGGGAGGGAGCGTACGCATCACCGTCACGCTCGGCAATACCTCGCCCACACAGCGCAACCGTACGGGCTGAGCGCTCAGGGGCGGTAGGTGCCGAACGACCACACCAGCCCGGCCAGGTCGCGGGCGGCGTAGTCACGGGAGCCGTAGTCGGTGTCGAACGGCGCCCGGACGATCTCCGCCCCGGCCGCCCGGGCCCGCTCGTGATGCGCGTCCACGTCGTCGAGCGCCACGTAGACGCGGTAGTCGTCGTCGGCGGGCCGGGACCGCGGCGCCGGGCCTGGGCCGAGCATCACCAGGTCGTCGCCGTACGCCAGCTCGGCGTGGCCGATCGTGCCGTCGGGGAGTTCGTGGGCCTCGCGCACCGTGAAGCCGAACGCGGAACAGAGGAAGTCGGCGGCGGCTCGCACGTCGGGATACCGCAGGACCGGATAGATGCTTCGCATGAACGTCAGTCTGCCGCCGGGGCGGTCAGGCCGGATTGGACGAATGCGATCCGGGTGCGGTCAGCGCGGCCGGAGTGGCGCCGGCGAACTCGCGGAACTCCCGGATCAGGTGCGACTGGTCGTAGTAGCCCCACCGGGCGGCCCGCTCCGCCCACCCGGAGTCGTCCGGCACGGCGGCGTCCGCGGTGAGCAGCGTCCGGCCCAGGCTCGCGTACGCCCGCTCGAAGCGCAGCAGGCGGGCGACGGTCTTCGGCGGCAGGCCGAACTCCCGCCGGAACCGGACCGACAGGTGGCGGCGGGACCAGCCCAGTTCCCCGGCGAGCGTGGTCACGCCGACCGCTCCCCCGCTGCCGTCCAGACGCCGCCAGGCCGCCGCCAGGTGCGGGTCCAGCGGCGCGGTCGCCGCCAGCCGTGCGGCCAGGGCGGCGTCGAGCCGGGCGAAGCGCTCCGGCCAGCCCGGCTCGCCGGCCAGCTCGTCGCGCAGCCGGGCCAGCCAGCCCGCCACCGCGTCGAGAGGCACCGCCCGGTTGGTCAGCTCGGCCAGGGGCAGCCCGAGCAGGCGGCGTGCCGCCGGGGCGGTGAGCAGCACCTGCACCCCGGTGCCGGTTCCGGCCGTCCGGGTGGCGCACCAGCCGTCGAACGGGCCGGCCAGGAAGGCGTTGGCGGCGTACGCGCCCTCACCGGGGGCACGCGGGTCGGTCACGTCGAGGGGGTCGCCCCAGCCGAGGATCAGCACCACGAACGCGCCCGCCACCTCCCGGCGTACGAGCGGGACGGGCGCGTCCTCGCGGTAGCCGAGGTAGCGGTCCACCCACTGGCGCAGCCGCGGGTCGGGCCGCCCGATGACGGCCTCGGTCAGCATCGCGCCGCCTCGGCCGTCACGCCGGTCACCGGACCCCTGCGGCGTCCATCCCGCGCAGCTCCTTCTTGAGGTCGGCCACCTCGTCGCGGATCCGCGCGGCCAGCTCGAACTGCAGCTCGCGCGCGGCGGCGAGCATCTGGTCGTTGAGCTCCTGGATGAGGTTGGCCAGGTCGGCCCGGGCCATCCCCTCCCGCGACGGGGTGGCCGCGGCGCCCCGGCGGCTGCGGGTCTCCTTGACCGGCGCCTTGCCCCGCGACAACTGCCGCACGGCCCCGCCGACGTTGCTGTTATCGGTGTCCTCCGCCTCGCGATAGATGTCGTCGAGGATGTCGTGGATCTTCTTGCGCAGCGGCTCCGGCTTGATGCCGTTCGCCTCGTTGTGCGCGATCTGCTTGGCCCGGCGCCGGTTGGTCTCGTCGATCGCGTCCGCCATCGACGGCGTGATCTTGTCGGCGTACATGTGGACCTGGCCGGAGACGTTACGGGCCGCGCGACCGATGGTCTGGATCAGCGACCGGCCGCTGCGCAGGAAGCCCTCCTTGTCGGCGTCGAGGATCGCCACGAGCGAGACCTCGGGCAGGTCGAGACCCTCCCGGAGCAGGTTGATGCCGACCAGCACGTCGTAGTCGCCCTTGCGCAGCTCGCGCAGCAGCTCGACACGGCGCAGGGTGTCGACCTCGGAGTGCAGGTAGCGCACCCGGATGCCGTTCTCCAGCAGGTAGTCGGAGAGGTCCTCGGCCATCTTCTTGGTGAGCGTGGTGACGAGCACCCGCTCGTCCCGCTCGGTACGCAGCTTGATCTCGTGCATGAGGTCGTCGATCTGCCCCTTGGTCGGCTTGACCACCACCTCGGGGTCGATCAGGCCGGTGGGCCGGATCACCTGCTCGACGAACTCGCCCTGCGCCTGCTCCAGCTCCCACGGGCCGGGGGTGGCGGAGAGGAAGACCATCTGGCCCACCCGCTCCAGGAACTCGTCGAAGCGCAGCGGCCGGTTGTCGGCGGCGCTGGGGAGCCGGAAGCCGTGGTCGATGAGCATCCGCTTGCGGGAGGCGTCGCCCTCGTACATGCCGCCGATCTGCGGGATGGTCACGTGCGACTCGTCGACCACCGTGAGGAAGTCGTCGGGGAAGTAGTCGAGCAGGCAGTGCGGCGGGCTGCCCGGCAGCCGGCCGTCGATGTGCATGGAGTAGTTCTCGATGCCGGAGCAGAAGCCCACCTGGCGCATCATCTCGATGTCGTAGGTGGTGCGCATGCGCAGCCGCTGGGCCTCCAGCAGCTTGCCCTGCCGTTCCAACTCGGCCAGCCGCTCGCCCAGCTCGGCCTCGATGTCGCGGATCGCCCGTTCCATCCGCTCGGGACCGGCGGCGTAGTGCGTGGCCGGGAAGATCATCAGGCTGTCGACCTCGCGGACCACGTCACCGGTCAGCGGGTTGAGGTAGTAGAGCTTCTCGATCTCGTCACCGAACAGCTCGATCCGGACCGCCAGCTCCTCGTACGCCGGGATGATCTCCAGCGTGTCGCCGCGGACCCGGAAGGTGCCGCGCTGGAAGGCCATGTCGTTGCGCGCGTATTGAATGTCGACCAGCCGGCGCAGCAGCTGGTCACGGTCCAGCTCCTGCCCGACCTTGACCCGCACGGCCCGGTCGAGGTATTCCTCCGGCGTGCCCAGGCCGTAGATCGCCGAGACGGTGGCGACCACGATGACGTCCCGCCGGGTGAGCAGCGACATCGTGGCCGAGTGCCGCAGCCGCTCGACCTCCTCGTTGATCGAGGAGTCCTTCTCGATGTAGGTGTCGGTCTGCGGGATGTAGGCCTCGGGCTGGTAGTAGTCGTAGTAGGAGACGAAGTATTCGACCGCGTTGTGCGGCATCAGCTCGCCGAACTCCTTCGCGAGCTGGGCGGCGAGGGTCTTGTTGGGGGCGAGCACCAGGGTCGGCCGCTGGAGCCGCTCGACCAGCCACGCCGTGGTGGCGCTCTTGCCCGTGCCGGTCGCGCCGAGCAGCACCGTGTTGCGGTCGCCGCGCCGCACGCGACGCTCAAGCTCGTCGATGGCAGCCGGCTGGTCACCGGCCGGCTGGAACTCACTGACGACCTGGAAGCGGCCGTCGAGCCGGGGAATGTCGAGCGCCATGACACCAACCGTACGCCCGCGGTCCGACACTTCCGGCCACGACCACCGACCGTCCCTGATCGGCTTCGATATTCCCATTGTGTGGCTCATCTCACCGGTCTACCCTCGTACCGTAGGCCGCTCGCGGCGGCCGACCGGGCCGGTGATCGCCCCTCGCGGGCCGGTCGCCCCCGGCGCCAGGGCCGCAGCACCCGGGACGACCGGCGTGCGCGCCGACGGTGGTCGCGCGCAGCGCTGACCGGCCGCCGCGAGCGCCCCTGCTCGTCACCGAAACCCCGCTCTCGCGTTCTCCACTCGTGGGGACCTCTCCCGACCGCCGGCCGCGACGCGAGCCCGGCACGCCCCCGCCCGCCGACAAGCCGGGCCGCCAGCGCGGCGTGAGCCGCCCGCACCGGCTCTCCGCACGTGGCGACGGCGACCAGGCCGTACCCCGGGAACCGGGTCGCGGCCACCGCCGCGGCCGCACCGGCGCACCGACCCGGCCCGCCACCGTGGCCGGCCGGCGCCGCCGCGCCGACCCGCTCGCCGGCCGCCGTCCCACACTCACCACCCGGCCGGGCGGCGACCCGGAACTGGACGGCGCCGACGACCCGCCGGACGGGCCGGACCGGCGCCGGATCGCGCTCGCCGCGCTCGTAGCGGCAGCCGCGCTCTCCGCCGCGACGCTCGTCGCCGGGCTGCTGACCTGGGTACCCGGCCGCGGCGACGACACCGGGACGGCACGCCCGCTCACCGCCGCCGAGGCCGACCGGGTGGCCGCGCTGCGGGTCACCAACCTGCGCGACGTACGCGCCGGCGTCCGGGTCACGGTCGGCGCCGGCGGCGCCCGTACCGAACTGGTCGGCTGGGTCGACTGGGCCCGCCCCCTGGTCTATCTGGACGTCGGCGGCCCGGGCGCGGGCGACGACCGGAGCCTGGTCCAGGCCACCGCGTCCGCGCTGCTGGTGCGGCCCGACCCCGGCGCGCTGCCCACCCCGGCCCGGCCCCCGCTGGTGCCGCCGGCGGACCGGTGGCGGATGCGGTCCCCGGCCGGCGGGCACGGCCTCGGCGCGGTACGCGACCTGCTGATCGGGCTCGGCGCCGACCGGGTCGACAGGCCCGCCGCCGACGGCCGGTGGCTACGCGCCGACCGGGTCGGCGGCATCCCGGTGGACGTGCTCCAGGCATCCCTCGCACCGCCTGGTGACCCGCGGCCGACGCTGTGGGTGGACGCCGACGCCCGGCTGCACCGGCTCACCGGCCGGCTGGCGGACGGGACACCCGTCACCGTCGACCTGACCCGCGCCGACCGGCCCACACTGCATCCGGTGGACGCCCTCGGCGGCCGGCCCGGGCAGCCCCGGGCGCTCAGCGACGACGAAGTCGCCCGGCTGGCCGCGCTGCCCGCCCGGCTCCGGGCACTGCGCGGCGCGGCGGTGACGGTGTCCGCTCCGCTCGCCCCGTCGGCGAACCTGCGGGCCACCGGCACGGTGGACTGGACGAGCCCGTCGGCGTACCTCGCGGTGACCGAGGAGGGCAGCGGCAGGCGTACCCTCCGGTGGGTCCTGCCGGGACGGGTGGCCGAGGTGCAGCGATCCCCCGACGGGCCCGCCACTCCCCCGGCACCGGTGCCGGCCGCGCTGCTCGCGGCCGCCGCGCGCCCGCCCGGCGACGACCTGGACCGGCTGCTCGACGCGGCGCTGCGGGCGGCCCGGCGCGCGCCCGCCGGTGACACCGTCCGGGTCCGGGAGGACCGGCTGGGCGACCGGACGGTCGACGTGTTCGAGGTGCCGGGCGGCAGACGCCTGTGGCTGGACCGGGGCGGTGTGCCGCAGCGGATGGAACTGCGGACCGGGCCGGGCGTGTGGATCCGGCTGGACCTCACGCCGGGCCGTGCGGCGGGCAGCGGCGGATCGTCGGCCTCGACGTCGCGCTGAACCGGCGCGGCCTCCGCGGTCCGCCGAACCGGCGCCGCCGGGACGGCCCGGTCAGGGCCGCCAGCCGGTCTGCGCGGCCCACTCCTCGGCACGCAGGTGCTCCTCGTCGAACCAGGGATCGGTCACCGTGCCCCAAGCGGCGTGCTCCGGCGCGGCGGCCGCCAGCTCCCGCTTCACCTGGAGGTAGTCGGCCCGCCGCGCCGGGTCGGCACGCAGGTGGTCGCGCATCAGCAGCGCGTACCGCCAGCCGGGCGAACCGGCCTCCCGCAGGTGCAGGCGCACCGGACGCGCCGGGTCCGCGCCGCCGTGCAGCCGCTTGGCCCAGCGCACCGGCTCCGGCTGTCGCGGGGCGTCCCACCACTCGCCCGGCAGCCGCGGGAAACCCGCCTCGGCCAGCCGCTGCGCGAGCGGCCCGTCCGCCTCGTTCAGCGAGGACACAGTCACCTGGATGTCGATCACGTCCGGCGCGGCGAGTCCCGGCACGGCGGTGGAGCCGACGTGGTCGACCCGGATCTCACCGCCGGCCGCGTGGCGGATCCGGGCGGCCAGCCGGGCGTACTGCTCGGGCCAGGTCGGGTCCGGTCCGGCGAGCGCCGCCGGGTCGGGCGGGACGGCGCGGCGTTCGCGGACGTTGCGCTCGTAGGGCGACAGGCGGTCCCGCCAGAGGGCGTCCACGGCGGCGTGCAGGTCGGTGAGCGTGCCGTCGTTGGTCAGGAGCACGTCGGCGATCGCACGGCGGGTGGCGTCGTCGGCCTGCGCGGCGATGCGCCGCTCGGCCTCCGCCGGGGCCATGCCCCGGTCGCGGGTCAGCCGGGCCATCCGGGTCGGCACGGCCGTCTGCACCACGACCACCAGGTGGTACGTCGGCGCGAGTCCCACCTCGGCCAGCAGCGGTACGTCGTTCACCACGATCGCGTCGGCGGGGGCGGCGGCGGCCAGCTCGGCGCTGCGCGCGCGTACCCGGGGGTGGGTGATCCCTTCGAGCGTGCGGCGGGCCGCCTCGTCGCCGAAGACCAGCGCGCCGAGGGCGGCCCGGTCCAGCGCCCCGTCGGCGTCCAGGACCTTCTCGGAGAAGGCGGCGACGACCTCGGCCAGCCCGTCGGTGCCGGGCGCGACGATCTCGCGGGCGATGCGGTCCGAGTCGACGATCACCGCGCCCAGCGTGGCGAGCCGGCTCGCCACCGCGCTCTTGCCCGATCCGATTCCGCCGGTCAGCCCCACCTTCAGCACCCGGACAGTCAACCGGATCTGCCGTCCGCATGCCAAACCCTTCCGGCGTACGACGTGGGCCCCGCCCCCGGCGCTCCGCTGGTGCAGAACGCGGGGACGGGGCCCGTCGTCAGAGGCAGTCGCCGGCTCGTCCGGTGGGACGAACAGGCGTCAGCGTCCGGTCACTTGCCGCCGGCGAGCTTCTCCCGCAGCGCGGCGAGCGCCTCGTCGGTCGCGAGCGTGCCGGCCGGCTCCTCGGCCTGACGGCTCGGGGCCGAGGTCGAGGTGGTGGTGCCGGTGGTGGCCGGAGCCGGGTTGGCGGCGGCCTCGGCGTCGGCGGCGCGGGAGGTCTGCACCTGCTTGGTGTGGGCCTCCCAGCGCTGACGCGCCTCGGCGTACTGCTGCTCCCAGGTCTCGCGCTGCTTGTCGTAGCCCTCGAGCCACTCGCCCGTCTCCGGGTCGAAGCCCTCCGGGTAGATGTAGTTGCCCTGGTCGTCGTACGTCGCGGCCATGCCGTAGAGGGTCGGGTCGAAGTGCTCCTCGCCCTCGACGAAGCCCTCGTTGGCCTGCTTGAGCGACAGCGAGATCCGGCGGCGCTCCAGGTCGATGTCGATGACCTTGACCATGACCTCGGAGCCGACCTGCACGACCTGCTCCGGGATCTCCACGTGGCGCTCGGCCAGCTCGGAGATGTGGACCAGGCCCTCGATGCCGTCGTCCACGCGGACGAACGCACCGAACGGCACCAGCTTGGTGACCTTACCCGGCACGATCTGCTGGATCGCGTGGGTGCGGGCGAACTGACGCCACGGGTCCTCCTGCGTCGCCTTCAGCGACAGCGAGACCCGCTCGCGGTCCAGGTCGACGTCCAGGACCTCGACCTCGACCTCCTGGCCCACCTCGACGACCTCGGACGGGTGGTCGATGTGCTTCCAGGACAGCTCGGAGACGTGCACGAGGCCGTCCACGCCGCCCAGGTCGACGAACGCGCCGAAGTTGACGATCGAGGAGACGACGCCCTTGCGGACCTGCCCCTTCTGGAGCTTGTTGAGGAACTCGGTGCGCACCTCGGACTGCGTCTGCTCCAGCCAGGCACGGCGGGACAGGACCACGTTGTTGCGGTTCTTGTCCAGCTCGATGATCTTGGCTTCGAGCTCGCGGCCGACGTACGGCTGCAGGTCACGCACACGCCGCATCTCGACGAGCGACGCGGGCAGGAAGCCACGCAGGCCGATGTCGAGGATGAGACCACCCTTGACGACCTCGATGACCGAACCGCGGACGACGCCGTCCTCGTCCTTGATCTTCTCGATCGTGCCCCAGGCCCGCTCGTACTGCGCCCGCTTCTTGGAGAGGATCAGCCGACCCTCCTTGTCCTCCTTCTGGAGGACGAGGGCCTCGATGTGGTCACCCACCGAAACGACCTCGGCCGGGTCCACGTCGTGCTTGATCGACAACTCCCGAGAGGGGATGACACCCTCGGTCTTGTAGCCGATGTCGAGCAGGACCTCGTCCCGATCGACCTTGACGACGGTGCCTTCGACAATGTCGCCGTCGTTGAAGTACTTGATGGTCTCGTCGATCGCGGCGAGGAAAGCTTCCTCAGAGCCGAGGTCGTCGTGGGTGACCTTGTTGGCGCTCGAGGTGGCCTCGATGCTGCTCGTCATGTGGGCGGTTGCTCCGGTCGGATGGGTTGTCACAGCGGGCATGGGTGTCGCGGTGACTCTGCCGCGCCAACGGATCCGTCGCCGGGCACACCGAACGATCGACGCGAGAAGATCATTAGTGGCTCCGGTGACCGCGCACCTGCTCCCTGCCGAGGCACACGATCCGCGAGCGCATCGTCTAGCCTACCCGCTGCATTACCACAGCGTGCAAGCCCTCCCGGGTCCGCGCGAACTCATCCGCTGCGAAAGCGGAGATTTTGCGCGGTAAGGTGCCACAGCTGTCTCGTCCGTCACATCCGCCCCAGCCACCACCCCACCGCACCGGGTCCGGGCCGCCGGACCTAGCGTGAACCCGTGGACGACGACAGGGTGACCCGCCGACGGGTCGACGCCGGGGAGATCCGCCGCGCGAACCGCGGATGGTGGGACACCGACGCCGACGCGTACCAGGCCGAGCACGGCGCGTTCCTCGGCGACGCCGACTTCGTCTGGTGCCCGGAAGGGCTGCGAGAGGCCGACGCCCGGCTGCTCGGCGACGTCGCCGGGCGGCGGATCCTCGAACTCGGCGCCGGGGCGGCCGCCGCCGCACGCTGGCTCGCCGCCCAGGGCGCCCGGCCGGTCGCGCTGGACCTGTCCGCAGGCATGTTGCGGCACGCCGCCGAGGCCGCCGGGCGCACCGGGGTACGCGTGCCGCTGGTGCAGGCCGACGCGCTCGCCCTGCCGTTCGCCGACGCCGCGTTCGACACCGTCTGCACCGCGTTCGGCGCGATCCCGTTCGTGGACGACTCGGCGGCGGCGATGCGCGAGGTGGCCCGGGTGCTGCGCCCCGGCGGCCGGTGGGTCTTCTCGGTCACCCACCCGATGCGCTGGATCTTCCTGGACGACCCGGGCGAGGGCGGGCTGACCGCCGTGCACTCGTACTTCGACCGCTCCCCCTACGTCGAGCAGGACGAGCACGGGGTGGCCACGTACGTCGAGCAGCACCGCACCCTGGGCGACCGGATCCGGGAGCTGGTCGGCGCCGGGTTCCGCCTGCTGGACCTGGTGGAGCCGGAGTGGCCGGCCGGGCACGAGGGGATCTGGGGGCAGTGGAGCCCGTTGCGCGGGCGGCTGTTCCCCGGCACGGCGATCTTCGTCGCGGAGAAGCCGGCGGACTGAGCGCGTCGCACGTCCGGTGCGACACGGGCTCCGGCACCCGGCGGTACGCTCGCCGCATGAGCGCCGAGCCCATCCCGACATCACCTGGCCCCTGGTGTCCGGACCCGATGCGGCAGCAGCGTGCGGACTACACGCTGGAGGATCTGCTCACCCTGCCGGACGACGCCCCCCGCGTCGAACTCGTCGACGGAGTCTTCCAGGTGACACCCTCCCCCACCCTGGGCCACCAGACAATCTCCAGCCTGCTGTGGCTCTGGCTTCGATCGCACGCACCGGTTCACCTGCGGGCGTCCCAAGCCGTCGGGGTCGGGCTCAGCCCCAACACCAGCCGCCAACCGGACGTCCTGCTCCACCACGCCGAGCTGCCGAGCGACAGGTCCCTCCTGCGACCGGCGGACGTCGTCCTGGCCGTCGAGATCGTCTCCCCCGGCACCCGGCGGGTCGACCGGTTCGCCAAGCCGGGCGAGTACGCCGCCGCGGGGATCCCCTTCTACTGGCGGATCGAGCAGGATCCGGTGCACCTCTACGCGTACCGGCTCGGTGACCGGATCGGCCCCGGCGGCGAGCGGCAGTACGAGCTGGTGGACGACAGCAGCGAGGTGATCGAGCTGTCCGAGCCCTTCGCGATCAAGCTGCCGATCGCGGAGAGCCGGCCCTGACCACGCCGTTACTCGGTACCCGCCGCGGGTAACCGGGCGGCATGGCCGAGAACGAGTTCCGCGCCAGCGACCACGTCTCCTGGGCCAGCCACAGCGGCCGGGCGTACGGCGTCGTCAAGGAGAAGCTGACCGAGCGCACCCACGTCCGCGGGCACACCGTGAACGCCTCGCCCGAGCAACCGCAGTACCGGATCACCAACGACGACTCGGGCCGCGACGTGGCCCACCGCCCGGAGGTGCTTCGCCATGAGTCGCGCTGAGGATCCGCAGCAGACGTACCGGGAGTTCACCGACGCGGTGAACATGAAGCCGGGCGAGCTGTCCCGCTGGCTGGAGAGCGAGGAGTCCAAGCACGTCGGCTGGCACAAGAAGGGCACCCAGGGCGGCGAGTCGGTCGGCCACGACTCCGGCCGGCGCATCGTCGACCTGCTGCGCCGCAAGCGCGCCGACCTCACCGCCGCCGACTACAAGCACATGCGCAAGGTGATCGGGTACGTCCACCGCCACCTGGCGCAGCGGCCCGCAGGCGACGTCCGGGACACCAGGTGGCGCTGGTCGCTGATGAACTGGGGTCACGACCCGCTCAAGGGCTGAGCCGCCCGGTCCGTTAGCCGCGCGTTGGTACCGTGCCGGCGATGACGACAGACGTCCCGACCGCCGGCCGTCATCCCCGCGCCGGGCGGGTGGTCCTCGTGGCGGGCCTCGGGCTCGTCGCCGTCGCGGCGCTCCTCCTGGTGGTGACCGGGAACACCGGCATCCGGTACAGCGCCGACCACGACGGCACCGTACCGATGTGGAGCCGGTGGATACCGGCACTGGCCGGGATCGCGCTGATCCGGCTGATCCCGCCCGCACCCGACCCGAGGTGGCCGGACCCGGTCGCGCCCTACCGCGAGGCGGTGCCGCTGCTGCTGGCCGGGATCGCGTTCGCCGCCGTCATGCCGCTGCTGGGCGGCGAACCCGCGTACACCGTGTTGAAGCTGGCGCTGCTGCTCGGCGTACCCACCGTGGTGTTCCTGGCCGCGCGCCGGTGGCCGCCGCGGTGGCGGCCGGGCCCGGCCCCGGCGGACGCCGCCCACCGGTGGGGTCCGGCGCTGCCGGTGGCGGTGTGGCTGGTGCTCAGCTACGCGACGCCGCTGGCCGTGCCGGCGAGCGACTGGGGGCGGACCGTCACGCCGGTCGAGCTGGCCGTCACGCTGCTGGTGGCCTTCGCGGTGAACGCGCTGCTGGAGGAGGTCTTCTACCGGCGGTGGCTGCAGACCCGGTGGGAGTCGCTGCTGGGACGCTGGCCGGCGATCGTGCTCGCGTCGCTGGTGTGGGCGGCCTGGCACGTGGCCATCCAGGGCAGCGGCCGGCCCGCCGTCGACCTGGCGTCGGTGATCGTGAACCAGGGGGTCGCCGGGCTGTTCCTCGGCTACCTGTGGTCGCGGTACCGCCGGATGTGGCCGCTGCTCGTGGTGCACGGCGCGGTCAACGCGATGCCGGTCCTGCTCGGTCTCTGACCGGCCGCTTGACCCTGCCGCAGGCGGCAGGGTCGGACGATGCCGGCATGGAACGCCGCACGCCACGCGTCGCCGTGGTCACCGGTGCGGGGACCGGCATCGGCCGGGCCACCGCACGATCCCTCGCCACCTCCGGGTACGCAGTGGTCGCGGTCGGCCGGCGCGCCGCGCCGCTGGCGGAGACCGCCGCCGGCCGGCCGGGTATCGCCCCGCTGACGGCCGACGTCACCGCTCCCGACGGGCCGGACCGGGTCGTCGGCGCCGCGCTCGACCGGTACGGCCGCCTGGACGTCCTGGTCAACAACGCGGGCGTGGCCGGCGGCGGGCCGCTGGCGGAGCTGGACGAGGACGCCGCCCGGCGGCAGCTGGAGACGAACCTGCTCGCGCCGATCCGGCTGGCGCACGCCGCCGTCGAGGCGCTCGCCGCGACCCGTGGCGTGATCGTCAACGTCACCACGTCGGTCGGCCTGCGCGCCTGGCCGGGCAGTTCGGTGTACGCGGCGGGCAAGGCCGCGCTGGACTCGCTGACCCGCAGCTGGGCGGTGGAACTCGCGCCGCTCGGCGTCCGGGTGGTGGCGGTGGCGCCCGGCGCGGTCGACACTCCCATCGGCGAGCACAGTGGCCTCTCCCCCGAGCGGCGCGCGGCGGTACGGGACTGGCAGCTCGCACACACCCCGGCGGGCCGGATCGGCCGCCCGGAGGACGTAGCCTGGGCGATCCGGCGGCTGTGCGAGCCGGAGGCGGACTTCGTCACCGGTGTGGTGCTGCCGGTGGACGGGGGCGCGGTGGTCGCGTGAGAGGACGGTGGCGGCGGTGCGGATCGGCGCGGTGGCGAAGGCGACGGGCTGCACGCCGCGTGCCCTGCGGCACTACGAGGAACACGGGCTCATCGCCTCGGCCCGGGCCGCGAACGGTTATCGCGAGTACGACGCCGCGGTCGTCACCCGGGTCCGCAACATCCGTCACCTGCTCGACGCCGGGCTGACGCTGGACGACGTGCGGGTCTTCCTGCCCTGCCTGGACGGGGACGTGGCGTCGGCGCCGCCGTCCCCGGCGGGGCTGCGGGTCGGCCGGGAGCGGCTGGCCGTGCTGGACGCCCGGATCGCGGCCCAGGTGGCCGTCCGGGACCGCCTGGCCGCCGCCCTCCAGGCCGCCGCCCCTGCGCCCTCGCCCCTGCTCCCGCCTCCTTCGCCGCCTCCTCTTGTGCGGTGATCAAGGAGTTTGTGTCCCCGAACGGGCTCGGGCGTGACACAAACTCCTTGATCACCGCCGGGGCGGGTGGGTGGGCGGTGGCCGGCGCGGGTGGGGCGGCGGTGGGGTCAGTGGTCGGCGCTGTTCCAGTCGCGGCCGTCGCCCACCGAGACCTCCAGCGGCACCGACAGCGGGTACGCCTCGCCCATCTGCTTGCGCACCAGCGCCTCCAGCGTCTCCCGCTCGCCCGGGGCGACCTCGAAGACCAGCTCGTCGTGCACCTGCAGCAGCATCCGCGACCGCAGCCCGGCGTCGCGCAGCGCGCTGTCGACGTGCAGCATCGCGACCTTGATGATGTCGGCCGCCGAACCCTGGATCGGGGCGTTGAGCGCCATCCGCTCGGCCATCTCGCGGCGCTGCCGGTTGTCGCTGACCAGGTCTGGCAGGTAGCGGCGGCGGCCCAGGATGGTGGAGGTGTAGCCGTCCTGGCGGGCGCGGGCCACCACCTCCTGGAGGTAGTCGCGGACCCCGCCGAACCCGGCGAAGTAGTTCTCCATCAGCCCGCGCGCCTCCTCGGCGCTGATGCCGAGCTGCTGGGACAGGCCGAACGCGCTGAGCCCGTACGCCAGGCCGTAGTTCATGGCCTTGATCTTGCGGCGCTGGTCGGCGGTCACGTCGCCGACCTCGACAGTGAAGACCGATGACGCGGTGGCGGCGTGGAAGTCGTGCCCGGAGTTGAACGCCTCGATCAGCGCGTCGTCCGAGGACAGATGCGCCATGATCCGCATCTCGATCTGGCTGTAGTCGGCGGTGAGCAGGCACTCGTAGCCCTCGCCGACCACGAACGCGCGCCGGATCCGCCGCCCCTCCTCGGTGCGGATCGGGATGTTCTGCAGGTTCGGCTCGGTGGAGGACAGCCGCCCGGTCGCCGCCACGGTCTGGTTGAACGTGGTGTGGATGCGGCCGTCGTCGGAGACGGACTTGAGCAGCCCGTCGACAGTCGACTTGAGCTTCGCGACGTCACGGTGCCGCAGCAGGTGGTGCAGAAGCGGGTGCTCGGTCTGCGCGAACAGCCACTGGAGCGCGTCGGCGTCGGTGGTGTAGCCGGTCTTGATCCGCTTGGTCTTGGGCAGGCCCAGCTCGGTGAAGAGGATCTCCTGCAACTGCTTCGGCGACCCGAGGTTGAACTCCCGGCCGACCACCTCGTACGCGCCCTGGGCGGCGGCCTTCACCTCGGCGGCGAAGTGCGCCTCCAGCTCGGAGAGGTAGTCGGTGTCGGCGGCGATGCCGGTGCGCTCCATGGTGGCGAGCACCCGCATCAGCGGCAGCTCCACGCCGGCCATCAGCCGGGCCGACTGCTCGCCGTCGCGGGACAGCTCGGCGTCGATCGCGTCGGCCAGGTCGAGCGTGGCGCGGGCCTGGAGCATGAGGTTCTGCTCGGCCACGCCCTCGTCGCCGAGCCCGTCGAGAGTGAGCTGACCGGTCTCCGGCGCGTCGACGCGCAGCTCCCGGTGCAGGTAGCGCAGCGCCAGGTCGGTCAGGTCGTAGGAGCGCTGGTCGGGGCGGGCCAGGTAGGCGGCGATCTGGGTGTCGCGGGCGATGCCGTGCAGCTCCCAGCCGTGCGCGGCGAACGCCAGCACCGCCGGCTTGCTGTCGTGCAGCACCTTCGGGCGCTCCGCGTCGGCCAGCCACCCGGCCAGCGCGGCCTCGTCGCCGGCGTCCAGCCGGCTCGGGTCGAACCAGGCGCCCGCGCCGGCGGCGGTGGCCAGCGCCATCGCGGTCACGGTGGCGGTGTGCCGGCGGTTGGGGCCGGTGTCGAGCGTGACCGCCAGGCCTACCGGTGCGCCCGCCGGGGCGTGCGTGCCGAGCCAGCCCGCGAGCGCGCCCGGCTCGGTGAGCACCTCGCCTGCGAGATCGAAGCCCGCCTCGGCCTCCGGCTCGACCGCTTCCAGGTATTGGTAGAGCCGGTCACGCAGGATGCGGAACTGGAGCGTGTCGAAGACCTGGTGCACCGCTTCGCGGTCCCAGCCCTGCCAGCGGGCGTCCTCGGGACGGACCGGCAGCTCCAGGTCGGAGACCAGGCAGTTGATCTCGTAGTTGCGGATCACGTCGGCCAGCCGCTCGCGCAGGCTGTCGCCGGCCTTGCCCTTGATCTCGTCGGCGCGGGCCACCACGCCCTCGACGCCGCCGTACAGGTTGATCCACTTGGCGGCGGTCTTCGGGCCGACGCCGGGCACGCCCGGCAGGTTGTCGCTGGTCTCGCCGACCAGCGCGGCCAGGTCGCGGTAGCGGTCCGGGGTGACGCCGTACTTCGCCTCGACCGCGGCCGGGTCCATCCGGGCCAGGTCGGAGACGCCCTTGCGCGGGTAGAGCACCGTCACCCGCTCGCCGACGAGCTGGAACGCGTCCCGGTCGCCGGTGGTGATCAGCACATCCATGCCCTGGTCGCGGGCCTGGCAGGCGAGCGTGGCGATGACGTCGTCGGCCTCGTAGCCCTCCTTCTCGACCACCGGCACGCGCAGCGCGGCGAGGACCTCCTTGACCAGGCTGACCTGGCCCTTGAAGTCGGTCGGGGTCTCGCTGCGGCCGGCCTTGTACTCCGCGTACCTGTCGGTGCGGAAGGAGCGGCGGGAGACGTCGAACGCCACGACGATGTGCGTCGGCTGCTCGTCGCGCAGCACGTTGATCAGCATCGAGGTGAAGCCGTAGACGGCGTTGGTCGGCTGCCCCGTGGTGGTGGAGAAGTTCTCCACAGGCAGGGCGAAGAACGCCCGGTATGCCAGGGAATGTCCGTCGACGAGGAGCAGGCGCGGCGTCGTAGCTGTCACGGCTGCGACTCTAGTCCGTACGCCCGACAACCTCGTGCAGCACGGCTGGTAGAGAGCCTGAGCAGGTCATCCAGTCTCACCACCGACCGCGCTTGCCTCCACAACCGCAGGTGCGCACTACTTCAAAGGGACGAGCTCAGAACCACCAAATGAGCGAATGACTTCCGCCAGCAATTATCACCGATAAGCAGATATGTCAATGCTTGATAATATTCAATGCGCAAATTAGCTTAACGTTCATGAAGGTCAAGATTGCGGCCACAGCGGCCGCTGCAGCGCTCGCAGCTACCGGCCTGATGGGTGTCACTACTGAAAGCGCGTCCGCCGATCCGGGACATTGTTGGGTGTCAGGGGCGATCGCAGATGCCAACCCATACACCCTTTACCAGATCCGGAACAAGTGCGGAAGCTCCATCAGAGTCCGAATCGTCTGGCAGTACGAGACCACAGGAGCTACACGAAAGGGCTCCTGCAAAACGATTCCGGCCTATGGTGACGCATGGTGGAGCGACACCTGGGCCTTCCGGTACTTCTGGGCAGAAAACTGCTAACTAGTACTCCAGCCGGGGATTGTGATCACGGCTCGGTGAGGGCTTGTCGGGTGTAGTGGCTGGTCATGGCTTGGGCTTGGTGGCGTCGTCGGCGG